>CAJUMQ010000013.1:0-1233 GCA_910587035.1 uncultured Desulfovibrio sp. | reverse complement strand
ATGTCTGTGGCTACAGCATAAAAAGAAGAAAACGCGCGGCGCCCACGGGAAAGTAAAAATTGTACTATCCAGCAACCCTCACTCCTTATGCGGATGGCAGCGGCAGATACGGGGTGTCTTTTGTGGATTTGCCGGGCTGTGTCAGCATTGGGGAGAATCTGGAAGATGCCCTGCAAATGGCCTCGGAGGCCCTAAGCCTGCATCTGGCCTTGATGATGGCGGAGGGCTGCCCCATACCTCCACCTTCAACCATTGAAGATGCCGAGAGCAGGGAGCGGGAGAATGCCCTAAAAAACAATATTCCCCTGGCCATGGGCACACAATACCGGATAGTGCAGTTTGAACCGGAGCAAAAGAGGGAAGAGGAAAGGTATATAAGGGTAACAATATCTTTGAAAACTGGCATATTGGAAATGATTGATAATAAGGCCAGAAAAATGGGTGTCAGCCGCTCCGGGTTTATAAGCCTGGCGTGTAGGGAATATAGAAATGATAATTATATCCAATAATTAATGTTATACGAAAAAGTTTTTATAACAAAAAAATATACAAATTATATTTTATAAACAAAAATATGAATAAAATTACTACATTATTGCTTGAAGCTCTGCCATCCGATATCATGTTAGAGGAATTACTGAATGAATTTAATGATGCAAGTGAAATTAATAATATAGATGATATAATCAAAGTTTTACAGAATGATAAGTTAATTGATTGGGATGCCTACAAAGAAAATTATGAAGATGTTAAGTTGAGTAATATAGATCCTCTATATCATTTTGTTAATTTTGGTATATTCGAGGGCAGAAAGTTATGTTCAAAAAATAAATATGTTATACAGCATAACGTTAATGAAAAGAAGTTCGACTTATCAGTCATTCTTGTATTGAGGGACAATGATATATATATATTGGAAAGAATTTTAAATAATGAATTGCCAAAAAATATAGAGCTTATATTGATAGCAATGGATGCTATTGATAAAATAAAACTGTGTATACAAAAAAATATGCTGGATACTCCTAATATAAAAATTTATGAGTATAATGCCAATGATGGGATACATATTGCAAGGAAAAAATGTGTACAAAATTCTATCGGAAATGTAATATTGTTTTCTAATGTATTTAACATAAATAGCCAACTATTGGAAACTGGATATAAAGTTATAAAAAAGGGTTTTGATACTTGTTTATGTATTAATGATAAATCTGATATTGTAGATGGAGA
>CAJUMQ010000012.1 GCA_910587035.1 uncultured Desulfovibrio sp. | reverse complement strand
TTGGTGGGTCGTGCGGGGATCGAACCTGCGACTCTCTGCTTAAAAGGCAGATACTCTACCTACTGAGTTAACGACCCAACTTTTTTACCATATTCCGTTATCCAATAAATGTCAATAAGAATTTACAGAAAAATCAAGATCCGAAGATCTCCTATTTAATCTTGCAGTTGCCATCCATGCAATCTTCCGTTGAAATAACGGGTGTGGCCTGAAAAAGGACTACCTGCTCCGAACCATTATTGTCAGCGATAACCATGGTATAACGCATCAGACCCTGTGGCCTTGGCATATCAGACATGCCATGAAATATACCATTGGAAGTGAGCAGGCTCGTATCACCGACTTTGGTTTCGCGGATATTGGTAAGGGTCATGCGATTGACTACAAGTTTCTTGTCCTTGAGATCCTCGATAAAATGGGCCTTGTCGCGAATATGCCCATTGGAGGCAATGTACCAGAAATTGGGGGCAAGAATTTTCTCAAGCACCGGAATGTCCGCAGTCATCACGGCATCGGTGTACATGTCCGCAATGCTGGCTTTGGCATGGGCCAGGGCGCCAGACGCAAGCAATGTAATCATCAGGACAAATGACGCGCAAATTTTCATGCTATTCTCCTTTTAAAACCTGGTGAAATTTGCATAATTTTGGCAACCTGCCGGATAATAAATCCCTGTCCATAAAAACGGAAATTCCTCACATGCGGAGGCTGGATTTATGTGACCGGTTACATGTTCCCCTGGCAGGTGCGCATTTAAAAATCTGCAAACAATAAGCCTATAGCGTCCTGCCAACCTGATCTTGGCTTTTGTAATTGCCAAGTTTAAGGGTTGAATGCAAAAAGCGCAATAAAATGTTTTATGCCAGATTTGGGAAGAGCAGACCTGCCCGCATTTGTATGCCAGCCAGCAACTCTTGCCATCCTGGCCATTCCTGATATGCTAAAAAAGCGGAATTTTGGCAATCGGAACTTCAGGATATGCCAATTGAAATGGGCATATCCCATCGCGTGAGACTGGTTCATGGCGGCTCGCTTTCCCAGGTAGTGGGAAATTCTGAGCGTATATGCAGATAAGGTGGGTAAAGGCAATGAACACTGTTATAATCGGCGCGCAATGGGGCGACGAGGGCAAAGGGAAAATAGTCGATCTGTTGAGCGCTGGCAGCGACATGATAGTTCGTTTTCAGGGTGGCGCCAATGCTGGCCATACCATAAAGGTCGGCAATGAACAGACCATACTGCATCTCGTGCCATCAGGCATTCTGCATCCTGGTGTAAAGTGCGTTATTGCAAATGGCGTAGTGCTTGATCCCGAGGTATTTCTTGCAGAAATAGAAGCATTGGCAAAAAAAGGAATCGATATTTCTCCGGAAAGGCTTGCCATCAGCAAAAAGGCGCACTTGATCCTGCCGTATCATAAAAGCCTGGATAAAGCCCGTGAGGCCAAAAGGGCAGGCAACAAAATAGGCACCACAGGCAGGGGTATTGGCCCATGTTATGAAGACAAGGCCGCCCGGATTGGCATCCGCGCAGGTGATTTGGGCAATGCCGATCTTGTGCGTTCAAAGATCGACCATGCCCTGCTTGAGAAAAACATCCTTTTAAAGGAACTGTATAAATTTGAGTGCCTGGATCCCGACAAGATTGCAGCCGAGCTTCTGGAGATTGCGCCACGCATTTTGCCGTATATTAAAGATACGGAGGCAATCGTTCATGATGCCATAAACGCGGATAAGAACATCCTGTTTGAGGGCGCGCAAGGCATACATCTCGATATTGACCATGGCACCTACCCCTTTGTGACCTCCTCCAACACTGTGGCTGGTGGGGCTACCTGCGGGAGCGGGATAGCTCCGGGAAATATTGACGAGGTTGTTGGTGTTGTCAAAGCCTACACTACCCGGGTTGGCTCCGGCCCCTTTCCCACGGAACTTCTGGATGATGCCGGGAGCTATCTTGGTGCCAAAGGGCATGAATTTGGCGCTACAACAGGACGCCCTAGACGCTGCGGCTGGCTCGATATGGTAGTTGTGCGGGAAAGTGTGCGCCTCAACGGCCTGACCCAAATTGCCCTGACCAAGCTGGATGTGCTGGAAAGCCTGCCCCAGCTTAAAATCTGTGTGGCATATGAGCTGGATGGTAAGACGCTTGAATACATGCCTCAAGTAGAAGGTGATCTGGCACGGGTAAAACCAATATATGATACTGTGCCAGGTTTCGATGAGGATATCAGCAACTGCGCCAATTATAATGAATTGCCAGAAGCCGCAAAGAATTACATACAAAAGATAGAGCAAATTAGCGGCGTTCCCGTCAGCCTCGTATCTGTCGGACCGGGCCGTGATCAGACCCTGGCAAGGGAATGATTTAATGGAACATGCAGATAGCGCGGGCGCAATGGAGCAGTTGCGCTCGCGCCTGGATCTACTGGCCCGCAGACCTCCGTCTGTTCTATTGCTGGAAGGCGGCAATGAAAAGGAACGTATGGACATGGGGCTGTACTGGGCAAAGGCTCTCAACTGCACCAGCGCGCGGGAGCTCTCGCAACAGGGGCAGCCGGCAAAACCATGCGGCACATGCCGCGTTTGCAGACAAATTGCCAATAATGAATATATGGACCTCCATATATTCGATGGACGCATTACCAATAAACAGGACGAGGAAAAACCAGGGCCTGTGCGTGCATTGCGGATGGAAAACATCCGCGAGCTAAAAGCAAACCTGGGAGTGCGTCCACATGGCAATGGCAAGCGCGTTGCAATTTTGCAGGGAATGGGCTCCACAAGGGAGGAAGCTCTAAACAGTCTGCTGAAAACCCTCGAGGAACCGGGAGAAAATACTGTTTTCGTTTTGCTCTCCCCTCAGAGAGCCCAAATTCTGCCTACTCTGGTATCACGATCCATCTGTCTGACTTTGCCATGGACAAGCAGCAAGTCCACAAAAAAAGAGCTGAATCCGCAAGAATCCAGCCTCGCCGAATTTCTGGGCTCAGGCAATGGATTTATGGACAAAATAGCCGGCAAAGGCGCATTTGATGCCACAATGGCCGCCCAGCTGCTGGTCTGCTGCCAGCAATCACTTGCAAGGGCAACCGCTGGTGCAAATGACACCTCAAAGCCACTAGATAATATATTTGTCCGAATTGCAGGCAATGCGGCCTGGATTGCCAAATTGTGCCTGTGGTTGGCTGAAGCTCAGGATATGCTGTCTTATAATGTAAGTCCGGCGCGCATCTGGGAAGCCCTTGCAAGCCGTATTTTCATCCTTCTGCGCAATGTTTGAATTATTATAAATGAAAAAGCTGGCTAAAAAGCCAGCTTTTTCATATTATTAAGAGATCTGATTTTCCCTTATCACCAAATGGCGAGAGGGCTAAATGCTGATGTACGACTATTTGGCAGCCTCTATCTCTTCTTTCTTGTCTTCATTTAGGGCTCGGGAAAATTCAATAATGGCCATTGGAGCATTATCGCCTTTTCTGGCTTTGGCCAATTTTATCACCCTTGTATACCCACCTGGGACATCGGCAAAAACAGGGCCAACCTTGTCAAAAAGGTGTTTTACAAGGGCATGGTCATTGAGAGCCTTATATACAAGGCGTCTGGCATGCAGATCATTGCGTTTGGCCAATGTTATCATAGGCTCAACAACGCCTCGCAAATCCTTTGCCTTCATCTCTGTGGTGCATATCTTACCATGTGTAAGCAAAGCTTTTGCAAGATTAATAAGCATTGCCTTGCGGTGTGCCGGTGTGCGGGAAAACTTGCGGCCTGAATTGCTATGCCTCATTTTGCTGCTTCCTTTTCCATTCCTGGAATTTCTTTTCGAATCCCTCTTCCTTCATGCCAAAATCTAGCCCCATGTCCAGCAACACGCTTTTAATTTCATCAAGGGATTTGCGGCCAAAATTTTTGGTCTTCAACATATCCGCCTCAGTTTTTTGCACCAATTCTCCAACTGTGGAAATATTGGCGCTACGAAGGCAGTTGGTGGCGCGAACTGAAAGCTCAAGATCGTCTATGCTTTTGAAGAGATGTTCGTTGAGTTCACCATTGTCATTTGCACCAGAGCGCATATCACCGGAAATACGTTCATCGAAGGTGATGAAAACAGAAATCTGATCCTTTATTATCTTTGCGCTATAGGCGACAGCATCCGCCGCGGTGATGGAGCCATCCGTCCAGACTTCCAGGATAAGCCTGTCATAGTTGGTCATCTGACCAACGCGGGCGTCCTCAACAGTATATGCCACTCTACGCACAGGGGAGAAACTGGAATCCAGCTTGATGAGGCCTATCTCATTGTCATCAAGATTATCATGCTCATCATTGGGTATGTAGCCCTTGCCCATTCTGGCCTCAAGCTCCATTTCCAGATTGATGTCCTCTGTGAGAGTGGCAATGTGCAGATCCGGATTCAAAATCTGGACATGCTGGTTGGCCTTGATGTTGGCCGCTGTCACATCGCCTTTCTTGTCGGCATGGAGTACGAGTTTTTGCGGCTCGTCCGTATCCATGCGCAATCTGACCTGTTTAAGATTCAGAATAATATCTGTAACATCCTCTTTTACACCATGTATGGTTGTGAACTCCATCTGCACGCCTGCGATTTTCACAGATACAAAAGCGGCCCCTTGCAGGGATGAGAGGAGAACCCTGCGCATGGCATTGCCAATTGTAGTGCCATAACCGCGCTCAAGAGGTTCACAAACAAATCTGGTATAGGATCCATCAGCTGACTCATTCTCACGCAGGATGGATTCAGGTTTTACCAGTTCGGACCAGTTGCGCGCATTAATCAGACGCTCGCCCTGTTTAAATAGCATGCGCACCCCGCTTATTTGGAATAAAGTTCGACAATAAGCTGCTCATTTACGGGGAACTGTATGTCATCACGCTGTGGCAATGCCTTGACCACGCCTTTAAAAGCGGCGCCATCGGATTCAAGCCATGCCGGGCTGCCGCGTCTGGCAATGGTATCTGCGGCCTGGGCAAGCACAGGAATTTTACGATTCTTTTCTGGCACTTCCACCACATCGCCAACTTTTACCTGAATTGATGGAATATTCACCTTATTGCCATTCAAGGTAAAAAGACCGTGACGAATCATTTGTCTGGCCTGATCACGGGACGTGGCAAACCCAAGCTTGAACACAACATTGTCCAGACGCCTTTCCAGAATCTCAAGCAGATTGAAACCGGTTACACCGCGACGCATTTCGGCCTTTTCAAAATAACCGTGGAACTGGCGCTCGAGAACGCCATAGGCTCGCTTGGTTTTTTGCTTCTCACGCAACTGCACGGCATATTCACTTATCTTCTTGCGTGCGCGGCCATGCTGGCCAGGAGCATAGGGGCGCCTCTGCAAAGCGCATTTTTCTGTAAAGCACCTGTCGCCTTTCAAAAAAAGCTTGCAGCCCTCACGCCGGCAAAGCCGACATTTGGCTTCTGTATATTTTGCCATGAATATTTCCTTAAGATTTGTCCTGAGGCCCGTTTGTGGGCATTAATATCTGAAATGCAGCCGCTCAGTAAAATTAGGCCGATAAAATATTAAAGCCCTAGACCCTGCGCCTTTTTGGGGGCCTGCAACCATTATGAGGAATAGGTGTTACATCACGGATGAATGCCACGCGAAAACCAGCCTGGGCTATGGCGCGCATGGCTGCCTCACGACCTGACCCAGGACCTTTGACATAGATACCCACTGTACGCATACCATTTTCCTGCGCCTTGCGGGCTGCTGTCTCTGCTGCGACCTGGGCTGCGAAAGGTGTGGATTTGCGCGATCCCTTAAAGCCACTCTGACCGGCGGATGCCCAGGAAATGGCATTCCCTCGAGTGTCGGTAAAAGTTACAATGGTATTGTTGAATGATGCCTGGATATGGGCAACGCCAAGAGGCACATTCTTTTTTTCCTTCTTTTTAACCGCTTTTTTGGGTCTTGCCATTTTCCACCTCTGTTTTTGCCAGATATTGCCTGTCGCCAAACCTTATGGGCTGATTGCGATGGCGCCTATCACGCAGAAAATTGAAATAAAGAATTTACCGGAATCAAAGAATGCCGGCATTCAGATAAACTATTCATCCGGCTGTAACTATTCTACCAGATTTTAATAATTTGCCGGATGCTGTAATCCCTAAACCTGCTATGCGCAGGGAGCGCCCAATTATTTCTTTTTGCCAACTGCGCCGCGCCTTGGTCCTTTTCTGGTCCTGGCATTTGTGTGTGTACGCTGGCCATGCACAGGCAATCCACGCCGGTGTCTCAGGCCACGATAGCAGCCAATATCCATCAACCTCTTAATGTTGCTGGATACCTCGCGGCGTAAATCACCCTCGACCTTATAATTCTGCTCAAGTTCCTTGCGGATCTCATTTATCTCATCAGCAGAAAGATCATCAATATTGCGCTCCCAATTAACGCCTGTGCTATCGAGGATTTTCAATGCTGTATTGCGACCTATTCCGTAGATATAGGTGAGGGCAATATCCACACGTTTGCCGCGCGGCAAATCAACACCAGCTATTCTAGCCACAATCTACTCCCGCCCTATCCCTGGCGCTGCTTATGCCGGGGGTTTTCACAAATTACCCTTAACACGCCCTTGCGCCTGATCACCTTGCACTTTGGGCAAATTTTTTTCACAGATGGCCTGACTTTCATTACTCACTCCATCAAAACCGCAGGTTGTCTCTGCCGCAAAAACATTGGTACGAATGAATTTTGAGTATTACCGGTGATTTGCTGGCTATTTGAAACTGCGTTTTTTATAATAAAAATTATAAACTGTCAAGCTCTCCAGGTTTCCCTGTTCAAGCCACGGTCGGAAATACTTAAAATCTCCGGACCTTCGGGCCTAATTGCCACACTATGCTCAAAATGGGCGGCCAGCTTGCCATCTCTTGTCACGGCAGTCCATTTGTCAGCAAGGATATCCACTTCATAGGTTCCCTCGGTGACCATTGGCTCTATGGCTATCACCATGCCATTATGCAAAACAAGCCCTGGCATTGAAGGTCTAAAATTGGGCACTTCGGGTTTTTCATGCATACGAGCACCAACGCCATGACCTACAAAGCGGCGTACCACACCAAAACCGGCCTTTTCAACATAAGCCTGTACCGCCGCGCCAATTTCATAAACATCATTTCCGGCGCGTGCCTTGTCAATGCCAACATAAAGGCTTTCCTCTGTCACCTGCATCAGGCGTCTAGCCATGTCAGATACATTGCCCACTGCGTAGGTTCTGGCCGCATCACCGACAAAACCCTCATACTCAACACCCATATCAACGCTGACTATATCTCCTTCGTCTAGAGGTCTATTGGAGGGGAACCCATGCACCACCTGCTCGTTTACGGAGCAGCACGTTGCATAGGGATAGCCGCAATAACCCTGAAATGCAGGTTTCACTCCATAGCCAGCACACATCTTGAGCGCAAGATCCTCAATCATGGCTGTGGTGATGCCTGGTTTGACCATGTCCCCCACTGCATCCAGTATGTTGGCAACCATACGATTGGCCTGCCTCAGGCAGCCGATCTCCCTTTCATTCTTTATAAAAGCGCCATGATATTTTTTCATTGCCTGAGCAATCTTGTCCTGATAACTATTATTGTTTGCAAATGCTTAATCCGGCGCCTGTCTCATGCTGTCGCCGTGGAATTGTCTATTTGCCAGCTTTACGTGATTTGCGCATTAGCATCTCATACTGCCTGGATATCATATGGGATTCTACCTGATTCATGAAATCCATGGCTACCCCAACAAGAATCAGCAAACTTGTGCCACCAAAATAAAATGGTACATTAAAGTAGCTGATCAGCATCATGGGCATGAGGCAGACAAGGGAGATGTAAATGGCTCCTGAAAATGTCAGTCTTGAAAGCACAGTGTCAATGTATTCGGCGGTTTTTTCACCGGGCCTGATACCGGGAATAAAGCCTCCATTCTTCTTCAAATTTTCAGCCATTTCCTTCGGGTCAAAAATTATGGCCGTGTAGAAATAACAGAAGAAGAACATCAGTGCCACATACAAAACATTATACATCAGCCCGTTAGGAGCAAAAAATTCAGCAACCCTGCGCACATATTCATTGCCGGAAAACTGCCCGATGGTGGCAGGAAACAGCAACAGGGATGAAGCAAAAATAGGGGGTATGACGCCGGCAGTGTTCAGCCTCAGAGGCAGATGTGAGTTTTGGCCGCCAAACATTTTACGGCCCACCTGCCTTTTTGCATAACTGATGGGAATGCGTCTTTGCGCCCTTTCCACAAAAACAATGAATACCGTGACGGCAGCCATGAATACCAGCAGGATAATTGCCATGAACACGCTCATGTCCCCTGCTTCCATGAGGGCATATGACTGGATGATGCCTCGCGGTATGCCTACTACTATGCCACAAAAAATTATAAGGGATATGCCATTGCCTATGCCCCGCTCGCTGATCTGTTCGCCCAGCCACATTACAAGAACAGAACCGGCACAGAAGGTGATCATGGTGACCAGGCGAAAGTCCCAGCCAGGATGAAGCACAACGGGGCTGCCAGCCGGGCTCGTCATATTCTCCAGACCCACCGCTATGCCAAGACCTTGCACCAGGGTGATCAATACCGTCATGTAGCGGGTATATTGGGTAATTTTGCGGCGTCCCGCCTGACCCTCCTCACGTGCCATGCGTTTGATATCCGGGCTCACCACCTGCAGAAGCTGCATGATGATGGAGGCAGATATGTAAGGCATCACACCAAGAGCAAAAACGGAGACATTGGAAAGACCGCCGCCGGAAAACATGTCAAAAAGGCTGAACAATGTTCCCTGCATGCTTTCAAAAAAAGAGGAAAGGGCGGATGCGTCTACACCGGGGATGGGCACATGAACGCCAATCCGGTAACAACACAAAATCAGAAAAGTCCAGCCAAGCCTTTTGGCAAGATCAGCCTGTCCGGGGGAAGTATTTGTCGTAGCCGCTGCCATGGATATCTCTTTGTTTGAAAGATCAAATGCCTGCCAAAAAAATTTGGCGCCAGGAATGGAAATAAACGCAGGCTGGATATTGCCATACAGGACAACGGGCATTGGCGACATATTCACCAATGCCTGTTGCCTGATCTGTCATGGCGCCGAATAGACACCAGGCATGAAATGCCTTTTCTATTCCACGGTTTCTTTTACTGTAACACTTTCTTCAACAACGGGAATGTCTGCCAGCAATTCTGTGACAGTCCCTCCCGCCTTTCTGATTTTATCGGCCGCATTGGCGCTGAACTTGTGGGCCTCAACACTTATTGGCCCGGCTACTTCTCCATCTCCAAGAATTTTCACCAGTTCGGAGCGATGCGCGAGGCCTCTTTCATAAATGTCCTGAATACTGATATTCTTCTTGTCAGGAAAAGCCTTCTGCAGGGAATCGAGATTGACCGGCTGATAAACAATTTTAAAAAGCGCATTTTTGAAACCGTGTTTTGGCAGACGACGCTGCAGTGGCATCTGGCCACCCTCAAAACCCGGGCGTACGCCACCGCCGGAACGGGCATTCTGCCCCTTGTGTCCACGACCGGCTGTGCCACCAAGGCCAGAACCCTGGCCGCGGCCAACGCGGCGCCTTGTCTTGCGCTCTTCAGGGAAAGGATAAAGCTCATGAAGCTGCATGTTTTTCTCCTGTTAACCCTTTTCCACTATGGCAACAAGGTGAGGAACCTTGCGGATTATGCCGCGAATGGCAGGCGTGTCATTAAAAGTTTTAATTTTGTGCATTTTTTTCAGGCCAAGGGCATCAAGCATTTTACGCTGATGCGGTGTGGTGCCGATGCGGGAACGCACCAGTTCTACACTTATCTGCTTCATCGCCTACTTCCTTACAGCTTCCAGCTTCATGCCGCGCAGGGACGAAACTTCTGCGGCGCTGCGAAGGTTCATCAACCCTTCCATGGTTGCCCTAAGGACATTATGGGGATTATTGGTGCCAATGGCCTTGGATAGGACATCGCGCACACCGACGGCTTCCATGACAGCGCGCACAGCGCCACCGGCAATTATGCCTGTGCCCTGGGATGCCGGCTTGAGCATCACACAACCGGCGCCAAACCGGCCAAGCACCTCATAGGGGAGGGTGCCGTCGAGAAGAGGAATATTCACCCTGTTTTTGCGCGCGCGCTCCGTGGCTTTTCTGAGGGCTTCAGGAACTTCCTGCGCCTTACCGAGGCCATAACCGACGCCGCCCTTGCCATCACCAACCACCACAAGGGCGCTGAAGCTGAAGCGACGTCCGCCTTTCACCACTTTGGCAACACGGTTGAGGGCAACAATCTTCTCAATTTCGCCAAGCTCATTATGCTGTGTTTCGCTGTTGTTCGAATTTTCCTGCCGCATATCAGAACTCCAGTCCCCCTGCCCTGGCTCCATCTGCCACAGCCTTTATTCGACCATGATAAATGTAGCCGTTACGATCAAAAACGACCTTGCTAATATTTTTTTCCTTCGCCATCTGGGCTATTTCACGGCCAACCTTTTCCGCGCCTTCCTTATTGCAATGCAAGCCAGGCTCTTTTTTGCACAAGCTCAATGTCGATGCGGATACAATGGTGGCGCCCTCGATGTCATTCACAATCTGGGCATAAATATGCATGTTGGATCTGTAGACAACAAGCCTTGGCTGTTCCGCGGTACCAGAAACTTTCTTGCGGATGCGGATCTTGCGATGCTGCCGCATCTTGTTCTTGCTTTCCTTCATCTCTGCCACCTACTTCTTGCCGCCGGATTTGCCCACCTTGCGACGGACAATCTCGTTTACATATTTAATGCCTTTACCCTTGTAGGGTTCAGGCTTGCGGATACGGCGTATCCTAGCCGCAGTTTCGCCTACAAGCTCTTTATCAATACCGGTGAGAGTCAGAACCTGGCCTTCAACAGCGGCCTTGATGCCTTCTGGCAACTCGATAATGACAGGGTGGGAAAATCCAACCGCCAACTCTACCATATTCCCCTTGACTGCGACACGATAGCCAATGCCAATAACTTCAAGGGCTTTTGAGAATCCCTTGGTCACTCCCTCAATGCAATTTGCGACAAGGGTGCGCCTGAGACCATGCTGGGAGCGGCTTTGTCTGGTCTCTTCCCGTCTGGTAATGGTAAGATGACCATCCTTCAATTCATATTCCAGGAGATCGCATACAGGAGTATGCAGCACTCCTTTGGGCCCCTTGACTTCAATTTGCTCAGGGCCGACCTTGACTTCCACTCCAGCAGGCACGGGAACGGGCAATTTTCCAATTCGCGACATAATTGCCTCCCTACCAGATTTCGCAAAGAAGTTCGCCGCCAACTTTTTTATCAAGGGCGGTACGGCCATCCAGCACACCGCTGGAAGTGGATAAAATGCATATGCCCAAGCCATTCTGCACGCTGGGAATTTCGCGTGAATTCACATATACCCTGCGTCCGGGGCTGCTTTTGCGCTTAAGGCCGCTGATGGCAGGACGCCCGTCAATATATTTCAAGGTAATTGCAATGTTGCCGCCATCTTCGGCCACGTCCTCAACGTAACCTTCCTGCTTCAAAATTCCGGCTATGGCAGCCTTTATTTTGGAGCGCGGCACATTCACTTCCGTATGCAGGGCCAAATGCGCGTTGCGAATGCGTGTCAGCATATCCGCAATGGGATCTGTCAACATCAAGAACTCCTGTTAACACAATTTAGATCAGCCGCCATGGCGGCATAGACCAGGCTTTTTGCCTGGCGACATCTGGTGTTTACCAGCTGGATTTGCGCACTCCGGGCAATTCGCCATTTAGCGCCATCTTGCGGAAGCAGATGCGGCACACGCCAAACTGGCGCAGAAATGCGCGGGGACGTCCGCAAACAGGACAGCGATTATAGGCGCGCGTGCTAAATTTTGGTTTACGTCTTGCCTTAACTTCGAGTGAAGTACGCGACATCATTATCTCCTATTTGCGAAATGGCATGCCAAGCTGATCAAGAAGGAATTTGCCTTCCTTGTCAGTTTTGGCGCTGGTAACGATGGTGATGTTCATGCCCTTGGGATTGTCAACCCTGTCAATCTCGAGCTCGGGGAATATGGTATGCTCCTTGACGCCAAGGGTAAAGTTACCCCTGCCATCAAAACCCCTGTCGGGAATGCCACGAAAATCGCGAACTCTGGGCAATGCAAAATTCATCAGCTTGTCCAGAAAATCCCACATGCGATCTTTGCGCAGGGTCACACGCACACCAATGGGCATGCCCTCGCGAAGTTTAAAGGCCGCGATGGATTTTTTAGCCCTGGTGATGACAGCTTTCTGTCCGGCAATGGCTGAAAGTTCAGCCACGGCCTCCTCCATAAGCTTGTTGTTCTGGGTTGCTGCCCCAAGGCCAATGTTGAGGGAGATTTTCTCTATTCCTGGCAGTTGCATTGGTGAGGTGTAATTAAACTCCTTCTGCATTACAGGAACAACTTTCTCCTTATATATCTTCTCAAGGCGTGTCATATCTCACCCTATTCCATAACTTCATTGCACTTTTTGCAGAAGCGCACCTTTTTCCGCTTGCCTTCGGATTCAATATATCTGTAACCGATACGCGTTGGGCGGTGACAGCTGGGGCATACCACCATAACATTGGATATATGAATGGGCATTTCCTTTTCAATAATCCCGCCAGGCTGCTGCGCATAGGGATTGGGACGCATATGTCTTTTGACCATGTTGGTTTTTTCGACCAGCACCCGATCATGTTTGCGCAGGATCTTCAAAACCTTGCGCGGCACATTTTTATCTGCGTCCTTGCCCGTGATTACCATGACATTATCGCCCTTGCGGATGCGAAAACTTTTCATTCCGGTCTCCTCATAGCATTTTCGCTTTGAAATTATCCCACGGCAAAGATTGATTCGCCAAGTGATAATTTCGCGTACGGATATGCCGCTGGCAAATCCGTGTGAACGCCTACCTGTTCAGCAGGAAAGCGCTCTAGAGCACTTCCGGGGCAAGGGAAATGATCTTCATGAAGTTCTGGGCGCGAAGTTCGCGTGCCACGGGCCCAAAAATACGCGTGCCCACAGGTTCGCCCTGATTGGATAAAAGCACTGCGGCATTGCCGTCAAATTTTATATAACTGCCATCCATGCGCCTTACTTCCTTGGCAGTGCGCACTATAACAGCCTTCATGACATCGCCTTTTTTGACCTTGCTGTGGGGCATGGCCTCCTTGACAGTCACCATAATGATATCGCCAAGGGAGGCATAACGGCGATGGGAGCCGCCAAGCACCTTGATGCAGGCCACCTTTTTGGCGCCGGAATTGTCGGCCACCTGAAGGGTAGATTCTACCTGGATCATGTGTCTCCCCCTATACAGCCTTTTCTATGATGGATACAAGATGCCAGCGCTTGTTATGCGACATGGGCCTGTATTCCACAATTTTGACAATATCGCCCATACCGCATGCATTCTCGGGATCATGCGCTGTGAACTTCTTGCGCCTGCGCACATACTTTTTAAGCAGGGGATGTTTCACAAGGGTTTCCACCCTGACAACAATGGTTTTGTCATTCTTGTCGCTGACGACAACCCCGGTCATGACCCTGCCCTTGCGTTTTTCAAGAGCCTTCATTTAGCTATTCTCCCGCTTTTCAGTAAGAATGGTCGCCACTCTGGCAATCTGGCGGCGCATAGTCTTCAAAAACGCGGTATCTTCCAGTGATGCTGTGGCATGCTGAAAGCGAGCGCGCATCAGCTCTTCCTTATCTGCCGCATACATGGCTTCAAGCTCTGTTGCGCTCATGGCCCTGAGGGCCGCGGCATCAGGAAGTGTCTTTTTATCCTTTTTACCCAGGGCCATCAGAAGCCCTCCCTTGCCACAATTATCGTCTTGATGGGCAGTTTGTGGGCAGCCCTGGTCAAGGCCTCTTTCGCCAGATCCATGCTTACGCCCTTGATTTCATAAAGAATGCGCCCCGGTTTCACTGGCGCGCACCAACCCACAGGAGCGCCTTTGCCGGATCCCTGTCTGGTTTCCAACGGCTTGGCTGTAACGGGCCGATCAGGGAATATCCTAATCCAGACCTTGCCCCCACGCTTTATGTGGCGCATCATGGCAATACGGGCGGCCTCAATCTGCTGGCTGGACAAATGGCCATGCTGAATTGCCTTGAGACCTATATCGCCAAAGGCTATGGTAGCGCCGCGCGTGGCCAGGCCGCGCAAACGGCCCTTCTGCCATTTGCGATATTTAACTTTTTTGGGCGCAAGCATTACTGTTCCACCTCTTTATCAAGTATTTCACCCTTGTACACCCATACTTTTACGCCAATTATGCCGTAGGTGGTATGGGCTTCGGCAAAGCCAAACTCAATATTGGCCCGCAGGGTCTGCAATGGCACACGACCGTCCCTGTACCATTCCGTTCTTGCTATCTCGGCCCCGGCCAGACGCCCCGAGCAGGTTACCTTAATGCCTTCAGCACCAAACTTGCGTGCCATGGAGACGGTTCTTTTCATGGCGCGCCTAAAGGCGACACGACGCTCAAGCTGCTGCGCTATGTTTTCGGCAATAAGCTGGGCATCGATCTCTGGACGTCTGATTTCATTGACTTCCAGGGAAAATTCCCTGCCAAACCTCTTTTTCAGATCATTGCGCAACTTTTCAATTTCCACACCCTTGCGGCCAATGACAATGCCTGGCCTGGCTGTGGAAAGAATAAGACGCACTTTGCCGCCGGCGCGCTCGATTTCGATTTTGGCAATTCCGGCATTATAAAGAAGCTTCTTTACAAAAGAGCGGATTTTATTGTCCTCAAAAACGAAGGCCGGATATTCCTTTTTGCTGAACCAGCGCGACTGCCAATTTTTATTATATCCCAGCCTGAATCCAAAAGGATGTACTTTTTGACCCATAATCTATTCCCGCCCTTCGGAAAGAATTACAGTGATATGGCTTGTGCGTTTGCGAATACGGGTTGCGCGGCCCTGGGCGCGCGGCATAAAACGCTTCCAGGCCGGCCCTTCATTGACCATGACCTCTTTCACAACCAGATTATCCGGATCCATGCCGCCAATCTGGCCAGCATTGGCCAGTGCGCTGCGCATAACGCCATAAATTATTCCCGCAGGCTTGTTGG
Organism: uncultured Desulfovibrio sp.; assembly: GCA_910587035.1. Classification (GTDB taxonomy): domain Bacteria; phylum Desulfobacterota; class Desulfovibrionia; order Desulfovibrionales; family Desulfovibrionaceae; genus Desulfovibrio. Next base: position 63,011 of record CAJUMQ010000012.1, on the reverse strand, counting down.
GCGTAAAAAGCAGGAGATTCAGGGCATCCTCTACGGCCATGCCCTGCACATTGCGGGCAACCAGGCGCGCCTTGCGTGGTGAAACACGCTGATATCTTGCTATTGCTCTAGATTCCATCACTTCACCCTACTTCTTGACGGCTTTTGCCTTTTTGTCCGCGGCATGGCCATGGAAGGTGCGGGTTGGCGAAAATTCGCCAAGTTTGTGGCCAACCATATTCTCGGTCACAAACACGGGCACAAACTTTTTGCCATTGTGCACAGCAAAAGTCAGACCAACCATTTCCGGCAGTATTGTTGAACGGCGCGACCAGGTCTTGAGAACACGCCTGTCATTACTGGCAACTGCCGCATCCACCTTTTTCTGCAAAGTCGCATCAATAAAAGGACCTTTTTTTAGTGATCTTGGCATGTTTTCTCCTACTTCTGGCCTCTACGCTTGATAATGAGCCTGGTGGATGCCTTCTTCTTGTCTCTTGTCTTGTAACCCTTGGCCGGCATACCCCATGGCGAGACAGGATGTCTGCCACCGGAACTGCGACCTTCGCCACCGCCAAGTGGATGGTCAATGGGGTTCATGGCAACACCACGAACCTTTGGGCGGCGTCCAAGCCAGCGGTTGCGCCCGGCTTTACCAAGGGAGACATTTTCATTGGAAAGATTGCCAACCTGGCCAATGGTGGCCACACAGCTGGCAAGTACCTTGCGCACTTCACCAGATGGCAGCCTGAGCAGGGCATACTTGCCCTCTTTAGCTATAAGCTGGGCATATGAACCTGCCGAGCGGCACATCTGTCCGCCTCTGCCAGGCATCATTTCAATATTGTGGATGATTGTACCGACAGGAATTTTGGACATTTCCAGTGCATTGCCAGGTTTGATATCGGCAGTCTGGCCGGTGCGGGCATCTGTGCCGCTCATGACCACATCGCCCTGTTTCAGACCCACCGGTGCCAGAATGTACCGCTTTTCACCATCCGCATAATGCAGCAGGGCAATGCGGGCTGTCCTGTTGGGATCATACTCGATCTCGGCCACCCTGGCTGGCACACCCTTCTTGTTGCGCTTGAAATCTATCTCGCGGTAAAGCCTTTTCACACCGCCGCCACGGCGTCTGCTCGTCACCCGGCCGCGATTGTTGCGACCAGCCTTTTTGGAAAGGCCGGAGGTAAGCGATTTTTCGGGGGTGGTGCGGGTGATTTCCTCAAAATCGGACACAGTCTGGAACCTGCGCCCTGCAGAAGTGGGTTTAAGCTTGCGCACAGCCATTTCTAGACCCCCTCAAAAAGCTCAATTTTACTGCCTTCCGCAAGCTGTACATAGGCCTTTTTAAAGCCTTCGTACTGTCCACGCACCCTGCCCTGGCGAATACGCCGGCGCGGTTTGCGACAGATGATATTGACAGCTTCAACCTTCACGTCAAAGGCTTTTTCAACCGCTTTTTTTATTTCAATTTTGTTGGCGCGCGGATCAACCATAAAAGCCACCTGTCTGGCATCTTCGGACAGCATGGTTATCTTTTCGGTCAGCCGGGGCTTTATAAGCACATCTGATAAATCCATCTATTTCCCCCTCGCGGCAAAACGCGCCTCAATTAGCTCAACTGAGCCCTGCAAGAGCACCAGCTGCTTGTGTTTCAATACCTGCAGCACGTTTAACTGGTCTGGCGTGGTCATGGAAAGACCAGGAATATTATTGCTTGCGCGTATAAGCATTTCATCCTTTTGTGGCAAAACAATCAGCGCGCGATTCAAATCCAGGTCTTTGGCAATGGCTGCGAACAGTTTTGTCTTGGGCTCGGCAATTTCCATTCGGTTGACCACCATGAGATCATTGGCTGCAAGGCGGCTGGATAAAGCCATTTTCAGGGCAAGCGCCCTGATTTTGCTATTGACCTTGAAACTGTAATCCCTTGGCGATGGGCCAAATATCACAGCGCCGCCGCGCCATACAGGCGAGCGGTTGGACCCTGCGCGCGCCCGGCCCGTACCCTTCTGTTTCCATGGCTTCACGCCGCCACCGGAAACCTGGGCCCGTGTTTTTGCATTGTGTGTGCCACTGCGCCTGGCAGCCATTTGCGCCCTGACCACAAAATTCAGGATCTCGGGGCGGGCCTCGATTTCAAAAACCTCAGGAGCAAGCAGTATTTCGCCGCTTTCCTGTTTATGCTGATCATATATCTTGACTGTGGCCATCAGCTTCCCCTACTGCTTGCGAATCAGCACAAGGCCGTTTTTGGGACCAGGTACTGTGCCTTTTACAAGAATAACATTGTCCTCGGGCCGAACGCCCACCACAAGCAGGCCTGTCTCGGTCACCGTCTCATCGCCCCAGTGACCTGCCATCTTACGGCCCTTGAACACATGCCCGGGAAAGGTGTTATTGCCTATGGAGCCATTGTTGCGATGCACTTTTTCGCAACCATGCGAATCCTTTGAACCGGCAAAATTCCAGCGGCGCATACGGCCCTGATAGCCTTTACCCACGCTCCTGCCTGTCACTTTGACCACTTCGCCCGGCGCAAAAATTTCCACTGTCAGCTCATCGCCAAGCTTTTTGTCCGGAGCGCCCGCAAGGCGTATTTCCCGCGTGTGTCTGTAAAGACCGGCATCTGCCTGGGCAAAATGCCCCTGCATCGGCTTGGTGACATGCTTGGCCGTGGTTTTCCAGAAAGCTATCTGCAAGGCATTGTAACCATCTTTTGCCTCGGATTTCACCTGAGTCACAGGGCATGGGCCGGCTTGTATGACGGTCACCGCCAGGGCCGAACCATCATCGGCAAAAATCCGCGTCATTCCCAGCTTGCGTCCTAAAATTCCCAATTTTTCTGCCATGACTGCAACTTCCTAGAGCTTGATTTCCACATCCACGCCTGCAGGCAGTGAAAGTTTGCCCAATGCATCGACTGTCTGCTGTGTTGGTTCCAGAATATCCATGAGGCGCTTATGAATGCGCATTTCAAATTGCTCTCTGGATTTCTTGTCGACGTGGACAGATCGCTGGATTGTGAATTTGTGGATATTTGTTGGCAACGGAATCGGACCGGCAACGCTTGCGCCAGTGTTGCGCGCCGTGTCCACTATCTCCGCCACTGCCTTGTCCAGTATGCGGTAATCATAGGCTTTCAGTTTTATGCGAATGCGATCACTGCTGACTGTCGTCATTATTGCCTGCTCCATTGATTGATGCCCGACCGCGGCCTGTTTCCGCAATCTGGCGCACTCCCCAGGCCGGCATAGAATGCAGCCAACCCGAAAGAGCCGGATATTGGGACAGGTTGATCCCAATTTTACTAACCCGCCCCGCCCTGCCAATTGCGGGACCATGCCGGCATTCCGGCGCCGAAAAACAAAAAAACCGCGACCATATGGCTCATTTCGCTTTCTGACACATTTTACAATGTCATCAAAAAGCCAAGCCCGGCGCGGCATATACCGGTACTCCGGCATTAAACCATGCAGGCTCACCAGGGTGTCTTACCCTTAACCTTACAGCCCTGGAGCCAACAGAAATTCTATTGGCGGGTTCCGCTTGGGCTGGAACGGCTGGACATCTCAAGGCATCTGGCAACGCCTGCGAATGTCAAACCTTTTGCCTTTGGCATAAGGCGCATAAGAGCGTACCATGACGCTCTCCCCTGCCGTTCAGGGAATGCTCCATATTGTGAAGCAGAAGATATTTAGATTAAATATCCTGGATCGTCAAGTTTTTTTATAAAATTAATAAAAAAACATTATTTGCTTTCTTTGGCTGCTCCATATTCGTTTTTGTCGCCACCCACAAGAGCCCGGGCAAAGTCATCTCCGTTAAATGGCCGCAAATCCTCCATTTTCTCACCCAGTCCCACAAAGGTTATTGGCAACTTTTCCTGCATAGCAACGGCGATGGCGACTCCTCCCTTGGCGGTGCCATCCAGTTTGGTGAGAATAAGCTCATTCACTCCCGCCGCATCCTTGAAGAGTTTTGCCTGAGAGAGTGCGTTCTGACCAGTTGTGGCATCCAGAACAAGAATGTTGCGATGGGGCGCCCCCGGATGTTTTTTCCCTATCACCTGGCGGATTTTGGACAGCTCCTCCATGAGATTCACTTTGGTTTGCAACCGGCCCGCTGTGTCAATAAAAACAATATCAAAGTTTTCCCTCAGGGCTATGTCCATGGCTTCCCATGCCACAGATGCAGGGTCGGCCCCGGGTTCCCGAGCATGAAATCTTGCCCCTACCCTGTCTGCCCAGACTCCCAGCTGTTCAACTGCTGCCGCCCTGAATGTATCGGCTGCAGCAATGAGCACTTTTTTGCCCAGAAGTTTTTCCCTGTAGGCAAGTTTGGCAATGGTGGTGGTTTTGCCAACACCATTAACGCCTATCATCAGCACAACTTCCGGTTTATTAACTGCGCGTATTCCGGGAGGCAGGCGGAAAATTTCCTCAAGTTCCAGCCGCAACAGCCCTCTCGCCGCCTGGGGGTCGGTAATCTTTTCCTTTGCCGCCCTTTCACGGAGTCTTTCCACCATCTTTATGGATGTCTCATAGCCAAGATCAGCCATGATAAACAGTTCTTCCAGCTCATCCCAGAAATGCTGGTCAAGCTGCCCATGGCTTGAAAACAGATTGTCCAGCCCCCGCGACAACTGCTCCCTGGTTCGGGCGAGTCCATCCCTGAGCTTGAGCATGAGACGGTTGCGCTCATCTTCCTCATCCTCAAGATCCAGCGCAAGCGCAAGGCGGTATTGAAGTTCGGAGCGGAATTCGTCCACATGGGAATATTCCATGCGTTCAAGCCAGTCCTGGAACGCCTTTAGAAAAACATCAGTTTCGTCCTGAGGAGCCTGCAGGGCCGATAGCAGAAATCTGAGTCTGTTCCAGAACAGATCATTTGTTACAGGGACATCTTCAAGTATTATCTCCAGCCAGTTTGACAGCCTGGGTTCGACCGAGCGCAGGCGCACGAGCAAGGCATCATTCTCATTGTCATCTGCATGCTGGGCAACCGATACCTGTGCCTCTGGCTGCTGGGTAGAGACAGCATCCTGAGCTGGCGCGTCGGCCTCATCCTTGGCACCAAAGAATTTTTTGACAGCGGAAAAAAATCCCATGTTCAGCTCCTTATGCTACCTGGCTTGGAACGCCATTGACCATTGCCGCAAAGTGCATTGAGGACCTCATCCAGAGCCTTTGCGCATTCTTCCACAGGCATTGCCCTTGCCTGGCAGTCTGGATCATTCAGGGCTTCCTGCATTTTATGGGCGGCCCTGGCAAGTCTTGATGCGCCGACACACGGGGCGGCCTGTTCCAGCATGCGGCCAAGATGGCATAACCCCGCAGTCTCTCCCTCCGCATACAATCTGCTGATAAGGGCAGGCCCCCTGGCAAAGGTCTGCCGGAACATGCCGGCGGTGACGAGCCAGGCATCCATATTTCTGCGCTGATGCCTGCGCCCAAGGCGGGCGTCTATCACCGGTTCATTATCGCCATTTTCGGAATTTGCGGCGGCTGCATTGGCTTTTCCTTCTGCGGCCAGGGCATCAGTATGGGGGGTGGCGCTGGGTGTGGCGGTTTTTTCGCCCAGGGCACTCCCAAAGCGGCGAAAATCCCCCCAATACCAAAGCAGGAGCAACAGAGCGCCAGTCCACATGGCAGCTGCGAGGATGAAACGCAAGATCTCACGATTTGCGAGCAGGCTGTCCTCTTCATCATTCAGGCGTGGCGAAAGCCAAACATTTACAGTGCCAGCCGGCTGACCATCCACCTTGAAGGTATTCATGCCCTGCACCGAGTTTTCAGCAATTTCATCGTCCCAGGGCACAGGCTCCCACATATAGTTGCGCCGCTGGCCTTCAATCATGCCGTGGTCACTGTCAACTTTTATGGCGTATATCCTGTCATCATCCATGGCTCCGGAAACAACAGCGCGAACAGATATTTCATCGGGTTCCAGGACAGATGCTGAAAGCAGGCTCGCAAGCTGGGAAGCGGCCCGGCCAGCTTCGCTGATAAGCCTGTTTTCGGCATCCCTGCGGCTACTTTCCAGATTCCAGACACCGAGGCAAATAAAAAGAATAAGCCCTGCCACCCAGATAACCAGAGCAGCCACACGGCGATGAGAACGTATGGAATTGGACATTTATATGCTTTGCCAGAGTTTTGCCATCTGGCCTCCCGAATATGCGTTATTGCAGTGCAAACCTGCCTCCTAGGGAAGCAGGGGATGAGTCTCGGCTTTCCATGCTGCCACTGCGGACCTCAGCATGGTTTCATTCTCCCCGTTCAATTTTCCAAAATGTTCGGCGTACACATTGATGCGTGTGGCCCCTCTTGGCGCAAACAGCCCTCTTATCCTGCACCATGCAGGGTCAAGCAATTTTACCATGTCATCAAGAATGCTGTTTGTTATTGTCTCCATAAATGATTGATGATTGCGATAGGCAAACATATACAATTTAAAACTTTTGGATTCCACACATAAATTGGACGGAATATACTCCATCACTATGGTCCCAAAATCCGGTTGGCCCGTTACTGGACAAAGAGATGTGAACTCCGGAAATGAAATGCTGACAACATAAAACCTGTCCTGAAAACGGTTGGGAAAAGCCTCCAGCAGATGAATCCCCGGGCCATCTCCAGAAAGGTTCATTGAACCTGAGCCCAGGGCATGGAGTCCGCTGGTATCGTCTTTGCTGCGTGTGGTCATGCCGACCTCCATTCAACCTGGTCTGATGCAGTGTTTTTACTGCAGTAAAAACACTGCATCAGACCAGGGCGCTTGTGCCATTTGTTCTTTAACGCTATAAGTCCAACCCCGGTAAATGCAATATCTTAGAGCATTCATCAGTTGAACGCTCTACGCATTTCAACCATATACGCTGGCATTTCGCGGAAAAATTAAATTTTTCCCGCTCAATTTTGCGCGGGCGCTTCGGAAGAAGCGCCTCGCATTTGCCTATTTTCAATCGGCAAATGCCCCGGACCAGAACTGATATGGTTTAGGCTAAAAGAAATTCCAGTGTGCCATGCTCATCCATTTCATGGAGTGCATTTCCTGTTCACGAACAAAAGAACTTCCCATGCCGGGATGAATAAAAAGTCAAAATAGACTGCATACATAGCAAATGCTATTGAAAACAGACCCTGGCGGCCGCCCGCGAGAGCGGACGAATCGGCCAATAGCGGACAGCAAAACCGCGCTTTGCTGTAAAGCGCCAGGCCGCATGGTTGAAATTGGGACAATTTCAACAGATACACGCTATATAGTCGGCAAATGATGCAAAAGGTTTACAGACATGCGCCTTCGCCATCAAAGCTTTTACTTTTGATTAAATGTCGGCGCTACATATCCGCGCCAGAACTCAGGTCAAATTGGCATTGGGTTGAAGCATGCTTCAGCGCAATTTACTGGCGGATATGGCAAAGCAACCATATGCGCAGGTTTGTGGCCCCTGTTGCCGCATAATATCTTTTCTCGGAGGATCAAATGACGGGATATTGGAATGCCATACGCGCCATCTGTCGCATGATTAAGATTGAGCACTCAATATTCGCTCTGCCCTATGCCTGGGCGGGATCATTTCTCGCATGCAAAGGGATGCCGCCAATAATGACGCTTATCTGGCTCACAGTGGCCATGGTCGCTGTCCGTTCATTTGCCATGACATTCAACCGCATTGCCGATCTGGAAAATGATCGCCACAATCCCCGTACAAGCAGCCGGCCTCTTGTAACCGGCGAAATATCTGTCGCCCAGGCATGGCTGTTTTCATTGATTATGGCAGTTATTTTTATAGGTGCCTGCGCTCTTATCAATACCATCTGTCTTATACTTTCGGTGCCTGCCCTGATATTCGCAGCCTTATACAGCTATATGAAAAGATTCACCCCCATCTGCCACTTCTGGCTTGGCGCCACGCTGGGTCTTGCGCCCATTGCAGGCTGGCTGGCCATAAACCCGACATCGCTGGGGATTTCCGCCATCCTGCTGTCACTGTCCGTAACCTTCTGGGTGGGCGCCTTTGACATCTATTATGCCTTTCAGGATCTGGATTATGACCAGAGAAGCGGCACCCATTCGATTCCGGCTGATTATGGTGCGGATACGGCGCTCAAACTTGCAGGATTTTCGCATATTGTCACAGTCATTTTTCTCTTGTTGACTGGCCTTGAGGCAAACCTTGGCTGGCCATGGTATGCCCTTTGCGCAGCCATAGCCATTTTACTGGCCATCGAACATAAACTGGTCAATCCGGAGGATCTCAAATATATCAATATGGCCTTCTTTACCCTAAACAGCGTCATATCTCCTCTGGTGCTGGCAGGAATCATAGTGGGCATATATTTTTAATCCGTGCCCAACCATGACGACATGATGCCCCATGTCTGACGCATCTAAAAAATTTCTTAAAATGAGGAGCGATAAATCATCCAAAAACCCATGAAGAAATCAGAGTTTTTTATGGATGATTTCGCAAGGCGCACGCCATCCGGATATGAACAGTTGAAAAAGCCAATGGACATCAGGAAAACATAAAATACTGGCTGAGCGGAGCAGTCCAAAAGGCAGACGCAGCAAAGCATGCCTCGCTCTGGAACACTTTCAGATTTATACGTGTAGTTCCTGGAATTTCCCCATTCTGCCCTCTTGACTAACAGGACAGGATTATATATTTTTTTTAGCTATTTTTGTAAACACACCAACTTTTCCTTTACATCCAGGAGTCCGGCATCATTCAGATGTCCCGCATACAGGGAGTGATATTATGGCCAGAATAACAGTTGAGGATTGTCAGGAAAGGGTTGACAACCGTTTTTTGCTTGTGCAAATGGCCATCAAGAGGGTGCGCCAATACAGGGAGGGTTATGAGCCGCTGCTGGACAGCCGCAATAAGGAGGTTGTGACCGCCCTGCGTGAGATCGCCGCCGGCAAGATACTGCCAGATGATCCGGCCCTGTTTAAACCATTGCCAGAAAATTCCGTCGCCGAGCGCAATCCAGAGGAAGATTAGAAGTCATTGCATTATTTATTATGCAAATTGCAAAATATTAAACCCGCAATGCTCCAAGGCTTGCCTCCCCAAAAATCCGCCTTATAACATTGGCTGGAAATTTGCATATTGACGTCATATGTCGCGGCAGTTTGTTCCTGCCTGCCGGCTGTCTGACATGCCGGTATTTTTGCGCCCAAATTAATCAACAATAACCAAAACTGGAAATGACAGAACGCGATTATTACGAAATCCTTAATGTTAGCCGCTCCGCCGGTGAAGGGGAAATAAAGCAGGCCTATCGCAAGCTTGCCATGAAATATCATCCCGATCGCAATCCTGGCGATGCCGAAGCTGAGCTGAAGTTCAAGGAAGCGGCGGAAGCCTATGAGGTTTTACGCGACCCGGGGAAAAGGGCGCGTTATGACCGCTTTGGCCATGCTGGCGTAAATTCTGGCCCCGGCGCTGGCGGATTTGGCAGCACAGAAGATATTTTTGCCCATTTCAGCGACATCTTTGGCGACCTTTTTGGTTTTTCCGCCTCCGCTGGCGGCGGCCCCAGGCCTGAAGCCGGAGCTGATCTGCGTTATGACCTGACAATTACATTCGCCCAGGCTGCCCATGGCGCGGAAATCAATCTTACCCTGCCAAAACATGTAAGCTGTCCTGACTGCAAGGGCAGCGGTTCTCTTGATGGCAAGACCGAGGCCTGCCGTCATTGTCATGGCACAGGCCAGGTGCGGCGCAACCAGGGTTTCTTTCAGATTGCCATGCCCTGCCCCGCCTGTCACGGCGCCGGCCAGACCATTCTCCGGCCCTGCCCCCGCTGCCGTGGCGAGGGTATTGTGGCAGACAAAAGGGAGATCATGGTCAAAATCCCGGCCGGAGTGGATAATGGCACCCGTCTGCGCATCCGTAATGAGGGGGAGCCTGGCACCCATGGCGGTCCTGCCGGCGATCTCTATGTGGTTCTCTCCGTAGAGCCGGATAACCGCTGGCAGCGCAATGGCGCCGATCTGATCTTTAATCAGGAGATCAGCATGGTGCAGGCCGCTCTTGGCCACAGGGTGGAAATCCCCGGCTTGAATGGCCCTCTGACAATGGAAATTCCCAAGGGAGTGCAAAGCGGCGCCCTGTTGCGCATCCCGGGCGAAGGCATGAATTTTCCCGGCAGAAAAAATCGTGGCGACATGATTGTAGCTGTCAAGGTTCTTACACCCACCGGTTTGACAGAAAGGCAGGAGGAACTGCTGCGCGAATTTGAAGCAGCGGCGGATACCGGCACTTTTGCAAAAATCAAGGATGCCGCCAAAAAAATAGGCAAAGCCATGGGCCTTGACTAGAACTCATGCCAAATGATTCTGCCTGCCTGCTGAATTATTTGCCAGGTGCTTTTGTCATCCATAATTTCGGCCATCCTGCTTTCGGCATGGATCAGGAGAGGCAAATCAACCTGGAATATCTGCTGTACCCCATGAAATTGGTTCAGAAAAATTGTCACTGGGCGAACCATGTGCGGTCAGGGATAATTTCAAAGCTATGAGGTCACATTGACCGGATGAAATCTGGCGATCAGCTGGCAGTAGTCTTCTGCCTGTGTGGAGGATGAAAGTGGAGCCGGACAATTTTTCCTTTTGGGTAAATTTTTAATTATGGCTAGACATTGACCTGGAGTTTCATAGAGCATGATGCCATCCTGGTCCAGATTTATGTTTGCCGGGCAGATGACAGGAACTCCACATGCGCGGTACATGCCAGCTTTTATGGGATTCATAAACCGGGAAAGATCATCGAGTACATGGGCTATTATCGCCGCATCCATGTATTCCAGCATGGCAAGTGTCTCCCTCTCGCCTGTGACGCCATGATAAATGGCTCCGGCCTCGATAAGGGCATCCAGCTTGTTTATTTCTCTCTGGCAGGTGCCCGCCAGATGCAGACAGACATCAGGCAGATCCACGATTTTATGCATCAGATTCCAGTCAATACGGTCATTCATGTTGCCGGAATAGAAAATATGCCTTACCTTGCCAGCAAGGGGTGAGATTTTAGGACTTACCCCTGATGGGAGTTCATACCAGTTGGCTATCACGCTGGCGCGCGCAAGATCCAAAAATTTGAGTTTGGCAAAAAAATCCCGGTTTTGGTGCGAGTTGAACACAATATGCCTCGCGCCGCGCATTACCCTGTAATATTGGTCCATCAATCTGGCCCGGCGCGGATTGTCTTTAGCCCAGCCCAGTTCATTATCCACAACATCTGCAATGCGCGCATATGGGCGCAAAATATCCTCCACCTCCTCCAGAAGATTGATTACGGGGAACAAAACAAAAAGAGTGTTGTTTGCCGTCAAATTTTCGTGGACCAGAAATTCGGTTAGAGATTCGCGCAGATGCGCAATGGAATGATGGCCAATGGTTTTATGGTAAATTCCATCCATCTGCAGTCCATGCTTTTTTCTGGCTATGAGCACTTTTCTGATATTATTTTCATCATGAAAGTCTTCGCCAGACATGAATGGATCCGGCCCGGGGAGAATCACGTTCTCTTTGTGGAGTTCGGCAACCGCCTGAATTTCCGGCAATTCATCGTAAAATTCCAGTACATACACTCGATGGTTAGGATATTTTTGCTTGCAGCTCCTGGCAATCTGATCCACCCGACGCCCATACATGGCACTGTCCGGCTGTTTCCAGAGTAGCACCACTGCTGGCCCCTGCGGAAAAGTGTCATCCAGTCCAGGCACAGAAAGGGGCAGGCTTGTATTTTCCGCCAGGCTCTCAGCTTTTGCGAATTGTTCAAATGCCCCTTGCGGCGTGAAATCAGGCGGCAGACTTATGGCGATTTTTTCCTCAAGGGCGGACTTTAATTTTTCATGAAGATTGTTTTCATCAAATACATGCACACCTGGCAGATTTTGCAACTCGTTAACCGCTGCTGAGAGCGGTACAAGCACAGGTTTGCCGCAAGCCAGAGCATCGGATATTAATGGAGGTACATGATACTGGCCATCTCCCAAACCTGTTTTATCACGGGCTGCCGGGGAAAATCCGCACACCAGCGCATGCAGACTGGCAAGGGTCCCCTCTAGGGATACAAATGGGATCATTCCATGCAGAATTGCGCCGGCCTTTTCCAGCGCTTCCTTCTGGTCCGGCTCTACAGTTCCAAATATGTGCAGCTGCATTTTGTGTCCATCGGCAGCCAGCAGCCGTAAAATCCTGGCCAGTGCCGCCAGATTTTTGGTGGCTTTTGCTGTGCCAATGAAACCGATATTGAAGACAGCATTGCCATCCGGCTGCAGCGACTTCATGGGTGTGCGCACATGCCGCACCAGCTGGCCCCCGCATGTCTGCTGTAAATAATTGCTGCTGACAGTGATGGCCCTTACCTGGCTGCTCAAGAACCTTGCCAGGGATTGGCCAGCGGCCCCATAAGCGGTGTGGAGCGCTTCCTGGCTTCCTGCAAAGGTTATATCTTCATCATCCCTGTCCAGAATTTGGCGGGTATGCTCATGGGATACGGCCCTGGCCAGCATGAAGGATGGAAGACGCGGCTTGCAGATCCAGACAGTGTCAAAATTCAGGCCATACTGGCGCAGAAGTTTGTGGCCCATGTGCCGTTGAGACCAGGGTATGGCAATCAGGTTGCCGCCCCACCTTTGAAGAGGTGGCCAGATCTGATCGCCAGACTCTTCATGAGTATAACAGATCAGCACCACAGGCCTGTGTATGGCAACCGTATCATAAAGTTCCTTTGCGCGGCATATGGCATTTCCCGAGCCATCCCAGCAGGTGATGCATACGGCCTTTTCCTGGGCGGCAATCCTGGCCGCTTTGGCAACCTGGGCGATGAGGCTTTTTTCACCCACTGGATGGGACAGCTTTTTTATATCAACAAGCTGAACGCCTTGAGGGGTAACTCCATACAGGGTGAGAATGGCATCTGTTGCCACTGCCGGCAGACGACAGGCAAATCCGATATTATACGGCGATTTTATTCCAAAATGATTGCAGACATCTGGTCTGAAAATATTTGGATCCACCAGAACAGCAGGCTCGTTATTGACATAGACAAGCGGACGGATATCGATGCCAGACCCTATGATCCAGCCATGGATGAGATCGCCGCGTGTGAGATCGAACTTGCCCCTGACAAGAGTGTTGGCAGATGGCGCCACAGGCGGTTTATTGGGGGTATCATTGGCCGGCATTTGCTTTTTCCCGCAAAAGATTTCCCCATCTGGTTGTGAACACAACCGCATTGTAGACTGCCAGCCGTCTCATCCATTCATTGGCATCCATGGCTGCAAATGTCTGATGGCCAATATGCGTCATGCAGATATTATTGAGACAGGCTGACTTTAATCCCTTTGTGCCAAAATTCAGGCATAGATCGATATCCTCATACCCGCCAATGAGGTAATCGGTGCAAAAACCGCCTGCAGCTCGAAAATCCTTGCTGCGCATTGCAATGCATGCTCCAGTGACAGCCGGCACAATCTCTTCTGTCTGGCATTCAGGCAGTTTTTCCTTTTCATGCGGATGCACGCATAACCAGATGCGCATGGCATCATCGTAAGTCATGGCGGTTCCACAATGCTGAATTGTGCCATCAGGATAAAGCAGACGGCAACCGGCTATGCCAACATCAGGATTTTCCCTCAGGAAAGTATCAAATTTACCAATCCAGCCAGTTTTGACAGGAAAGACGTCACTGTTCATAAATACAAGTGTTTGGCCCTTTGCAAAGGCCGCCCCCAGATTGCAGGCTCCTGAGAATCCCTGGGAGCCGCTCCAGCGCACCCAGCGCATTGGCAGGCCGTATTTTTCCGAAAAGGCCGCCGCTGAACGCCTAAATGCATCAAATATGCTTGGATCATCCACAACATATATGATTTCCGCAGAGGAATGACAGGCAGGATCAGCAGCCAGGCATTTAATTTGCGCCTCCAGCATCTCCACATTGCCATAAAGAGGTATGACAACAGATACAAGGGGATCTGGCCTCACTTTGCCAAAATTACCTTGCTCATGGACAGCCGCGGCAATGGCGGCAGATCTGGCCCTTGTCACTGGCTGCAAAAGAGGCAGATAAATTTTTTCATACACCTGAGCAAGCTCGGTGGAACCTATGGGAATATCAAACAGGGCGCGGAGCCAGTCCCGAAAGCCATAAAGGTTGGAAATCTCCTTCTTGACAGTCAATGTCCATTGCCTGTCATGGCCGGCAAACAGGGCCAGGGTGCCTGCATTGGCCGGCAAATTATCCAGAACAGCCACAAAGCCATGGGAGTTGCCTGATTTATTAATATAGATGTCATATGATGCATCTATATCTGTACGCGTAAAGCTGCATGGAGAAACTTGCCCAATAAAACTACCATCAGGTGTGCCGGCGCCGAGGTCATAACCATCCGGCATGGCTGCCCAGCCGGCAAACAGCACTGGCCAGCCAAATTGCGAATCCGGCCAGCGCACTGCGTAGTCAATACAGGCTCGCGCCGGCATGTAATCCTGTTCATTTGCAGGCGTAATCTTGCCAGCAGACTGTCCGGATGCAGCTGCAGGTGTCTCCCCAGGCATAAATTTCTCCGCGTTTTTGTCAGATTCCAGCATAGCCTGGATATGGCGCAGTCTGCGCTGATAATTTTTTGAGGCATTTTGCAATGTAAAGCAAAAGTCCGGGGTTTGCCTGCCTCCGGATTTTCCAGCTATGCATTGACGCATGATGTCCGCCGCGTGATTAATGTCCGCTTCTGCCCACACCTGCCCTGCTCCATGGGGATACTGGCCTTTTTTCACAGGCACCAGTGTATGGCGCACAAGTTTCACACCTGGAGTGTCCCGGCAATAATCAAGATTGCCCGAGTAGCCAGTGGCAATGACATCCAGCCCCAGAAGTATGGCTTCGGCAATGCCGCGCCCGAAACCTTCGGCCCGATGCAGGGAAAGAAAGCAGTCGCAATTTTTATATAATGCCAGCAGAGCATCCCTTGGCAAAGTCTCCTCAATTATATGAATGCGGCTGTCTGCCTGTGCAGCATTTTTCAAAGCCTCCCAATCCGCATTTTGAACTGCCGGCCTATGACATTTTATGACCAGCCCCACAGGCCGCTCTGTCGCATCCCCTACGGGAAAGGCTTTTTGAAAAGCCTTAAGGCAGGCCTGGGGATTTTTGCGGTAAATGGAGGAGTTGAGATCAAAGGAAAAACAGAAAAGATAGGCATCTGCCGGCAATGAAAAGGAGGCCCTGTTTTTGGGGGCAATACCGGCTGTTTCCACTGCCAGGGGCATGATCAGCACAGGTACGGGGCTTACTGGCGCAAGGGCATCGTAGATATGCCTGGTGGAGACCCAGACCTCATCCACAATTCTTGTGGCGTCCAGCCATTCTTCGGGCCAGTTTGCCAGCTCCCAGGGCCAGTAGCCTATATTATAGCGGCCATCAAAAAAGGATTGCCCCTTTTCGGCATAAAAAAGCATGGTTTCCCTGGCAGCCATGCAAAAGAGATTTATGCTGTATATGGCCTCTGTGCCTGCGTATTTTTCCATGCTCCGGTCATTCTGTGGCACTTCCGGGCCTGGCGGAAAATCAATCACCGTAAAGGGAATGCCTGCCAATTTCAGCGCTCTGGCAGTCATTCGCAAATCTTCGCCTATGCCCAGTTGTCCATATGCATGTCCCACCAGGTTCACCCCGAATGGCGGAGATTCAACTTTATCTTTTTCCGGCTGCTCCATCTTTTTATCCGGATGGGCTGCAAGATATTTTTGCCTGGCATTTTCATCCAGCAATGGAAAAAGGCCATATTGGTCCACGCCATGGGTATAAAACCACAGCCTGTATTTAACAAGTCCATCAGGCAATGGAAAGGCTTTTTTAATGTCCGCCCTGTCATTATAGACAATGGCCTCAAGGGCGGTCATGCCAAAAAATTTTATGAATTTACCCAGAACCTGACGCAAATTGCCCTTGTCCAGCAGACTGGCATATTCACGGATGCCAGAAGTTATAAGCCAGCGGGCGAATTCAAGATTTATTTCATCAGATGTCTTGAACAGCTTGCACAAATCCGGACGCAGTCTGCGTACAAGCGAGACCAGCCAGTGAAAATCGGCAAGATTGAAATATTTCTCGCCTGCTCCGGGATTTTTCGCATTTACGGCTTTGGACATTTTAATATTTCAGCCTTCCTGGTATGGAAGCGGCCATCCGGTATAAGATTGCCTTTCTGGTGTATGATTTTCGTAAGACTGCTTGGGCATGGGGCACAATTCTTGGGTGGAAGGCCTTAGCCGCTTGTTAAATATGGCATTTACTGGATAAAAATATCAGAAAAAGGGGGAAAGCATGCGATGCCATCCCCCTTTTCCGCCTTGGTGCTATTTCGCAAGCAATTCATACTTTTCGAGAATGGCCGCGAGCTTCTCTTTTTTATCATCAGGCATGGGGCAGAGGGGCAAACGCATCTCGTCGCTCATTTTACCCATCATTGCCAGTGCAGTTTTTACGGGAATGGGATTGGACACCATGAACATGGCCCTGTGCAGCGGGAAAAGATTATGATGTATCTCGTGCGCCTTTTTGGCATCGCCGCTGGCGTGGGCATTGCACATGTCCGCTACACGACGCGGCGCGATATTTGAGGTGACGGATATCACTCCTCTGCCGCCCAGGGCCAGCAGAGGATAGGCTGTAAGGTCATCGCCGCTGAGCACGGAAAAGCGGGGTGGGCAGGATTCCAGAAGCTCGCTCGCCTGTGTCATGTCTCCTGTGGCCTCCTTGATGCCCGATATATGCGGAAACTCTGCCGCAAGCCTGGCCACCACAGGGGGGAGCATGTTGCATCCGGTTCTGCCAGGCACATTGTAGGGCACAAGAGGCATATCCACAGCTTCGGCCACAGCCTTGTAATGATAATAGAGCCCATCCTGTGTTGGCTTGTTGTAGTAGGGAGTAATCAGGAGAGCCCCGTCCGCCCCCGCCTTTTGGGCAAATTTTGTCAGGGCTATGGCCTCAGATGTATTGTTGGAGCCTGACCCGGCCAGAACAGGAACGCGACCAGCCGCCTGCTCTATGCATATTTCAATAACCCTTTCATGTTCCGCATGGCTCAAGGTAGCGGATTCCCCTGTTGTGCCGCATGGCACCAGTCCATGTATACCTTCTGATATCTGCCATTCAATAAAAGCCCTGTAGGCTTCCTCATCAATGGCATTGTTCCTGAAAGGCGTAACCAGGGCTGTCATGGCTCCGGAAAAAATCATGTATCCCTCCTTGGGAAATGTCACGCGGAATGGGGTTACCCATATGGCATCTTTGAAATCATCCCAGCGGTCAACGCAGTCCGCCATGGGCCAAATTCGCGCAAGGATTTACATCTGGCAAATCCTTGCAGGCGTTTTCCTTTTATAAAAGCAAGTGGTATTAATTATTGATATATTCCTTAAGCTCCTTGCCGGCCCTGAAAAAAGGCAGCCTTTTGGGAATGACGGTTACCTTTTGGCCAGTTTTTGGGTTACGGCCGGAATAGCTTTCATATTCCTTGATTTTAAAACTGCCAAAACCGCGTATTTCCACGCGGTCGCCATCTGCAAGTGATTTTTTCATCGAATCAAAAAAGATATTTACAATACATATGGCATCGTCCATCGCTATGTGCGCTTCATCAGCGAGAGACTTGATAAGCTCGCTCTTGTTCATATTACCTCCAGAAATAGTGTCCGGCTTATGGAGGAATTGGTTTGACATTTAAAAAGGGAAATCCGATTACCAATTCCGGTAATTACTGCAATACACGCATGAAATTGCGGCCAGTGGCCCAGGCATACCGGCCTTGAGTTAATATCATGGGCGTATCTGCATGCATAGCCACAACTGTGGCCAGAAAAATCCGTTTCACGTCCACATATGTCCTGGACGCATCCTTTCCATGCTCGTGCAGGGGGCATGGCCGCTGGCTTGCATTGATTGCAAATGGTAATTGTTCAAATCGGCTCAGTCTGAAAATATGGTGCTTTATTCCTCCCTGTTGGGCAAAACATTGAGAATATCGTGCTCATTGAGCCAGTCCAGCATATTAAGACGCACATTCTGCAATCTCTGGGCAAGAGCCTGTATATCCTGGGCAGCTGGAGAACCAGGCGCATAGGTCATAAGCGGTTTCTGTTTACACACAGCCTCTGGAATTTTTTTATCCATGCGCACATGGCCCAGCAACTGAAGATCGACCTTGAGAAAATGGCGGCAGGCTCCGGCCAGCTTGTCGTAGGCGCCCTGAGCTTCTTTTGACGAAGTTGCCTCATTGACCACGATTCTGAAATCAGTGAGCCCAAAGCGCCTGTTGAGTACCTTTATCAGCGCGTAGCTGTCTGTGAGGGACGTAGGTTCCGGCGTAATGACAACAAGCCGCATGGCAGCCATGGACGAAAATGTCTGCACAGTATCGGATATGCCGGCCCCAATATCCATAAAGACAAAATCATACTTGTTCAGCAGCGGGGAGAGGCGGTTGAGCAGCAGCTCCCGCCTGTCCGGGTTGAGATCATTCAATTCCGGAACTCCAGATGCGGCCGGCAATACATCCAGACCCCCTTCTTCAATGGCGTGAAGAACGGATTCAATTTTGGCCTCACCGAGCAGCACATCCTGAAGGTTGCCTTCAGGGGTTATGCCGAGCAGCACATCCAGATTTGCCAGCCCCATGTCACAATCTATGAGCAGGGACTTGAAACTTTTTTGAAACAGGGCAAAGGCCAGATTGAGTGTAAGGTTTGTTTTGCCCACGCCGCCTTTGCCGCTCATTACGGCAACGCTCATGGTCGAGTTCATGATGGATCTCCCCCGAAAAAGAGAAAACGTTTTTCGCTGGATTGCACAAGGGTTGTGTTTTCCAGGGGCGCAATGGATGTTTCCTGATGAATATGCCCTTCTTCCTTGCTCAGGGCGACTTCGAGAACCGTTTTTGCGCGATTGAGAAGCTCGCGGGCGCTGCCGCTGTCACCCTGCATGATATTGACTATGCCAAGGGCGCAGGTGGCTCCGGAACCGGCGCTTATTCCACCGGTG
The DNA here is from genome assembly GCA_910587035.1 of uncultured Desulfovibrio sp. GTDB lineage: Bacteria > Desulfobacterota > Desulfovibrionia > Desulfovibrionales > Desulfovibrionaceae > Desulfovibrio. The sequence goes on along the minus strand of CAJUMQ010000012.1, from coordinate 43,966 downwards.
GGGAAAAAGGGCGATGCTGCGCCTATAAAGGCCTTTTGGGCTTTTTCCGCAAAGCTCCTGGCGGCCAGCTGGCCCAGGCCAGGCAGAGAACACACAAATTGGCCCTGACGCAGCATGCCAAGACTGTCGCAGCCCTCAAGCTGGGAAAGCAGGATGGAACCCATAATCCCCTCAAGGCGCGCCACAGTGCCTTCGCCAAGGGCGGTTGACAGCCTGCGTCTCTCGGCAATGCCGGCGCATACAAGACTCATGCAGCCGCCATTGCGCGCAAGCCGTATCAGCTCGCGTTTGAGCAGGTTTAAAAACATGTTGCGGGTCAGCGCGCCCCTGACTTCCCGAAAAGGAGAAATTGCCGGAGCATCCCCGGTTGGGGAGGCAAGAGCTTCCACATCCTGGACACCATCCAGTGGCACGGGAAAAACCTGCCATTGATCGAGATCATAGATGGCGCTGGCTTCCTGCCAGCTTTCGCTGCTCATGCCGCGGACTATTCTGGCCAGAACAACCGTATGGCTGCTTGAAGCATCCATCGCCGATTGCAAGGCCTGCGGCATCACGGCAAATTCCCTTGCCAAACTATTTTGCCCTTCGTTCTTGCTCATGACGATAGAGTAGATAATCGTGTTGAAATTGATCTATCTGACCATCCAGCACAGCTTCAACATCACCAATTTCGGTGCCTGTGCGATGATCCTTCACCAGCCTGTATGGCTGCAGCGTATAGGTGCGAATTTGGCTGCCAAAACCAATGGCATCCTTGCCGGCATATTGCGCCTGTCTTTCCGCCTCGCGCTTCTGGAGCTCAAGATTATACAGCCTGGCCCGCAGAACACGCATGGCCGTCTCCCTGTTGTGATGCCAGGATTTTTCATTCTGGCATTGCGCCGATATGCCTGTGGGCAAATGTGTTACACGCACGGCGGATGTGGTGGTGTTAACACTCTGTCCCCCTGGTCCGCTGGACCTGAAGCTGTCCACCCTTAAATCGGATTCCTTGATGTCAAGTTCAATATCATTGCCTATATCCGGCACAATATCCACAGATGCAAAGGATGTATGCCTTCTGCCGGAAGCGTCAAATGGCGAAATTCTTATGAGGCGGTGTATGCCCCGCTCACTCTTGAGAAAACCAAAGGCATATGGGCCGGAGACGCGCATTGTCACACTCTTTATGCCAGCCTCATTGCCTGGCAGATAATCCAGTTCTTCCATGGTGAACTTGTGCCTGGCTGCCCAGCGGCTATACTGGCGCAACAGCATCTCGGCCCAGTCCATGGATTCGGTTCCTCCCTGGCCCGGATGTATTTCCAGAATGGCATCCTTGCCATCCTCCTCCGCTGACAGCAGCATCACAAGCTCTGTCTCCTCAAGAAGATCGGCAAGCTCCTTTTGCGCAAGGGCAAGAGCCTCCAGGGCTTCCGCCATGTCATCACCCTCGGCATCCTCATTTTCTTCTGCCAGATTTAGCCATTCATTCATGTCATTATGGCATTTTTCCAGCTTTGCAAAGCGCTCGGCCTCCGCTTCCAGCCGCCTTTTTTCCTGCTGGAGCGGCTTCATTTTATCCTGGTCGCTCCAGACATCCGGGCTTGAGATCTGGGCTTCAATACCCTTGAGTCTGGCAGATGTGGCTGCCGGGTCAAAGCCTCCCCCATAAATTTTCAAATTTCTGATTCAAGGGAGCGGAGGCTGCCCGGAGATCTGTAAGATGGTAGGTTGCGCTCATTTTTATGGCATCCTCAAAAATTGTTTCTTGCCGCGCCAGATAAACAGACACAAGGCCACTGTCAGCGCGCAAAAAGGCATCCAGTGGGAAATTTTATGATAAAATGATTTTTCATTCAACAGTGCGCCACGGGCCAGCAAAAAACCGGCCTGGAATTGCGGTCCGGCCATAACCACCCTGCCCCTTGTATCGCAAACAGCAGAGATGCCGGTATTGGTGCTTCTAAGCAGCCATCTGTTCTGCTCCACACATCTGGGAATGGTAAGATACAGATGCTGTCTGGCTGCAGGACTGTTGCGAAACCAGCCATCATTGCTTATATCCACAAGGATATTTGCCCCGGCCTCAACCCTTTTCTGGGCCAGCCAGGGGAAAATGCCCTCATAGCAGATCAGCATTCCCAGCGCCATGCCATCATAGCGCAATGGTGCTGTGGCGCTCCCCTCCTGATAGATGCCAACCCCCTGCACCAATGCCGAAAGAAATGGCAAGTCAAGCCATGATGGCAGATATTCCCCAAATGGCACAAGATGCTCCTTGTCATAATGGCCAAGGGTATAGCCATCCGGGGCAAGCAGAAATGCCCTGTTGAACACGGCTCCCTCGGGCAAATCCGGGAGCCTCTCCACGCCTGGCGCTCCAAAAAGAAGAGGGCAGCCCATATCTCTTGCAAGCTGGCGCACCTTTTGCGCAAGAGATGGTCTGGTTTCAAAAAAAAATGGCATGGCGGTTTCAGGCCAGATGATCAGGGGCTGGTCCATGCCCTCGATTCTTGCGGCATCCACTCCGGCATTTGTCAGGCGAATATACAGATCAAGTGTCGATTTCTGGAATTCCGGCAGCCATTTCTGATTTTGTTCAACATTGCCCTCAATAAAAACTGCCCCCATGCTGTCTGGGCCCTCTGGCCAGTCATCAACCGGTACCCGCTCAAGACGCCACACTCCATACAATGAAATGAGGGCGAAAACAGCCAGCCCGCAGACAAGGTGGCTAAAATCCACCTGCCTGGCAGACGGCGCTGGCGGCTGTCCGGTGCAGAGCAAAATCCCGGCAATCCAGATTGCGCTTAAAAAGTAGGCGCCGGTTATATCGGCAGCCTGGATGAGCACCGGCCAGACCGCCAGGGCAGCAGAGAGTGGCAGCCATGGAAATCCGGCCGCAAGCGCAAAGCCGTACTCCAGAAGATACCAGCAAAGCGCCAGAAAAAGAGCTCTGCGCCATATGGAATAATCCCTGGCAATCCAGGCAAGAACACAGAAAATTCCGCCCTGGATGGCCATGCAGGCGCATATGGCAAGAGCGCATAAACATGCGGCCGGCCAGGGCAAGCCACCCACATCATGCACAGGGTAGCAAAGCCAGTAGAGGGCGCAGAACATGCCAGCCATTGTTGCAAGCCATCCATGAAACAGGGCGGACCGCATGGATACCGCCAGCTGTCCTGTCAGCACAAGCCCCAGCGGCCATAGCAGAACAAATGGCGGCATAACGGCAATGGCATTGGGAAAGCCAAGCCAGATGCCAAGAGCCACCATGAGGCATGCGCAGAAGAGGGAAGGCTGAAAAATGCCTTTTGCTGTTTTACGGCTCAACAGGATTTTCGTCCGCAATTTCTCCGGCCTGTTTGGCCGGTTCCATGCGCAAAAGGCGTATAAGCTTCATATCCGCGTCTATGACGGTAAATGTCCAGCCATTAATGGTATAGGATTCGCCGCAGCCCGGCACATGTCCCGCTTCCATGCACAGATAGCCGCCAATGGTGTCCACCTCGTCGGATTCGATATTGACGCCAATTTCCTGCAGATCCTCAAGGAATGCCCTGCCGGTGAGTTCATAGACATTCCCGTTGAGGGCCCGGATGTCGTCCTCGCGGGGAGTGTCATGCTCATCCTCAATATCTCCCACGATTTCCTCCAGAACATCCTCTATTGTTATCAGTCCGGATGTGCCCCCATATTCATCAAGGGCTATGGCAATATGCAGCTTCCGCGCGCGAAACTCCTGCAGCAATGTTCTGATGGGCTTGGTTTCCGGCACAAAGAAAGGCTCTCGCATTACAGCGCTTACAGGCGGCGGTGGGTCATCGTTTTCAATTATGCAGCGCAGGAGATCCTTGGCATGAAGTATGCCAATCATGTTATCCCTGGTATCGCGATAAACTGGGATGCGCGAATGGCCGGACTCAACTATGACCCTGGCAACGTCCGGCAATGGCATATCCTCCGGCACACAATCGATATCCAGACGGGGTATCATCGTATCCTGAACCTGAAGATCATTGAAGCGCAGGATCCCCAGGAGCATGGATTCCTCATCGGGTTCAACCTCCCCTTCAGCCCTGGCCTCAATTATCGCCTTCTCCAGCGATTCATCATCGTGTCCGAAAAACCGGCTCAACCGCCCCCAGAATGTACTGTGCCCTTCAGCATCCTGATCCAAAACTGCCTCCATCAACTAAAAATTTATCAATGCCCAGACACAAACCACAATTATAAAAAAGCCATCGGGATTCTGCCAATTTTTATAGACATGGGCCAGATCATTTTCACAGGCCAGGCTTTCTGGCCTGTTTGCTGTCAATTTGCTCAACCCATTGCATGATTGGCTTGATGCCTCGCGATGGCGAGCTGTGCGCCCAGTGGATGTCGCTTGAGCCCTGTTCCAGAATTGCCCAGTTGGTAAATTCAAGTCCAATAACCAGACAGGGATTGGCTCCCTCGGTCATCCTTGTGTTCATTATCTCGCCGGTACACCAGAATGCTATCTGCTTACCATCATTTTCATCTGGAACATATATCACCAGACAAAGCAGATGCTCGCCGCGCTGAAAACAGGCAGCCTCCGCTTCCGCATTGTCTTTGGCGACCCGGAGCGCCAAACCGGATGCAGAAATATTCTCAACCTGCACTGGTTCGTCCGTCATGCCGGGCTTGTAGTGGGTGAGTGGCGCCCCAAGCTCGGCAGTGGCCCTGGGCAGTTTGCTGCCCGGCTTCAACTGCCAGACGCCAATGACACGCACATCATCCTTGTGTGGCTGCACACGGATAAAATGGCGTTTTTTTTCAACACGCATGGAATCCGGAATTTCCAGCAGCAGAAGAGAATCCTCATAATCGGCCTTGCTGACTTTTTTTATCCTGGAGCTGAATGCGTAGAAAACCGGCCCCTCCACTCTTTTGGCGCGAAAAAAGACCTCCGTGTTCCCGCCTCCGCAGCTTTCCGGCACATAGCCCCCGGCCTCCATATGCAGCCCAGCGGAGTCAATTTCCTGCAATGTGGCCGAAAGCCCATTTTTGGGGCTGCCATCTCCGAAAATTTTCAAGTTGAATATCTCAAATTGCGAACGGGCCAGCTCCAGCGTTTCGATGATGAACTGTTGCCTGCTATTAAGGCTCTTCTTTCTGCTCCCTCTTTTCCATAAATAAAAAATCAGACACATCAGAATGAAAAAAATGGCAGAAAGGATGTAATTTTCATATTCGCCCATCTGAAAAGCCCCGGTTTAAATAAGCCCCTATCCGCATCGTTCACGACCGGCATATCAGGTTTAGACCCTTGCCGGCATACTTTCAAACCCTTCCCATCTTGTGCAGCCACACTTCCAGGCAGCCGATGGCTGCAGGTGTCACACCGGAGATTCTGGCTGCCTGCCCAAGGCTCGCGGGACGCACTGTGGACAGTTTTTCACGAACCTCATTGGAAAGCCCGGCAATAATCGCATAATCCATATCAGGGGGCAATGGCACAGCCTCCAGTTTTGCCGAGCGTCTGGCCAGGGCAGCCTGTCTTTCAATATAGCCCGCGTATTTGATATCTGTTTCAACCATTGACAAAATCAGGGGATCACAGACGGAGGCAACTTCGTCCACTTCGGGGCAATACTGGGAGCCCGAGCGGAGGAATGATGCCAGCGTCGCCTCCGGGCGCCGCAATATTTCCGCTGGGCTTTTAACCTGGCCACTGCCGGCGCAACCGGGCGCCTTTGCCTTTTGCAGAGCCTGCTCCAGCTGGCTTGCCCGATCTCGCCTTTCACAAAAAACACGCCACTGGCCATCATCCACAAGGCCAATTTCACGTCCAAGCGGACAAAGACGCATATCGGCATTGTCCTCCCGCAGAAGCAGACGATGTTCTGCCCTGGATGTAAACATCCTGTATGGCTCGCTTGTGCCCAATGTCACCAGATCATCCACCAGTACAGCCATGTATGCCTCGGATCTGGTGGGCAAAAATGGCTCACGCCCCTTTTCCCTGGCTGCCATGTTCAGGGCCGCCCACAAACCCTGGGCTGCGGCCTCCTCATAGCCGGATGTGCCATTGATCTGGCCCGCAAACCACAAATTGCCAACCATTTTGCTTTCAAGGGTTGGCCAAAGCTGCACAGGGTTCGCATAATCATATTCAATGGCATAGCCCGGTCTGGTTATTACAGCATTTTCAAGGCCGGATATGGCATTCACCATCCCCTGCTGCACATCCAGAGGCAGGCTTGTGGAGATGCCATTGGCATAGACTTCGCCACTGTGCAAACCCTCAGGCTCCAGAAAAATCTGATGCCTTTCACGCTGGGGAAATCGCGCCACCTTGTCCTCAATTGACGGGCAATAGCGGGCTCCCACCCCCTCTATTATGCCAGTGAAAAGGGGGGAGCGATCAAAGCCGGAGCGGATTATCTCATGCGCCCTGGCATTGGTCCAGGTAATGTGGCATGAGGTCTGGGGCAGGGGTGGAGGAGGACCATAAAAACTGAATCTCGGCAGCGGATTGTCGCCAAACTGCTCCTCAAGACGGGAAAAATCGATGCTTGACCGCAGCAGCCTGGGCGTGGTGCCTGTTTTTAGCCGGCCAAGACTGATGCCCAGATCCCGCAGGCATTCCGAAAGTCCCCTGGATGGCTCATCCCCCATCCTGCCTGCCGGGATATGCGTCTGCCCCACATGGACAATGCCATTTAAAAATGTGCCGGTGGTGAGCAGAACATGCCTGGCGCCGAAAGTTCTGCCAAGCCTGGTTTTGACGCCTGTGACATTGCCGTGGGCGGTGGTGATTGCCACCACATTGTCCTGCCATATGGAAAGGTTTGCGGCCCGGAACAGGCTGGCAGCGACTGCGCGCAAATAGGCTGGCCTGTCCATCTGCGCGCGGGTTGCGCGCACAGCCGGACCCTTGCTCATATTCAAGGTGCGAAACTGGATGCCAGCCGCATCCGCCCATCTGCCCATCTGTCCGCCCAGAGCATCAATCTCCCGCACCATGTGCCCTTTGGCAAGCCCGCCAATGGCAGGATTGCAGGACAGATAACCCAAGCGATCAAGATTGCCGCTCACCAGCAGGGTTTTTAGGCCAAGTCTGGCAAGCGCCATGGCAGCCTCACAGCCTGCATGGCCGCCTCCAGCTATCACACAGTCAAAAATGGCATCAGGCATGTGCGTGCTGATTCATAAGAATGTGCGCAAACACGGCTGCATCGCAACAGGTATAGGTCAGGGATGATTTTTCATCTGGCTGGTGGCATGTATTGAGGATGCGGGCCCAGACCACAGCCGGGAGATTCCTCTGCCTTAGCATGGCGGCCACCGTGGCGCCTCCTATGCCAACAGGTACGGCCTGCTCGGAATAAACAGCCTTTATGGCTGCCGCAAGCGCAGACATCACCGGGGTCTGCACAGGTGTTGATGATGCCTGCTGAAACTGCACATATTCAATGCCGGTTTTGACATGGCAGCGTTCATCCACATCCCTGCAGATGCCGGCAATGGCCTTCTTGACATCATCAATGGCTGTTTCCGGCAGAATCCTGCAATCAAGATAGAAGACATCCCTACCGGGCATTATATTTGTGCAAACATTGTTATCTTCATGTCTTGTGGGCACAAATGTTGAAAAAGGCGGCTTGAAAAGCTCATTTCTCAGGGGAAAAACCTCATGCAGTCCGTCCAGCGCCGTTACAAGCCTGCTGGCAGCCAAAAAGGCATTTATGCCAGACAAGGGCGAGGAGGCATGGCACTGGCTGCCGGTAACGGTAAATTTTACCCATAACTGCGCCTTTTCTGCCACTTCCACAAATCTGCCGGAACGGGAGCCGCCGTCTGGCACAAGATACAGATCATCCTTGCCAAACAAATCCGGCCTTTTCTCCAGAACATACTGGAGGCCATGACTGCTTCCGCATTCCTCATCGGACATGAAAACAAGGCCAAGCCCGTATTCAGGCACAATTCTGCATCTTGCAAGCCCCTCTGCAAGAATGATCATGCCGGCTATGGCCTGCTGGTTGTCTTCCACGCCCCGGCCATAAATGATATCGCCATCTCGTCTGAGCCGCCATGGATCCGAGTGCCAGCAGTCATAATCGCCGGCAGGAACCACATCCATATGCGCAAATAGCCAGAGCATCCGCGCGGAACGCCCGGGAATCCTGGCGACGATATTCGGCCTTGCCCCGGATTCCACCCTGGAATCCGGCGAATCAACATGAATAATATTCCTTAAGCCAGCCTCAGCCAGCCATTTTTCAAGAATACTGGCGCGCGCATATTCACCCTGTCCGCCATTTTCCGGGCCGGTGGCCGGCAGGGCCACCAGGGTTGCCTGAATGTCCGCAACCCTGTCGCCCTGTGCGAGAATATACTCCCGCAGCCTTTCATAATCATCGCACATGTCTGGCGGCTTTATTCTAGCGCCCCTTGGCGGCGCGCTTGGAGGCCTTGAGCGGGTTGACCTTGGCCTGGGTTCCGGTCTGGGTCTTCACATGGGTGGCAAAATTGCACCTGCCGCCGGCCCACTTGCGGGCAGGATCAGGATAGCTTGAACAAAACTCCTGGCTGTCAAACTCGCGCACGCGCTCACAACCCGTGCACTGCTCCACACACGGGGAAAGTATAAAACCGTTTACTGTAACGCCTTCATTGGTTTTCACAGCATTCTGCAATGGGCTCATGGATTTTCTCCTTCATGCGCGGCAGTGAAAATTGGCAGAACCGCGCTAAAAATTTCATCAGGATTATTGCGGCAAAATCCGCTGCTCAGGACAAAGAGCCAGATATATACGAAATTTTGCCTGATTGACACAAGATTTTTAATGTTATTTACTCTCCATAATTAGTCAATAAAAAATTTTACCTCATCAACTGGCGAAGTAAATATATGGAAAAATTCGATTCTTCCTCTCCGTCGCTTCCGCAAATTGACTGCGATGCGGAATTCTGTTTTGACTGTGGCCCCCATGTGCCCTGTTTCAATCGCTGCTGCGCGGATCTTGCCCTCCCCCTTACTCCCTATGATGTCCTGCGTCTTAAAAGACAGTTGGACGTTGATAGCGGTGAGCTTCTGGGCACATTCACAACCATGAGCTATGGCGAGCAGGGTTTTCCACTGCCCATGCTGCGCATGATTGAAAGCCCCGATGCCCCATGCCCCTTTGTTACTCCGGCTGGCTGTTCTGTCTATGATGACAGGCCAGGCGCCTGCCGGGCATATCCTCTTGGCAGAGGTTCAAAAATATCGGAATCGGGCACAGTGGAGCGATTTTTTATGGTCAGGGAGGATCACTGCCGCGGATTCGATGCGGGCACACCCAGAACAGCCAGTCAATGGCTTGCCTGCCAGGGGCTGGAACAATATAATTACTTCAATGACCGCTACATGCGTCTCATCAGCCTTGTGGGCGCCACAGGCAGGCCATTGCCGCAAAAAATGTCCGGCATGTGCGTGCTTGCTCTCTACCAGGTGGACAAGTTCAGGGATTTTATTCAACAAATGAACATCTTCGCCCGGCTGGAATCTCCTCCCGGGCTTGCTGAAAAAATTACTGGTCAGGATCTGGCAGCCGATGAGGCATGCCTGGAATTCGGCTTTGACTGGATCGAGCTTGTCATATTCGGCAAGGCCGCCAATTTGCGGCCTGCAACAAAAAAGTAAAATACCTGAAGCGGATGTGTGTAACCCTAATTAAATAGTCTGCATTAGCGCAACAGCAAGGGGTTGTTGTGGACAAGAAAAAAATTCTCCTTGTATCCCTGGGCCATCTCTCATGCGATATTAACGGTGGCGCGCTGCCGGCAACCCTGCCCTATATAAGAGCAGCCAACAATCTTGACTATCAGGCGACCGGCGGCCTGATGCTGGCCTATTCCTGCCTATCCTCCATCATTCAGCCCCTTTTTGGGCTGCTTGCGGACAAGCACACAAAGCCATGGTACATCCCGCTGGGCGTGGCCCTGGCTGGTTGTGGCCTTTCCATAATCGGCTTCCTGACAAACTACTGGCTGATTTGCGCAGGCATAGCCATCAGCGGCATAGGCTCGGCCCTGTTTCATCCCGAGGCTGCCAGATTTGCCAACAGGGTTTCTGGCAAAAACAAGGGCACTGGCCTCAGCCTTTTTTCCATTGGCGGCAATAGCGGCTTCATAATCGGCCCACTTCTGGTGACCCTGTTTGTGGGATTGCTGGGGCTGCATGGCATGGGGATCTTTGCTGCCCTAAGTCTTTTGATGGCGTCCATTCTACTGATAAGAATCTCCCTCATGCCCGCAGCCCAGGCTCCGGCCAGCATGGACAATGCGGCTGCTGTCAAGTCTGCCGAGGATTCCGCAGCCGATCCCCAGGCTGCCGAGGCCGATGAGCTTTATGAGACAAAAAAAGCCGCAAAGCCGGAGGCCCGCAACAACTGGCGCGAATTTTCCAAACTCATAGTTGTCATAATTTCACGCTCAATCACTTTTGTGGGCTGCAATACCTTCATTCCCCTTTACTGGGTAAATGTATTTGGCCAGTCCAAGGCTGCAGGCGCCATGGCCCTGGTCATATTCGGCGCCTGCGGCATTGCCTGCAACATGGCAGGCGGACTTATGTCCGACAAATTTGGATATGTGAACATCATAAGAACAGCCTTCACATTGATGGGGCCGGTGGTGCTGATCTTCGGACTCGTCAACAATGTTCTTCTGGCCTATGCCATACTGCCCCTGCTGGGCCTTGTGCTGTACATGCCCTTCAGCTCACAGGTGGTGCTTGGCCAAAAGCTGCTGGCCAAAAACATAGGTTTCGCGTCCGGTGTAACTCTGGGTCTGGCCACAACCCTTGGCGGCATTGCCCAGCCTCTTCTTGGCTGGATTGCCGATACATTCGGGCTGCATTCAGTGTTCATGTGCCTTGCGATCATGGGTGTGCTGGGGGCTGTTTTTTCCTATATGCTGGAGAAGGACAGGCAGGATGCAAAAGCCTGAACCCACGGCAGCCATTCCCGTAGCCCTGGCGAATTGCAATGAAAGCATGGGGCCTGATGCAGTAAGGGCAATATGCCAGACCCTTGAGGCCGCTGCCCTGCCCCTGAGATCGGGAATGCATGTGCTGGTCAAGCCCAATCTTTTGCAGGCAAGGGAGCTTGCCTGCGCAAGTCCTTTTGTCGTCTGCGAAATCTGCAAATGGCTGCTTGAGCATGGCATAAGGATCAAGGTCGCGGATTCACCAGGATTTGGCAGAGCCGCCAATGTCGCCGCTGCCATTGGACTGACACGGCTGCTCAGGCCGCTGGGACTGGGGATCGAAGACCTGAAAAAACCTGTTTATACGCGGCTGGAACTGCCAGGAAACATTGCCCTGCCCATCTCGGCCACCGCGCTGGAATGTGAGATGATCCTATCCATCGCCAGAATAAAGGCGCACAAGCAGATGCGTATCACCATGACTGTGAAAAACTGTTTTGGTTGTCTGCCAGGGCTGCGCAAGGCCCTGGTCCATGCCAGGTATGGACAAAAGCGGGATTTTTTTGCGGATGTTCTGGCTGCGCTGTGGGCTGCCTTGCCCCCTGTGGCCGGGTTTGCGGATGGCATTGTGGCCATGAGCGTGACAGGTCCTGTCAATGGCGAACCCTGTCCACTCAATATGATTGGCGCTTCCGCCTCTGCCGCAGCCCTGGATGCAAGCATATTGCAGGCACTAAACATAGATCCTGCCCTGGTGCCCCTGGAAATGGCGCTAAGGCGCCGCGGGATGGAACCAAATGTGGCATATCCATTGCTGCAGCCAGATGATTTTAAGGCTGGAGATTTCAAAATTCCGGCAGAACTTGCGCCAACATCCTTTCACCCTGCCCAGCTCGCAAAAAGCCTGGGGCGTCGCATTCTCCGGCTGCTGGTTCCACCCGCCGCCACTGGCAGGCACCATAGACACTGAACATCCTCACACTGCAGACGATACATGAATATATGGCATGTATCAGTTAAAATTGTCCCAATTTCAACCTTACAGACTGGCGCTTCACAGCAAAACGCGGCTTTGCTGCTCGCCATTGGCCACCACGCCCGCTATCGCGGCCAGGCGCGCTTGCTTTCTTTCAATATAAATATGCTATATTATAATAAAATCATATAGATGGGTATGGTAATCACGCTGAGCATGGTGGAGACGGAAACCATTACAGAGCCAAAATCCGGATCCGTATCATAGTAGGCGCTGAGAATAGCCACGGCCATGAGCACCGGCAGTGATGACTGGATTATAAAAACCTTTCCCATCAGCTCCGGCAGCCCGAAAAATGGCAGGAGTATAGCCACCAGAAGAGGGCTAAGCACCATGCGGCCAATCAGAGCGGCCACAACATCCTTGCCTATGCGCAGATTGCGCAGGCCGATCCCCTCTATTGTAATTCCGATGAATATGAGAGCCAGGGGCGTTGTCATTTCTCCCACTATCATACAACTGCGAAACAGAAACCCCGGGACCTCCAGATCGAGAAAAACAATGGTTACCCCGCAGATAAATCCCAATATGGGCGCGGAGATGAGATTTTTCCATTGGAAGCGGTACTTTTCCGCTTTTGAACCCGCTCCCCGCTCCTGGCCATCCCGGCTGATAAAATAATTGCCCACAGTCCAGAAAAAGAACGTGCTTGCGAAATAGTATAGCAGCACATATTGCAGGGATTCCGGCCCGAACAGCGCCTGGTTTACGGGAATGCCAATGAATATGGTATTGGGATTGGATACGCAAACACAAAAAAGCCCAAAATGCTTCTTTTGCACTCCAATGATTCTGGCAATCAGATATGCGCCCACAAAAAGCATGCACATGGCCAGCAGGGGCATCAATGGCCCCTTGAGCATGTGTACAAGGCTGCCGCGCTCAAAGGAAGAGATTATGGTACATGCCAGAAAAGGCGGCAAGGATACATTTGTAACTAGTTTGGGCAGGAGTTTGCGGACTTCCATGGGAAACCAGCCGGCCCTGCCCAGAAAAAAACCCAGAGCGACAACAAGAAGCAGGCTAAAAACGCCGGAAAAGGCATGAAAAAAGGTCATGGCGCAGAATAATGGGTATTCCGAATATTGCAATTTGCCCAAAGGGCGCGACAGATGATTGCTTAGCCGTTTTTTTTGCGCAAATCAAATACAAAAAAAGGATTAATTGTCTGGCAAAGGGGAAAGTCTGCCTTTTTCCAGCAGCATACACTCCGCTCTGACCTGTGTCAGAAGATCCCTGTCATGGGATATGATGATCCGGGCGCAATCCATTTTGCCAATTATATCGGCAATCAATTTGCAGGCTTTGGTGTCCAGACCATTGAGAGGCTCATCCAGAAGAATTGCCCTTGGCCGCATGGCCAGCACAGCGGCAATGGATACCAGTTTTTTTTCACCACCCGAAAGATGGTGGGTTATTCTGTTTTCAAATCCCGACAGACCCACAAGATCCAGACATTCCCTGGCAAGCTCCGCAGCATCCTTTTCCGGCAGCCCCAGATTCAATGGTCCAAAAGATATATCTTCCATGACTGTGGGAAAAAACAGCTGATCATCCGCATCCTGCAGCACATAGCCAACCTGGCAACGAAGCTCGCGAAAATCACGCTCACTCCGCATTTGCCGATCCCCAAGCCATATGGAACCGGATCCTGGCTTTTCCAGACCTGTAATGCAGCGGAACAGTGTTGTCTTGCCGCTGCCATTGGATCCGCGCACACCCAGACATTGGCCAGGAAATACTGCCAGATTGACTCCATCAAGAACCACGTGGCCATTGTCATATCCAAAGGTCAGATCTTTCACACTGAATATGGGCTCGGGCATATTTCGACTCATTGCTGGCCAAGCATTTTTACGTTTGATCAAACGGGCTTCCGGAAAAAACATTCAACCCAAAGCATACAGGCAATTATGGCAATGACAAACAGGCTAAAAACCACATCCCGTTTGCCCATGGCGGAATGGCCGGCATAGGGCAGCTTGCCGGAAAAACCGCGCAAAAGCATGGCTTCGCGCATTTTTTCGCCGCGCTCGCTTGCGCGTATCAGCAAAAATGCAAGCATGTTGGCCAGTATGCGCCAGCTGCGCGGCCCACCCCTGGGGGAGAATCCCCTCAATCTTGCAGCCGCATACATGTTTTGCCATACACTGCCCAATATAAATATATTTCTGCCCATCAGCAGAAAAATCCATATCAGCCTGTCCGGACAATGCAGACCTCTGAGGGCATTGCCCCAGCCGGCAATGGAGAGGGGAGCCGCAAGAGCCAGAAAAATGCAGATGATGGCATTGGCCTTGACAGTAGCCAGCAGGGAAAGCTGGATGCCTTCCCGGCTTATTGACACAAAGCCTGCCTGCCAGACAGTTGCGCCTGGCATTGTCCAGGGCACAACAAGCCAGATGAAGGCTATAAAAATATTTGCCGCCACAAGCCTGCGCGCCAGATGCCGCAAGGGTGGTCTTGCGTAAAGCAGCAGAACAATGCCTGCAAAAAGCGCCACAGTGGCTGCCGTCAGATTATACAGACAGGCAGCCACAATCGAAAGCGAAAAAGTGCTGACCAGAACGCAGCGCGGGTCAAGGTTGAGCGGAAACTTTCCGCCCTCTCCTGCATGGGCCAACTAGCTTGAGCGCCTGCTGCGGAAATAAAGGATTATGCCCACAATGCCCATGATCCAGCCAATGCCACCGATTATTTCGGTTATGGACGGCCCCTGGGCGCCCATTGCCGCCAGCTCATGTCTGATGGGCGCCATGGCGCTTTCCACTGCTTCACTTATATAGGCCCTTATTTGCCCCTGGGAATAGCCCCCCTGTGCGGCATAGCCGATGTCTGGCCGGGAAGCGCCTCCCCCATCCTGTGGGGTGGGGATCATGGAACGCCTGTCCGGCAAGGGAATATTTTCTTCGGTTGTGGCAGCAGGGCTGTTTTCAACAGACCTGGCCTCGGTGCGGAAGCGGGGATATTTTTTTCCAGCAGCCTGGCTGTCCAGACGCTGGCCTTCAATTCTGGCCTCGTCAAAACCAGCAGTCAGGGCCGCGGCGGAATAAAGCTCGGAGGCATCCATCTCCCAGGTGCCATGATGGCCCTGTCCGGCATTGACATCAATGGACAGGCCATGACCATCGCGAATGATCTGCGGGACCTTGAAGGCAAAATGGCCGCTGTTGTCTGTCTTGCCCTGCACAAGCTCCTTTTTGGTATCCCTGTCATAGATGGAGACGGTTGCGCCCATGGCAGGCCTGTTTTTGCCAAAATTGCATTCCACAACCACATTGTCATTATCAAGCCACGCGAAGACATTGAGCCTGTGGGCGGCGGCTTCGCCACTGGTTGCAAACACAAGAGTGAATATTGTGGCAAAAAATACACATTTCATGTGTGAATAATATGATCTCATGCTGTATACCCCTGCATCCGGCCAAGCCTGACGGGAATGGCCAGAAGTTGCGGTTTTACCCTGGCGATGACCACCACGGTGAAGGATGTAATGAGGCCCTCAATCACCATAACCGGCAAATGGGCCAGAAACAGGGCGCCTGCGGCGGCCCTGAACCCCTCATTGGTAAATGCCAGCGCGAGTGCAGTCAAGAGCGATGCCATGCACACTCCCAAAAAACCGCCGCAAAAGGCTGCCAGGGCTAGACCGCGCCTGGTTGGCCAAAGCATGTACAGCCAACGGAAAATGTACCAGGACACTACGGCGGCTGTCCCCATGGTGAATGTATTTACTCCCAGTGTGGTCAGACCGCCATATTGAAACAGCACAGCCTGCAACAGCAATGCCGCGAATATTGCCGGAAAGGCCGCCCAGCCAAGCATAACACCAAGCAGGCCATTCAGTATCAGATGGGCATTGGCAAAACCAATGGGCACATGGATCAGCGAACCTGTGAAAAATGCCGCAGAAAGCACGCCACAGGCAACAAGATTGTCATTATTGATGTGCTTGAGACCGGCCACGATACCGGCGCACGCAAATGCCGCGCCAGTTATCAGGACTGGAGCGGAAAGAACGCCTTCAGAAATATGCATGATTTATCCGCCCTATTTGCCGGTTTTTTCTGGAGCCGAAAAATCAAGCCAGATAATCCCGCCAAGCTCCACATCCTTTGCCTTGCCTTCATGCTCCAGTTTCTTTTCACCTTCCACCAGGGCCGCGAAACCCCACCAGCCAGCCCAGGGAATGCCGGCTGTGAAAACGCCATTGGCATCGGTCTTTATGGTCTGGGTTTCAAAATATTCATTGGGGGCCTTGTGGGCGCCATTTTTATTGAGATTTTCCATTTCCACACTTATGCCGGGACAAGGCTTGCCATTGGCAAGAACCAGCCCCTGAAAGACATTCCCGGCATAATTGCCAAAAGGCCTAGTGAGTGGAATAATTTCCACTGGCAGCCCAAGGGGGATGTCCCAGTCGTCCTCTGCGCCATAGGCAGCCACAACAGTCTTGGCATAATGAATTATAAAGCAGTCTTCGGCCTGTTCAAAATATGGTTGCGGCACCACCGCAAACTGATATACGCCAGGCTTTTTGATGGTATAGGTGGCTCTCCAAGCGGCATGGCCCATATATTTTGCCTCTTTGAGATCAGCTGTGAGGCTGTGTTTTGAACCATCGACAAAAACAAAAAAATCGGCCGGTTTGGCCATGTCCATGCCCATGCGTGAAAAAGGATGGGAAAATGCGATATCGAAATTTACTTCCGACCCGTCCTTGCTGACCAGCATTGATTCCGATGGTATGACCATCCCAAAATGGGCCTGCGAGGAGACAGGGGCTGCAAGAAGAGCTAATGTGGCAAGAAGCATTGAAGATAACAGGGATTTCATGATATTTTTCCTACCTTTTTGTTTTGGCTAATGCCTGTTTTCTAGTAGCATTTTTTTTAAAAACGTAGCAACAACTTTTTTATTACTTAAATGATGGATCTGGATGAAATTCTTGGTCTCCTGCAATCTGACTTGCCCGGGCTTTGCGCGAAGGCCAGGGAAACCGCGCTTGTGGCCAAAGGGACGCATGTATTTGTCCGTGGCCTGATTGAGTTTTCCAATATCTGCCGCCGCAATTGCCTCTATTGTGGCCTGCGGGCCCAGAACGGCTCGCTCAAACGCTATTGCCTGAGTCAAAATGATATTATCGATGCAGCCTCAATAGCAGTGAAAAGCGGTGTGGACAGCATCGTGCTTCAATCTGGCGAAGGGGCGTGCGATCCGGCATGGCTTGCGGAGGTTGTCCGTGAAATTGTCATGAGATTTGGGGTGGCTGTGACCCTCTCCGTTGGCGAATGCGACAGGAAGGATTATGAGCTGTGGCGCAAAAATGGCGCCAGCCGCTACCTGCTCAAGCATGAGACGGCGGATCCCGCTCTCTATGACCGGCTGCATCCAGGCTATTCTCTCAAAGACAGGCTGGAATGCCTGCATGTTCTTGGCCGCCTGGGTTATGAGACCGGCAGTGGCTTCATGACGGGACTGCCTGGCCAGACTCTGGCCACACTGGCTGAGGACATACGGCTTTGCGCGAAATTGAACGTCGCCATGGCCGGTGTTGGGCCATTCATCAGCCAGCACAATACTCCCCTGGCTGGCAATCCATCTGGCAGTCCTGATCTTGCCCTGGCTGCTGTGGCCACACTGCGCCTGGCCCTGCCGCATCTGAATTTGCCGGCTACCACAGCCCTTGCAAGTGTCGATCGCGACCAGGGGCAGTTGCGGGGGCTGATGGCCGGAGCAAATGTTCTTATGCCATCTTTCACTCCACCCCAGGCAGCAGAATTTTACAGCATATATGACAATAAAAACAGGGTGGGCATTGAACAGGCGGGAGCAGCCATAACTGCGGCGGGGCGCACACACTCCCTGAACATATAACGACGCATGAAGTATTCCGTGTTTTCAGACGAAACATGGTATAATATCTTTGCGCTTTTTACATGAATTTGACATAATGGATACAAACAGTCCTGGCAGACACAATCCGATGCCTGCCATAATGAAAAGTCCGCGGGTTCAGCCGCGCAGCCAACAGGGAGGAAATCATGCCGCTTGTAGGACCAAGGGAAATGTTTGCCAAGGCTTATGAAGGCCATTACGCCATCGGCGCATTCAATGTTAACAACATGGAAATTGTCCAGGGCATAATGTGGGCTGCCGCTGAGGAAAAATCCCCGGTTATTCTCCAGGTTTCAGCGGGGGCCCGCAAATATGCCGGCCAGGTCTACATCATGAAGCTGGTGGAGGCAGCTCTGGAGGAGGATCCAGGCGTGCCTGTGGTTGTGCATCTGGACCACGGCCCCAGCTATGAAATGTGCAGGGATTGCATCGATGGTGGCTTCACCTCGGTCATGATTGATGGCTCCCATCTCCCCTATGAGGAAAACGTGGCCCTTACAAAAAAAGTGGTGGACTATGCCCATCCGCGTGGCGTCTGGGTGGAGGCCGAGCTCGGCAAGCTGGCAGGTGTTGAGGAGCATGTGAAATCTGAAGGGCATGTCTATACAGATCCTGATCAGGCTGTGGATTTTGTAAATCGCACAGGCTGCGATTCCCTTGCCATTGCCATTGGCACAAGCCATGGCGCATACAAGTTCAAGGGCGACGCGACCCTCGATTTCCCAAGGCTGGAAAAGATAACTTCCCTTATGCCCGGTTATCCGCTTGTGCTCCATGGCGCATCCAGCGTGCCCCAGAAATTTGTCGAACTCTGCAATGAATATGGCGGCAAGGTTGGCGGAGCCAAGGGCGTGCCTGAAGACATGCTGCGCAAGGCCGCCAGCATGGGCATATGCAAGATCAATGTGGATACGGACATTCGCCTTGCCCTCACTGCCTCCATCCGCCAGTTCTTCGCCGAACATCCAGAGCAGTTTGATCCTCGCTCCTATCTTTCCCCGGCGCGTGATGCCGTCAAGAAGATGGTCGCCCACAAGATCCATGATGTGATGGGTTCCTCCGGCAAGGCATAGAATTTTTATTTTTTAACACTGGACACAAAAATGCCCGTAAAATTGGGAATGAATGGCTTTGGCCGCATTGGCCGCTATCTCCTGAGACTGATGGCGGATGATGAGGATGTTGTCTTCACCGCCATAAATGCCCGCGCAAGCAATGATGCTCTTGCCTATCTGCTCAAGTATGATTCGACCTATGGCCACTTTGCAGGAGAAGTGGCCCATGACGAGGACGGTCTTATCGTCAACGGCAGGCATATCAAGGTGACAAGACAGCCTCTTGGCGAATGGCAGTGGGACAGGCTCGGAGTGGACCTTGTGGTGGAATCCACAGGTAAAATCAAGGATCGCCACGGCCTGGCCAGACATCTGGAATGCGGCGCAAAAAAAGTCATAATCTCAGCGCCAGGCAAAGGGGTGGATGCCACCATTGTCATGGGTGTCAACCAGGACATTTATGACCCGGCCTCACATGATGTGATTTCCGCCGCCTCCTGCACAACCAACTGTCTTGCCCCCCCTGTTAAGGTCATTCATGAAAACTTTGGCTTCAGGCATGGTCTTATGACCACCATCCATGCCTACACCATGAGCCAGCGCATACTGGATGGCACTCACAAGGACTGGCGAAGGGGCCGCACGGCGGGAGTGAGCATGGTGCCTTCCAGCACTGGCGCCGCAAAGGCTGTTGGCATTGTTTTGCCGGAGCTTGAAGGGCGGATAAACGGCATGAGCGTGCGTGTGCCAACCTTTGACTGCTCACTGGTGGACCTTACCTGCGAGGTGGAAAAGGTTTGCGACCCCGCCGTGGTCAATGCCGCCATCAAGGCTGCAAGCGAAGGATATCTGCGCGAGAACCTCGGCTATTCCGAGGAGCCTCTGGTATCCATTGACTATCGCGGCTCAACATATGGCGGTGTTGTGGACGCCCTCTCTACCCAGGTGCAGGATGGCACAATGCTGAAAATGCTAATCTGGTATGACAATGAAGCCGGCTTCACAAACCAGCTCAGACGGCTGGTGCGGATGGTTGCCAAAAGCATGTGATACTGATCCGGCTGCAATGAAATAGGGCGCCGTGTCAGATCTATCTGGCACGGCGCTAAAAGTGACGGGAATCAGCCAAAAACCACGTTTTTTGCTCTGGGACCTTCAAGTTTCTACACCAGCCAAAACTTTACATCCCGCCAGTTTTGCCAATCAATACTGTTTGACATAATTGAATATGCTGCCTTCGCGGCTTAATCCTTTGGCAGCAGCCTTGGCATACCATTCGGCTGCCAGCTCCGCATTGGCATTTACACCAAAGCCAAACTCATAGCATGCGCCCAAAAAGCGCTCTGCCTGAGCATAGCCCTGCTGCGCCGCAAGGCTGGCCCAGCGGAAACTTTCCTGCTCATTTTTTGGCGCGCCATAAAGCCCCTGGCTGTAGTTGAGGGCCAGATTGAACTGGGCCTCGGCATTGCCGGATTCCGCGGCCCTTGTCATGAGGTTCATAACTTCGCGGGGATTCTTGGGCACGCCGGCGCCAACCTCATAGGCATAGGCCAGCAGGATCTGCGCCTCCGGGTAATTCTGTTCCGCAGCCAGCTGAAACCACTGCGCGGCAACGCCGAGATCCTGTTTAACCCCCAGACCATTCTCATAGCATCGGCCAAGAATTACCTGCGCGCGGGGATTTCCCTCTCCGGCCAGGGGCTCCACAATGCTCAGGGTTTTTTTGTAATTGCCAATATTGTAGGCCGTCCATGCCTCAGTCAGCTTCTTCTCAACATCGGCATTGGCCGCAGGCTGGGCGCTGGCAAAGGCGGATGCGAGAGTCAGGGAGACAACAAGGGTCAAAACACACACTAAACCTTTCATAACCCCTCCGTAAGTAACCGATTTGTCATAATCCCCAAGATACATAGACATATACGGCAAAATTTGCAATATTCACAGTTTCAGGCACCATATCCATATGGTTCATGCATGGGAGAGACCTGATGAAAAATAAGGTCGCAAGAGAGCTGGCGATTTATGGCGCATGCCGATTGAAAATAGGCACATGCTATCTGCCTTTGCATTACAAAGGCACGCGCGCAGTATCCCGCTACGCGGATAGGTTATCCCTGGGCGGACCGCGCTCAGCCGCAGGATGATTTCAAAGAGAACATGCTATAAGGGACCTGCCAATGCAGGCCATTTTTATTCCCCGGTATTTCCATAATCCCGATGCCCGGCAAAAGAGGCGCAAATGAGTCAAAATTCGGACTGGCAAAACAATAATCCCGGCTCCAGGGATCAAGGCCGAAGGGCTGTTGAGCCTGAAATTCTGGAACCCGAAGAAACTGGCAATGCCAACCAATATGACCGCAAATATTATTCCAAAACAGGGGTCTGGACCTATGTGCCCGCCGACTCTGGCGGCTGTCTTGCAGCAAGCATAACTTTCGCACTGTTCCTTGTCTGTCTTGGGCAATTCGGTCTGCTTGCCGCCATTGGTTTTTTCTTTTTCCATTCCATCGGCTCAATAATCGGGAGCGTGCATACGGCCAGATCCCTCATTGCCGGCATTCCAGTCAACCCCTGGACATGGCGCACGGGCAACTGGATAATTTCATTGCTGATTACCATCATGCTCGCAAGCTGAGCGTATGCCGGAGCGCTATTCCTCAGCCATCTGGCATGTCTATCTGGCCCTTTGCCATGACAACACCATCTATTGCGGCATATGCCTTAATCCCCGCAAACGGCTTGCCCAGCACAATGGACGGTTGGGCGGTGGAGCACGCTATACTCGCAGCCGCAGGCCTGTCAGTCTGTCAGTGATAATGAGTTGCCGCGATCATGGTTCTGCCCTGCGTGAGGAGAAAGCCATAAAAAGTTTGCCCCACAGGCGCAAGCTGGATTTTTTTCTGGCAGGAGAAAGAATAAATGCCGGGTATTGATGCTATCGCCGTTTTTTTCACCACCTCCCTTTTACTTGGGATCGCGCCAGGGCCTGATAATATATTTGTGCTCACCCAGTCCGCCCTGTATGGAGCAAGATCGGGAATCATCACAACCCTTGGCCTTGTAACCGGCATCTGCTGCCATACCCTTGCAGTTGCCCTTGGGGTAGCAGTGATTTTTCGCACCAGCCCCCTGGCTTTCAACCTCCTGAAAATAGCCGGCGCCGGGTATCTGTGCTGGCTGGCCTGGCAGGCCTTTCGGGCTGGCGCATCCCGCACGGGCAATGCCTTGAAATACCCCGGCTATTGGGCGCTTTACCGCCGGGGCGTGATGATGAATATCACAAATCCCAAGGTAATTCTTTTTTTCCTCGCTTTTTTGCCACAATTCTGCGATCCAGCCATTGGCGGACTGGGCTTGCAGATTGTTTTTTTTGGCATTCTCTTTATGCTTGCCACAGTAGTGGTTTTTTTTGCGGTCGCCCTGCTTGGTGGCAGGCTGGCAGCCTGGTTCAACAGGTCGCAAAAAGCCCAGATTGTCATGCACAGGATTGCCGCCTGTGTTTTTCTGGCCCTGGCCCTAGCCCTTGTATTTACAGGCCAGTAAACGCGGCAATATTGCCCGGAGGAGCAAATGAAAAAATATCTTGTATCCATCAATGATCTGCCGCCAGAGGGAAAAGAGTTTGAACTGGAAGATCAGGAGATCTGGAAAGAGCCCCTCAAGGAATTCAAGATGGACTGCCAGATAACCAGCCCATTGAAGATCAAGCTTTTTGTGATGCCGGCCGATGCCGGTTGCCTTGTGCGTGGCCATCTGGAGGGAGAGGTTGTTGTGCCCTGCAACCGTTGCGCGGAAAATGCCACTGTCAAAATTGATTCCCGTTTTGATGAGTATGAGGAAGTTCCGGAGGATGATGGCCATGCCAGGCACCGTGACGGCAAAAGCGGAGACAGCCATATTGTTTTTGATCGCAATGCCCCCATGCTTGATCTTGCGGAGGTTGCATGGGAACAGTTTATGCTTGCCATGCCTGTTACCCCCCTGTGCAGGTCTGACTGCAAGGGCCTTTGCCCCACTTGCGGCGCCAATCTAAATCTTGGCCCCTGCGCCTGCCAGGTCGAGGATGGAGATCCCCGCATGGCTGCCCTCCGCAATGTCAAAATAGACAAGCAATAACCGTCTTTTGACATGAAACCGCATATTTTTTTCGATGCCCGGGCCATGAGGCTGCATCTGCTTGATCAGAGGCTTTTGCCAAATGAGCAAAAATATTTTGTTTGCGCCAATGTGGATGATGTTGTTTATGCCATTAAAAACATGGTCGTCCGGGGGGCGCCGGCCATTGGCGTCACCGCTGCCTGGGGCTGTGTGCTGGCAGCGGCCAATGCCCCTGATGGCTCCATCTGGCGCGACAAGGTTGAGGCCGATCTCAACAGGCTTGCCTCATCCCGGCCCACTGCGGTCAATCTTGTTTGGGCGATTAAAAAGATGCGCGGGCTGTTTAATAACAGGGATTTGCCAGATCACCTGCAGCAAAAGTGGCTGGCAGCAGCCTCAGAAATAGAAAATGAAGATCGCCATATTTGCCAGGCCATTGGCAAAAATGGCGAGAGCCTTATCCAGGATGGCGACACGATTTTAACTCATTGCAATGCCGGCGCCCTGGCAACAGCAGGCTATGGCACAGCACTTGGCATAATACGCGCAGCCTGGGATGCCGGCAAAAAGGTTTCTGTAATTGCGGATGAGACAAGACCGCTTCTGCAGGGAGCCAGACTCACTGCCTTCGAGCTGTCGGAGGATGGCATTCCCGTGCAGATTGCCTGCGACAATGCCTGCGCCACACTTCTGTCGCAAGGCCGGGTCAACCTGGTCATTGCCGGTGCGGACAGGGTGGCGGCCAATGGAGACACGGCCAATAAAATCGGAACTTTTGGCGTCGCAATTATCGCAAAATATTTTAATGTGCCCTTTTACATCGCCTGTCCCCTCTCAACCATTGATATCTCCTGCCCCAATGGCGCAAGCATCCCCATTGAGGAAAGGGGTGAGGAGGAAGTGACCATAATGGCAGGCAAAAGAATTGCCCCCACCGGAGTAGGCGCCTGTAATTTCGCCTTTGATGTTACCCCAGCCCCACTGATCTCCGGCATTGTCACAGAGTATGGCATTCTCAGGGCGCCATTTGAAAAATCCATTGCCATGGCAATAAGGGGGGCAGCGGGAGCATGAAGGAATTATATCTGATTGCCGTTCCCGGAGCAGACACCGCTCCCCGTGCGCCTGGCAGACGCATTGCCCATTGGCAAAGTAGGGATGTGCCAGAGGATGAAATCTCCATTCCGCGCCTGCTGGATGACAATCTCTCTGCCATCCGCACAGAGCATATGCGCTGGGCCTATGACATGGCTTTTTTGCCTGTCCGAAAAGGCTGGGGCGGAAAACTTGCAAAGATGCTGTCTGGCGGACAGCAGCCATCCATGTGGTGGACCTCCCTGCTCTATGAGCGTCATCCCAAGCTCAGTCCATATCTTTATAATGTCTACCGCCTGCGCGTTCTGGAAATGTATCTGCAAAAACAGAGCATTGAAAAACTTACATTATCCGGCGGCGATGGCATTATGGAAGGCATCATCGCCAGGATGTGCGCAAATCTCAAAATGGAGTTCAAGCATATTCGCAGGCCAGACAGCGTCAGCAAGTCATCCAGATCGCTGACCGAATGCCTGTATGCTCATGCACCCGCACCGATTCGCGCAATTGCTCGCCTGGCCTACTGGTTTTTTTCCGTCCGCAGATATCTGCCCCTGGCCAGTAAAAAAATTCATTCCTGGAAAAACGGAAAGTCTATTAATAATACTGGCCGCTATCCGGCTACCATAGTCACCTATTTTCCGAACATAGATTTAAACGCTGCCGCCCATGGCCGTTTTCGCTCGCGCTACTGGGAAAGCTTGCATCAGGCGCTCAATGAGGTGGCAGAAAAAGAAAACCCGGCAGGTCCGCATTTTGTGCGCTGGCTTTTTATCCGCTTCCCTTCTCCCCAGATTTCCCTGCCCCGTTGCGTGGAGCTCTGCCGCACCTTCGAAAAAGAAGGACGTGATGGCCAGAGTTTCACATATATAGAGGAAATGCTGTCTTTTTGGGACATACTGACAGCCCTGCGCCGCTG
This sequence comes from uncultured Desulfovibrio sp., assembly GCA_910587035.1. GTDB lineage: Bacteria > Desulfobacterota > Desulfovibrionia > Desulfovibrionales > Desulfovibrionaceae > Desulfovibrio. The sequence continues at coordinate 18,930 of CAJUMQ010000012.1, read as the reverse complement.
GTTTGCCATCGGCCTATCGAGTTTTGCTGCCGGAGTCAGGGCATCCGGGGCATGCCGGTTTGCTGGCTCCGCCATGGACTTCTGGCCCTATATGCGCGCACAATGGGCTGAATCCTTTCGTGGCTGGCGATGTCTTGAGCGCTGTCTGCAAAATCGGGCCTTCCAGGTATATTATTCTGCAAGCGGCCAGCAAAGATGGAATCTTTTTCCACTAGAAAACTGCCCCTGGGAAAGAATGCTCACCCAGGCTGCCCATGACAATGCAGCCGGGCCGGTCTATGGCGCCCAGCATTCAATAATCCGGCCAACAGATTTCAGGTATTTTGACGATCCGCGCACCTTTTCCCTGACAGACAAATTCCAGCCAGACCAGATTGCCGGCAATGGCACATCTGCGCTAGATCAATGGCTGGCCAATGACATACCCGCGCAACGCTGCCGCAAGGTGGAAGCCCTGCGCTATCTCTATCTGGTTGAGCATGAGGAAAAATGGCCGGCTGCAAAAGCAAGCGATATTCCACCAGAGCCTGGCGAACCGCTGGCTCCACAATCGTCCAGGCGGCTGCTGGTGCTGACCAGCTTTTTTGCAGACGAAACCAATGCGCATCTGGAGCTTCTGCATAAATCCCTTGAGGCCGGTTTTCTAAATGGCTGGCAAATTGTCATTAAACCACACCCATATCTGGCTGTGGAGGACTGGCTGGCAAAGCAGACGGAACAGGCGCAAAGGCAGATCCGCATTGCCGATGGCCCAATGGTGCTGGAACTCAGGCCAGGTGTCACTGTATGGGCCTCAAATTCCACCACCGCTGCTCTGGAGGCCGCTCTTTTCGGATTGCCGGTTCTTGTGATGCTGCCACACAATGATTTTGATCTCTGCCCAATCCAGAATATACACGGTCTGCCTCGCTCCGGTAATATCGAAGATGTCAGACAGTTTCTGCAAAATCCCGCGCCGCTGGAAATTCCGCCAGGCTATCTTGATCTTGATCCCAGTTTGACGTCCTGGCGCGAACTGCTTAATCTCAATGGCTAGCGCATAATAATTGTCTTTTTACATGGTTTACTGTAAAAAAAGTCCTGCCTCTGCCGATAATGATTTCTATGGGTGCCTTGCAGGCAAGGAGGTTGCCAATGACCCAGCAGGAAAACGTGCGCCATGATCCCCATGACGATGATCTGATCCAGCTTGTGACTTTCAGGATTGGCGAAGAGGAGTTTGGCGTTGACATTCTCGCAGTTCAGGAAATTATCCGCCTGATGCAGATAACCATGGTGCCACGCGCTCCAGAATTCATTGAAGGAGTTATCAATCTGCGCGGCAAGGTTATTCCTGTTATCAATATGCGCCGCCGCTTCAATAAATCACAGCTTACGCCGGACAGCTCCACCAGAATAGTTGTGATGGAGCTGGATCAAAAAATTGTTGGTTTTCTGGTTGATGGCGTTTCGGAGGTCCTCCGTATTCCGGAGAGCACAGTCGAGGATCCGCCTCCGGTGGTGGCCGGCATTGGCTCGGAATACATCAGGGGCATTGGCAAACTGGACAACCGCCTGCTGATTCTGCTTGATCTGGATCATTTGCTGGGCAGCATTGATTTTATGCCTTCATGACCGGGTTTTCCTCAAATCTGCTCTGAACTGCTGAAAATAATCAAAAAAGCCGTGGGAAATTGCCCGCGGCTTTTTCATTTGCCATCAAAATCAATACCACTTCCAGGCAGCGGCATCCATCTGGCAAAAAGATGATTATGGCATTGCCGATTGAAAACAGGCAATGCGAGGCGCTTCTTCTGAAGCGCACGCGCAAAAGGAAGAGGAAAAGTTGAAATTTTCCGCGAAACGCCAGCGTGAATGGTTGAAATGCGTAAAGCATTTCAACTGGTGAATGCCCTAAAATTTAACAGGCGATTATTTCATAAAAAATGTCTGGCCGCATGATGATAACCTTGCGGGGTGAAACCAGTTTTAACAGGCCCTTTTCCTCCTGCTCGCGCAAAAGTTTGTAAAGGGAACTGCGATTTATGCCAAGAAAACTGGCAATATCCTGGCGGGAAAAACACATATCCACCAGCAGCGGGTCGCTGTCCGGCACTATGTGCTGCTCCAGAAACCTGCACACGCGCACCAGGGCATTGTCCAGGGTCAGAGATGCCACCTGCCGGACCAGAAAACGCATCTTCAGGGCCATGGATCGCGTGAGATCCAGCATCAACTCGGGATACTCCCGCATCACTGTTTCAAAGGCGCTTGTGGAAAACGCATGGATTGTGCAATTTGTCACACATGTAAAATGGGCGCAGACATTTGCATTGTGAAAGAAGGGAGTTTCGCCAAAAATACAGTTTTCGCCAATGAACCATAATATTTTTTCCTGGCCATCCATATTTTGCTGGGTCAGGCGCACTGTGCCCCGTTCAAGAAAATAAAGATGGCGGCAAATGGGGACGTAATGGCCCCTTGGCCAATTCTTCTTATTGGCCATATGCAGTGCCTGACGCCAGGGCAAATTGAGATCCCGCATATCCTTAAAGGCATCGCTTTTTTGCCAGGAAGCTAAATGCTGCATTTCCGGCTCCCCTTGCTGCCCACAAGAAATTTCAAATTTTTTTTGTGAAAAATGTTGCAATGGCAACATACAACATATTTGGCCCATAATATAGTCCCATTATCACCAAATTTTAATGGCCGGGACTGGCCATGTCATGCCGCCAAGATCCTTTGGCGGCCATAATGTGGCGCCTGTGAGGCCGTAAAATCCTTTATTAGGAGGGATTATGGGACATCCGACAATTTACCCAACTGGCGTAACCCTGTTTAAACCGGAAAAAACATGGAGCGGCTTCACAATCTTCCAGGCCCAGGAATTTGGCGCTGTACTCATGGATATGAACGGCAAGGAAGTCAATGTCTGGCGCGGAGTGCATGGCATGCCCAACAAGATCCTGCCAGGCGGATACATGCTGACTAGCCGGGGGCGCCGTAGCGGCAAATACAGCGTGCAGGATGGCCTTGACATCATCCAGGTTGATTTTGACGGCAAGATCGTATGGCAGTTTGACCGCAACGAATACATAGAGGATCCGGGCATTCCCGGCCGCTGGATGGCCCGCTACCATCATGACGTGCAGCGCCAGGGCAACCCGGTGGGCTACTATGCGCCCGGCCTTGAACCCCAGGCCCTGAGCGGCAACTCTTTCATGCTTGGCCATCGCAATGCACGCAATCACAAGATTTCCGACAAGCTTCTGGTAGATGACCTGATTCTGGAAATCAGCTGGGATGGCGACATTCTCTGGGAATGGATGTGCAATGAGCATTTTGACGAGTTCGGCTTCAGGGAAGGCCCAAAAAATACCCTTTGCCGCAATCCAAACTATCGCCCCACCCTGCCGGAAGGCCAGGGCGACTGGATGCATCTCAACTCCATGTCCCTGCTTGGGCCAAACAAGTGGTTTGACGCCGGCGATGAGCGTTTCCATCCCGACAACATTATTGTCGATGGCCGGGAAACAAACATCATCTTCATCATCAGCAAAAAAACCGGCAAGGTTGTATGGAAAATCGGCCCGGACTATGACACAACTCCGGAGCTGCGCAAGCTGGGCTGGATCATCGGCCAGCATCATGCCCACATGATTCCCCGCGGTTTGCCTGGTGAAGGCAACATCCTTGTCTATGACAATGGCGGCTGGGGCGGTTATGATGTGCCCAATCCCGGCTCGCCCACCGGCGTAAAGGCCGCCTTGCGCGACTACTCCCGTGTGCTGGAGATAGACCCGACCACTCTTGAGATAGTGTGGCAGTATACCCCGCGCGAGGCCGGCTTCCTAGAACCAATGGACAGCAACCGCTTCTACAGCCCCTTCATCAGCGGCATGCAGCGGCTGCCCAATGGCAATACCCTCATCACCGAAGGCTCCGATGGCCGCGTTTTCGAAGTCACAAAAGATCATGAAATAGTCTGGGAGTTCATCTCTCCCTACTGGGGCAAGTTTGTGCCCATGAACATGGTCTATCGCGCCTACAGGGTGCCTTACGAGTGGGTGCCCCAGGTTGCCAAGCCCGAGGAAAAGCCAATCGAGCCGCTCAATGTGACAACATTCCGCGTGCCCGGTTCAGCCCCCTTTGGCGATCGCGCAAGGGAGTGCACAGTGGATGGCTGCATGCCCTATGAAGGCAGCAATGCCCTTTGCGTGGCCTCTGTGGAAGACCCCAAAGATGAAGGCGAAAAAAAATAATTGAAGCAATTTTGACAAAAAATTGCTCCGGGCCGGAATAATCCGGCCCGGACTATTCCCTGCCAATGGAGGCAGTTAATGACGGAAGCAATTTCCTCCACACTGAATCGTGGCATGATTATCAAATGGCTGGCCAACATTGCCATACCAATAGCGGCCTATTATCTTCTTGTCACCTTTACATCCCTCACTCCGCCCCAGGCTGGCTTCATGGCCTGCACGCTGTGGGCTGTGTGCGCCTGGGTGCTGGGCACGCTCAACGATGTGGCAGTGGGCATTTTGCTGCCGGGCATGTATATCCTGTTTACAGGGGTCAATTACGGAGTGGTCTACGGCCCCTGGCGCAGCAATATTTGGGTCATCTCCGTTGGCGGCTTCATCCTGGGCAAGATCATCGGCGAATCCGGTCTCGGCAAACGCATTGCCATGAGCAGCGTCAAGGCATTGGGTGGAAGTTTTGCCGGCGCCCTGCTTGGCTTCACCATTGGCGCGATAATTCTTTCGCCACTTGTGCCATCCATCATGGGCAAAGCCGCCATCTTCATGGGCATAGCCATAAGCCTCTGCGATGCTCTTGATTTCAAGGCCAAATCCCGCGAGGCCACAGCCATAGTGCTTGGCACCTGCATTGCCGTGGGCTCCACCAAGCTGGCGTGGCTGACTGGCGCAGGCGATCTTGTCATGGGCATGGGCCTTGTGGACAAGGTCATGAACATCCATACAACATGGATGGAATATGCCCTTTATAACTGCGTGCCAGCCCTGATCTACACTTTCATCAACATGATTCTCGTGCTGCTCATTCTGCGCACTTCCACAGACAATGCCAGCATCAAAAAGATTGTGACCGAAGCCCACAGTGCTCTTGGACCCATGACACATGAGCAAAAAAAGGCCATGTACCTGCTTCTGCTCACAGTTCTCCTGCTGGCCACAGACAAGCTGCACGGCATAGACGCCGGTGTCGTTCTGATGGTCATTACAGCCATCGCCTTCATTCCCGGCGTTGACCTCATGAACAGCAAGCGGCTTTCCACCGTGAATTTCGCGCCCATATTCTTCATCATGGGCTGCATGGCCATTGGCAGCACAGGCGGTTTTCTAAAGGTCACCCAGTGGCTGGCCGGCCTTGTGCTCCCCCTGTTTGGCGACATGGGCGCATTTGGAGCGTCACTAAGCTCCTATATCACCGGCGCAGGCCTCAATTTCCTGCTCACACCACTTGCGGCCACATCCACATTTTCATCGCCTCTGGCCGAGCTTGGCCTTCAGATGGGCCTTGATCCGCGTATTCTTTATTTCTCCTTCCAGTATGGTCTGGACAACCTCATCTTCCCTTATGAATACGCCCTGTATCTGTTCTTCTTCAGCAGCGGCTACATCAACTTCAAGGACATGGTGCTTGTCATGTCTGTCAGGCTGGTGGTATCCGGTCTCTTTGTGGCATGCATAGCAATGCCATGGTGGCGGCTTGTGCTGTAAAATCCTGGCTAATGGCCCCGATTTCGGGGCCTTTTTACCTTTAAAAAAGGAGGAAAAATGTCCATCACACTTTATACAGCCCCGGATTGCATGCGCTGCAAAATTGTCAAGTCATATCTGGCGGACAATGGCATTGAATATGACACCATTGATTTCAAGGGTGACGCGGATGCCTTCAATGCCTTTTACCGCGCCAACCGCAAGCACATCTACCGTAACCCGGAGGGTGTGGAGTTTCCGCTTTTTCAGGACGGTGAAGTCATTCGCCAGGGTTCTGGCGAAGTCATAGCCTGGTTGCTAGGCGGCTCTGAAATGGGTGCATGCGTGACCCGCAGCGATTTTCTGCATGGCAAAATCTCGGGTCTATACCCATCCATGTGCCCCAACAGCCAGGATGACAATTTCGTGACCCTGGTGCAAAGGCTGGCAGCGGGCGGTCTGGATGTCTGGCTGCAAAGCGATGGCACAAAACCTGGCCTGCTTAAAAAACTGCTTGAAATTAAAGGGGTTCATGGCATTCTCAACGTCATTGGCGGCCCAGACATGACTGAAAAGGTTTTTGGCCATGCCCCGTCAGTGGAGGATATGGCAGCCACCGTGGATTCGATCCTTGCAAGTGGGGATGGTGTTTTGCGTTTTCTTGCCGTGCCATTGCCAAAAGATGAAGGCTGGGTGTGGCCCGACAAAACCGATGCGGCCCAGGCGGCAAAAATGATCGACGATGCCTGCCACAAGCCGACATTGCCATTCAGAATTGAAGCGCTCCCGAAAGAAATGTTCTGGGACAGGCATGGGCTTGAGCCAATCACGGAGGAGCAGCTCATCGCCTTGCGCAACGGGGCCCGCAAGTATCTGTTCAAGGCTGAAATTTCCAAAGCTGATGTTTAATTGCAACCAAAGCATGTTGCCGCCATCCCTGTATCTTTCATGGTGGATGGGACAAACAGGACAAAGGAATGAATCATGAAGTCAAAGGCAGAATTGAATACCCCGACTGACAGACACTACACAAAAGAACATATCTGGGTAAAAAAAGATGGCGATGCGCTTGTGGCAGGAATAAGCGACTTCGCACAGGACCAGCTGGGTGATATCGTCTATGTCGACATTGCCCAGAGTGATGGGCACCTCAATGCAGGCGATGAATTTGGCAGCGTTGAATCTGTGAAATCTGTCAATTCCCTGTTTATGCCCGTTGCCGGCACAATTGCAGCGGTCAATGAAAATCTTGCTGACGCCCCTGAGGGCGTCAATGCCTCCTGCTATGACACTGGCTGGATCATACGCATAAAACCGGACAACATGGCCGATGCCGACGCGCTGTTAAGCGCATCCGAATATGTCGGCACACTGGATTAAAAACTGCGGTTTCCGATTTTCAAGACAGGCCTCGTGCCTGTCTTTTTTATTTGCATATGCCAAAAAAGCTTTATTTCCGCTTTGCGGCCTGCAAGTTTTACTCGTGCAAAAACCTGGCATCCCACATTGCTGAATGGTGCCATGAGCACTTGACGCCACCACTTTAAGTGTTTCAGTATGTGGCATGGCAAAAGAAAATAATGAAAGTCAGCCTCAATGCGCAATCAATTTTCAGCAGGTGACAGACAAGGAAAGCGGCCAGAAACTCCTGCAATTTTTGCAGAGAAAGCTTGATTTGCCTCCATCCCTGTTGCATCGCTGGGTACGCACAGGCCAAATAAGAATTAATGGCAGGCGCAGCAAACCATTTTCCCGCATTGCCACCGGCGATACGGTGCGCATACCCCCCTTTGCGCATGAACTGGCAGGCCAAACTGGCGAGCCGGACGGCCAGGAAGCGCAAATGTCCATCCCTGAGATCATTGGGCGCCATAAGGACATCATAGCTGTAAACAAGCCATCCGGCCTGGCTGCCCAGCCAGGCACAGGCCATGCGGTCTGCGTCTGCTCCCTGCTTGCCCCCCTTTATCACGATGCCCCCTTTAAGCCCGTTCCCTGCCATCGGCTGGACAGGGACACAAGCGGCGTCATGCTGGTGGCCGAATCATTTGCCGGGCTGCGCTCCATCCAGGAATCCATGAAGGAAAACCGCATCCACAAGGAATATCTGGCATGGGTGGAGGGAAAATGGCCACACAAGGGGCCGGCGCTTCTAAAACATTTTTTGCGCAAGGAAAAATGTGGCGACAAAACCCTGGTACGCGCATATGACGCAGAAATGCCCCATGCGCGCGAGGCCAGGTGCATTGTCCAGCCGCTTGCCACAAATAAAGATGCCACCTTGCTGCAGGTACGCTTGCTCACAGGCAGAACCCATCAGATCAGGGCCCAGCTGGCGCATTGCGGCTTCTCCGTCATTGGCGATGTCAAATATGGCAAAAGCTCAAATGGTCTGCTACTGCACGCATTCCGCGTCATATTGCCGGATGGGCCGGAATTTGTCTGCACGCCTGCATGGACAGCGCCTTATGACATAACTCGGTTGCCAAAGGCCATCGGGATGGCTGCGGCAGACCTGGATTCGCTTCCATCCATTCCCTGAAAATTAACTGCTCCCCAGTCAACAGGACAATTGCATATGAATGAGGAAAAAAACACGGCTTTGCCGGTAATTGTTCTTGCCGGCAGACCAAATGTAGGCAAATCAACTCTCTTTAATAAACTTATTAAAAGCAACAGGGCAATTACCCATGACATGCCAGGCGTCACCAGGGACCGCATGGACGGAATTGTCAGGCGCCGTGGTCTGGAGCCATTTGAGATTGTGGATACAGGTGGGATAACGCTGGATGCCAATGCCGCACCCACTGAAGGCCCGGACGGCATCAGGGGATTTGAGGCCGAGATACTGGCGCAGACGGACGCCGCCCTTGCTGTAGCCGCTGGCGTGGCTTTTGTTGTGGATGGCCGCGATGGCCTTCTGCCCATGGATGAACATCTTGCCGCCCATATTCGCCGCAAAAATATTCCCGTGCTTTGCGTTGTCAACAAGGTGGATGGTCTGGAGCATGAGGATGAAATCCTGGCGGAATTTCATGCCCTGGGTTTTCCTTTGCTCGCGGTCTCTGCCGAGCATGGCCATAATATCGGCGCGCTTTGCGAGGATCTGGCAGAAATGGCCAAAAATGCGGAAACCAGGCAATCAGGCTACCTTCTGGGACGCGATGCCAAACCGCTCCTGCGTCTTGCCATGCTTGGACGCCCCAATGCGGGAAAATCATCGCTCATAAACGCCCTATCCGGTTCGGATCGCATGATTGTCTCCGATGTGGCAGGCACAACCCGCGATAGCGTTGATGTGCGTTTTGAAAACGATGGCCGCATCTATGAGTTTGTGGATACAGCCGGGGTGCGCCGCAAAAGCAAAATCACCGATGAAGTGGAAAAGTTTTCCGTAAATTCGGCAATCAAATCCACAACAAAGGTGGATATAACCCTGCTTGTGCTGGATGCCACAGAAGGGGTCGGCCAGCAGGACAAAAGACTCATCGATCTGCTTGCCACCAGAAAAATTCCCTTTATGATCCTGATAAACAAATGCGATCTTATCGCAAAAAATCTTCTGGATGCCCTGCAAAAGGAAATCAGGGAGACTCTGGTCTTCTGCTCATGGGCACCAGTTCTGTGCGTTTCCGCCAAAAGCGGCTTGCATCTTAAGGATATTATTCCCATGGCTTCTGCCATACACAAGGAATGTTCAATACGCATCCCCACCGGACAGCTCAACCGGGCCCTGGAGCAGGCGCTTCACAGGCATCAGCCACCTTTGGTCAAGGGCAGGCGCGCAAAATTCTTTTATCTCACCCAGGCGGAAAGCGAGCCGCCGACATTTGTTTTTTTTGTGAGCGATGCCGACAGGGTGCCGGAAGCATATGGCCGCTATCTGGACAAATCCCTGCGTGCCCTGTTTAATCTCAGGCATGCGCCCATACGCATTCATTTTCGCTCAAGCCATAAAAAGTCCAGTTAGAACAAGATAATGAATTTGCTCCATGATTGTGAAATTTTCAACATGGTGTTTATGGCCGCATTGACATGGGGACACTTACCCAATTAATCCCCACATTGACAGGATGGCATTTGTAATTCATAATTGAACACTTGACTGTATCCTGTTTCTTGTCGCACTTTAGGCGCGACATCAGTATTATTTATTTTTTATAAAGGCTGTCATTTTCCTGCAGCCAGATCAAGTTCAGCCTGCAAAAGATGATTGCCACGGAGGAGATTATGAAAAAAATCATACCGGCCTCGCTTGCGCTGGCCTGTTTTATCATGTGCGGGGCCGGCGCCAATGCCGCGGAGCCAATTCGTATTGGTGTGCAGGGGGCACATTCCGGAGATCTTGCCTCCTATGGTGTTCCCAGTCTCAATGCCGTCAAAATTGTCGTTGACGAAATCAATGCCAAGGGTGGCCTTGATGGCAGAATGATAGAAGTCATAGCCCAGGATGACCAGTGCAAGCCGGAGATGGCCACCAGCGCGGCAACCCGTCTGATTTCGGACAAGGTTTCTGCCGTGGTCGGCCCCATCTGCTCCGGCCCCACCACGGCCTCGCTGCCTCTGTTCCAGAACGCGAGCCTCATTTCCATTTCACCCACAGCCACCACACCGGCACTCACAGAGAGCGGCAAAAATCCTCTCTTCATGCGCACCGTGGCCAAGGACAATGCCCAGGCTAGATTGACAAGCGATTTCATGCTCAACAAGCTCAAGGCAAAAAAAATAGCGTATCTGCATGATAATGGCGATTATGGCAAAGGTTTTGCCGATTTCAACCGCGAGCTTATGGAAAAGGGCGGCGCCGAGACAGTGCTGTTTGAAGCAGTCACACCGGATGCGGTCGATTTCACTGCCGTGGTGCGCAAGCTGCGCCGCGCCAAACCTGATATCATTGTCTTTGGCGGCTACCAGCCAGTTGCCTCAAAGCTTGTGCAGCAGATGCGCCGTGACAGGCTGGACACTCCTTTTCTTGGTCCGGATGGCGTGAAGGATGAGACATTCCTTAAAATGACCGGCAAGGACAGCGAAGGCGTATATGCCTCCTATCCCAAGGACACCACCACGCTGCCTGAATACAAAAAGGCGCATGAAGCGCATTTAAAAGCCTATGGCGCAGAACCAGGTTTTGGCTATTACAATGCCTATGCGGCAACCCAGGCCCTGCTTGACGCCATCGCCAAAACCGGTGGCCAGGATACCGAAAAGCTCAACCAGGCCCTTAGGGAAAATTTTGTCGAGACTCCCCTTGGCAAAATCCGTTTCAATGACAAGGGCGATGCCGCCGGCATGGCGCTTTCAATTTATCAGGTGAAGGATGGCAAGTTTGTAGAACTGGATCACAGCCTGATACTTGATTAATTCTCCGGCCGGGGGCATTCCGCTCTGCCCCCGGCGGAACACCCACCTATTTTGCATGGATATACAATTTTTTATAGAGCTTTTTTTTGGCGGTCTCACAAGGGGCAGTATCTACGCGCTCATAGCGCTGGGCTATACCCTTGTGTATGGCATCATTGAGCTTATCAACTTTGCCCATGGCGAAATCTACATGCTGGGCGCCTTCACCGCCCTGCTTGTTGCCGGCGCTCTGGGCATATATGGCTTCCCGGCCGGAGGCATTCTGATTGTGGCCGCCCTGGTAGCCATCGTCTGGTGCGCGGCCTATGGCTATACGCTGGAAAAGGTAGCCTACAAACCCCTCCGCGGCGCTCCGCGGCTTTCGCCTCTCATATCCGCCATTGGCATGTCCATATTCCTGCAAAACTATGTGCTGCTGGCGCAGACCTCGGATTTCGTGCCCTTTCCCCGTCTGCTGCCAGAAATGGAATTTCTGGCCTGGGTGGACTACATCATGGGGCCAAGCGATTTTCTCATACTCACTGCCAGCGCCATCTCCATGGGCGCCTTGTGGCTTTTCATCCGCCATACACGCATGGGCAAGGCAATGCGGGCCACAGCCCAGAACAGAAAAATGGCCCTTTTGCTGGGCATAAATGCCGACCGCATCATCTCGCTTACATTCATTATCGGATCGGCCCTGGCTGCCCTGGGCGGTGTGCTCATTGCATCCCATATGGGGCAGGTTAATTTTGGCATAGGCTTTATTGCCGGCATGAAAGCCTTTACTGCCGCCGTGCTTGGCGGCATAGGCTCCATACCAGGAGCAATGGTCGGCGGCCTCGTTCTTGGCCTTGCGGAAAGTTTCACCACTGGATATTTTTCTGGCAACTATGAGGATATTCTCGCCTTTGCCATTCTTATTCTGATCCTTCTCTTCCGCCCTGACGGCATTCTCGGCAAGGCAAAGGTACAAAAGGTCTGACATATGCCAGCTATAGCCAAAGCCTTTCTCACAGCCATCTGGTTCATGATTCTCACATTGCCCGTGATGGGAATCAAACTCAATCTGCTGGAAAACCGGGTCAATTGGAAATTTGATCGCATCCTGTGGCTTGGGGTGGCTGTTTTTTTCCTGGCAATGCTCTGGAACTGGTGTTTTGCCCGCAAGGCACGCGGTCTGCCCATTTTGGCCATGCCGGAAAGCATCCGCGCTTCCCTTGACAAGGTCTCCGGTAATACCGGTTTAAAACGCACTTTTCTCGTTCTGCTGCTTGCCATCCTCGTGGCCATGCCATGGCTGGGATCATTCTATCAGACAAATATCATGATCTCCGCCATGCTCTACATCATGCTTGCTCTGGGGCTCAATATCGTTGTGGGCCTGGCCGGGCAGCTTGTGCTTGGCTATGTGGCCTTCTATGCTGTGGGCGCCTATGGCTATGCGCTGCTCAACCAGTATTTTGGCCTTGGCTTCTGGGCCTGTCTGCCTCTTGGCGGACTGCTGGCTGCTCTTTTCGGCCTGGGGCTGGGCTTTCCCGTGCTGCGTCTGCGCGGCGACTATCTGGCCATAGTGACCCTGGGTTTTGGCGAAATCGTGCGTCTTGCCATGCTCAACTGGACCAGTCTGACCGGCGGCCCTCGTGGCATAAGCGATATTCCCAGACCTGGGTTTTTTAATATGGAAATGGATCTCAACCAGGCTACGGACTATATCTACTATCTGGTTCTCATTGCGGTAATAATTACGGTGATTGTTATTTCGCGCCTCAAAAATTCCCGGGTCGGTCTGGCCCTTCAGGCCCTGCGGGAGGACGAGGTTGCCTGTGAGGCCATGGGGGTGGACATCACCCGCGCCAAGCTCTCGGCCTTTGCCCTTGGCTCCTGCTGGGCTGGCTTTGCAGGTGTGATTTTTGCCGCCAAAACAACCTTCATCAATCCGTCCAGCTTCACTTTCATGGAATCCGCAATGATCCTCTCCATGGTTGTGCTTGGCGGCATGGGATCGATCTCCGGCGTTATCATAGCCGCAATCATACTGATCATGGCGCCGGAATATCTGCGCGCCTTTTCCGAATACCGAATGCTTATCTTTGGCGCCATCATGGTGATTATGATGATTTTCCGGCCACAGGGCCTGATCAGCGGCGAACGCCGCAATTATCGCATAACCGCCCTTGCGGAGCGGGACGCCAGAGCGGCGCGGGAGGGCAACTGATGCCACCGGTGCTCGAAGTCAGCGGACTCTCCCAGAGTTTTGGCGGCCTGCGGGCGCTCAACGATGTCGATCTCTCTGTGGGGCAATCGCAGATTGTGGCTCTTATCGGCCCCAATGGTGCCGGCAAGACCACTTTTTTCAACTGCATCACCGGCATATACACACCCCAGGAAGGCGAAATTTATCTGTACGAATCCCCGGGCCGAAAAATTCTTCTCAATGGCCGCAAGCCCCATGTCATCACAAAGCTTGGCATGGCCAGGACATTTCAGAACATTCGCCTTTTTGGTGAAATGACAGTGATTGAAAATGTCATGCTGGGGCGGCATTGCCGCACCCATGCCGGCATCCTCGGCGCCATTGTGCGTAATTCCGGCACAAGGCGCGAGGAGCAGGAAACAGTGGACTTGAGCTATGCACTGCTTGAGACAGTGGGGCTTGCCGACTTGTGGAATGAAAAGGCGCGCAATCTGGCCTATGGCGCGCAGCGCCGTCTGGAAATAGCAAGGGCACTTGCCACCAAACCACTTCTGCTCCTGCTGGATGAGCCGGCAGCAGGCATGAATCCCCAGGAAACCAGGGAGCTGGAACAGCTCATCCTCGATATCCGTGCAAAACGCAATATTTCAATTCTGCTTATTGAGCATGATATGAGCATGGTCATGTCCCTCTCCGACCATATTTATGTTATGGAATATGGCTCCTGCATCGCATCGGGAACACCTGCCGAAATTAGGGCCAATCCTCGTGTAATACGCGCGTATCTGGGAGATGGCGATGCTTGAACTGATTGGCGTCAACACATTTTATGGCAATATCCAGGCCTTGCGTGATGTCTCCCTCCATATTGATGAAGGCGAGATAGTGACATTGATTGGCGCCAATGGAGCAGGCAAATCGACCACATTGATGACGATTTGCGGCATCAATACTCCCCGCTCAGGCGAAATTGTCTGGGATGGCAAGCCCATACAGCGGCTTGCCCCCCATGAAATTGTGCGGCTGGGCATATCCCAGGTGCCGGAAGGCCGCCTGATTTTTCCTGACCTTTCCGTGCGGGAAAATCTTGAACTTGGGGCCTTTCTTCGCAACGATCCTGCTGGTATCCGCAAGGACAGGGATTATGTATATGATCTTTTTCCCATACTTGCCCAGCGCGCCAACCAGAGCGGAGGCACCCTCTCCGGCGGCGAGCAGCAAATGCTGGCCATAAGCCGGGCCCTGATGGCGCGCCCGCGCATGCTGCTTCTGGATGAGCCATCCCTTGGGCTTGCGCCGATCATCATCCGTCAGATTTTTGCAATCATTCGCAAGGTCAATGAAAATGGCACAACCGTTTTTCTGGTGGAGCAAAATGCCAATCAGGCCCTGCGCATCGCAAATCGTGGCTATGTCATGGAAAATGGCAGGATTGCCATGGCGGATACAGCCGCAGCGCTGCTGCAAAGCGAGCAGGTACGCAAGGCATACCTGGGCATGTAGCAATCTTTCCAGATGCTTCATCACTGCAACCTGTTTCAATTTTTTTTATTATTCAGCATAAAAAGGCGCCGCATTGCAGCAATGCGGCGCCTTTTGACAATTAAATCATGCCTGTTGCGATGCTCAGGCCGCCTTCTCCTGATCCTTTTGCGGTTGCTGGGGCACAGGCGGAGTTACATTTGTAATCTGGATGGACTGTGTGGGATATGCGCCGTTCAACTGCTGGGAATTCAGTTTTTCTGTGAATGCAAGATTAACATCAGTCTGGGTTTTCATAAAATCAACCAGCCCTCCAGGCTGCGGCTTCACATGGTAAATAAGCTGAAAAATATAGTTTGCTGTGCCAAAAGTGGTCATTGCCGCCCTTTCAAATTCACATTGGGGGAAGGATTCCACCACTTCCCGCAAAATTTCAGGAACCTTCCGGACATGGTCTATGGGCACGGTATATGCCACGCCAACCTCAACCACAACCTCCCTTAATTCCACACTGCCCTGGTTTATCAGCATTCCCTTTGTCATTTCTGTATTGGCACAGACAATGAGATTATTTTCAAGGCTGCGCAATCTCACATTTTTTGGGCCAATATAGACGACTTCACCGGATTTGCCATTGGAAAGCACCACAAAATCGCCAATACGAAATGGTTTGTCCAGCAGAATCACTATATAGCTGAAAAAGTCACTCAGGATCGCCTGGCCGGCAAGACCGACAGCCACGCCAACAATTCCCAGACCTGCTATAATGGTGGAAACATGAAAACCGATGTTGTCCAGCATGAATGTCAGGCCAATGGCCCATATCAGACCTTTTATTATCGGCATAAGGGAGCGGGACTGTGATGTCTGCAACGTTGAACCCCGGCGCCTGAAATAAAGATCGATATTAAATGGAACAAAGGAATTGACAAACTTGATGGCCATGAGTGTGGACAAGGCCATGAAGAGAATCAGAACGAAACTGTTAAATCCGGCCCCAAAATCAATCTGTCTGAAGCCCCAAAAAACAATCAGAATGGTCAACAACCTGCCTGCATCACGCATCACCTGCTCAAACTGGGCTTTGTCCATGATCTGAGGAGAAGCTTTTTTTTCGTTTTCTCCAGTCACTTTTACAGATGCTGATTTCACCTCTGCCAGTTTTTCAATTCTTTTTCTCAAAAAACCACACAAAAATCTGGCAATAATTGCCATGACACAGACAATGGCAAGAATAATAATCAGCTTCATGGGATTGTTATTCTGAAGAAACTGCCTTATTTCAAGAAATTGCAGCCATGCCCTAAGGGAAGTCCAGTCCATTCCGCACCTCTCTAAAAATCGGTCATTTGCCCAAACACATTAAAGGGGATGTTCCTTGTCATAAAGATCAATGCTGGCAATAAAGGCATCCTCCATGGTGGGATTGACAATGCCTTTAACATTGGCCTTAAGCTCATCAGGGGAGCCAAATTGAATCATGTTGCCCCTGTATATCAGGGCAATGCGGTCACAGTATTCGGCTTCCTCCATGAAATGGGTTGTCACCAGAACTGCGGCGCCCGCTGAAGTGAGAGCAGAAATATGTTTCCAGAAGTCCCTGCGTGTGCGGACATCCACACCTGATGTGGGCTCATCCAGAAAAAGCACTGGCGGTTCATGCATGGTGGCGCACAAAAGAGCCAGCCTCTGCTTCAAACCCAGGGGCAGGCTTCTGGTGGCACTCCTGAAATATTTTTCCAGCTCAAGAGCTTTTGCCATAAGAGGCACAAAATTATGCAGGCGCTCCCGGCCAAGACCATAAAGGTTGGCAAAAATCCTTATGTTCTGCGCCACCGTGATATCGGGATAGAGCGAAAATTTCTGGGCCATGTACCCAAGCCGGGAACGGGCCTCGCTGCTTGAGCGCAGCATATCCACCCCGTCCACAGAGCAATCGCCGGAAGTTGGCCGCGACAGGCCGCACAACATCCGGAAGGTCGTGGATTTACCTGCGCCATTGGGCCCCAGCAAGCCAATGATCTCCCCTGCCCCCACCTTGAAGGAAATGTTGTGCGCGGCAGTGAAGTCGCCAAACTTTTTTGTCAGATGGCTGGCCACAATGCGGGAATCCCGGAATTCCGCCTGGCCTATATGGCCAATTCCCGCATATGGAGATGGTCTCTTGTCAATGCCGCCCACAGCGGCCAGATATGCGTCCTCAAGTTTTGGCTCTGTCTCCTGGCCGCCACGCTTCAATATCTCATCCCTGGCTGCCTGTGCATCCTCTCCCCCCACTTCCAGGCGCATATATCTGCCCTGAATTGTGACATCTATTATGCCCTTGCAGCCGGTCCACCAGATTAATGCGTCACGGTGTGAGAGAGACCCGGATTTGTCTTCAAGCAGGTAGACATTCCCCAAGGCCTCGCGCGTAAGCTCCTCCGGTTTGCCATGATAGAGCACAGAACCTTCATTGAGCACAATCAGGCTGGGGCATCTGGCCGCTTCATCAAGATATGATGTGGCCCACACAACAGTCATGCCGCCGCCTGCCAGCTCCTGCACCATATCCCATAGCTCCCGGCGGGAGCGTGGATCAACGCCCACCCCAGGCTCATCCAGCAATAGAAGCCTTGGATTTCCAAGCAGGGCGCAAGCAATGCCAAGTTTCTGCTTCATGCCGCCGGAAAGGTTGCCAGCCAGCCTTTGGGTAAATGGGCCAAGAGCTGTAAACTCCAGCATTTGCTGGAAAAGTTTCTGCCGCGCCTCCCCCTCCACTCCTCTAAGACTGGCATATAGCTCAAGATTGGCCATGACAGTCAGATCTTCATAGAGGCCAAAACGCTGTGGCATATAGCCAATGCTGTTTGGCTGCTCCTGTTTGAGTTTTTGGGGAGAAAGCCCAAAGACGCTGATGGAGCCGCCATCCGGCAGAAGCAGGCCTGCCATGATCCGCATGAGAGTGGTTTTACCCGCGGCATCCGGACCCATCAGGCCGGTAATGCCGCCAGCCGCAATTTGCGTGCTTATGTCGACGAGCGCGCGCACCCGTGCGCGGCCATGGCCATAGGCCATACTTATGCCCGTCATGCTGACTGCCGCAGCGCTGCCTGTGCTCATTTTTGGTCCGTGTCGATGTGGATGGTCACAGGCATACCCTGGCGCATGATGTTTTCGGGATCCTCGGCCTGAATGCGCAGCCTGTACACAAGATTTGTGCGCACCTCTTTTGTTTCAACAGTTTTGGGTGTGAATTCCGCCGTGGGCGATATGAATCCCACAGTGCCGGGAAAAGTCCTGCCCGGGGCGGCATCCACGCTTACGGTTACTGGCATTCCCGGCTTTATCCTGCCAAGATTGGGTTCGGACACATATGCGCGCAGCCAGAGGGGATTTGTGAGTGTCAATGTGTATATGGTCTGCCCCTCATTGACTATGGCTCCAGCCTCTCTGGCCCTGGTCAGAACAATGCCATCCTGCGGGGCGTGAAGAATGCCGTCCTCAAGCTGTATGCGCGCTCTCTCAAACTGGGCATTGCTGGCGGCCACAGCCGCCTTTTGGGCCAAAATATCCTCCTCACGGTATCCTGAGGAAAGCATCTCCAGATTTTCTCTGGCTGAGCGCAGCTTGGCACGGGCTTCCCGGTCCGCCGCGCGGGCATTGTCCAGCTCCCTTTGCGAGACCGCATTGCTGGTTCGCAGTCCGGTGACCCTGTGCAGATTGATCTCCGCATTTTCGGCGGTTGCGCTTGCGGAGGCGACACTGGCTCTGGCCTGGGCCACCTCCTCAGCCCTATAACCTTTTTCCAGCCTGGCAAGGTTTGCCTTCTGGACTTCCAGATCAGCGGCAGCCTGATCCCGCTGCTGGGTCAGAAGATCGCAATCCAGCCTGGCAAGCGGCTGTCCCTTGCGCACCCTGTCGCCTTCATCCACCAGCACTTCCGCTATGCGTCCGCCCACCCTGAAACCCAGATCAACCTGCCTTATATCCACATTGCCATAAAGGGTCAGGCTGCCATCCCCTCTTTCGGCATAATGGCGCCACGCAAACCAGACAGTTGCCAGAATCACTGCCGAAAGCAATATTGCCAAGGCAATTTTTGGTTTTTTAGCCATACCGCTGCCCTATCAGATTGGATATGCTTTGGAAGATGCGCCATGAAATACACACACCTAGTGTCGCGTCAAGCGACAATAGTCGCAAACCCGATCAGGGATTGCGCGCCGC
>CAJUMQ010000011.1 GCA_910587035.1 uncultured Desulfovibrio sp. | reverse complement strand
TCCAAACCGGAATATTGCCTCCACCTGGGCCTTCTCGGCGCCGGGCCGAACAATATCAGCAGCAAGTTTTTCTCCAAGAACAAAATTCAGCGCCTTCAGGATAAAACTCTTGCCAGCCCCGGTTTCACCAGTCAAAACATTAATGCCGTCCGTAAACTCCAGGGACATGTCTTCAATGAGGGCCAGGTTGCGGATATGCAGAAATTCCAGCATCAGAAATCACCATCGGATATTATCGAAGCAAGGTTCCTCTTTTTGTCACACTTGTTGTGAAAATCGCAAGAGTGGGAAATATGCATTGATCATATTTTTTTTTACTGGTTGAAGTCCTTGAGGCGCGGATCAAAAATATCCCTTAAACTTTCTCCCAGCAAATTATATCCCAGAACCGTTATTAAAATGGCAAGCCCCGGGTAGATGGACAGCCAGGGAGCGGTTTCAATGGCAATCTTGCCATCCATCAGCATATTGCCCCAGCTTGGTGTTGGCGGTTGCACACCAAGCCCGAGAAAACTGAGGCTGGATTCCACAAGGATTGCTCCAGCTATGCCAAGGGTTGCGGTTATTAAGATGGGCGCAAGAGAGTTGGGCAGAATATGCCGAAAAAGTATCTGCCAGACCGGGCAGCCTGCCAGACGGGCGGCAGCGACAAAATCTCTCTCCCGCAGAGTGAGAGCCTCAGCCCGAACAAGCCTTGCGCCACCCATCCAGGAAGTAAGGCCGATTACTATCATGATGTTAATAAGGCTTGGCTCAAGAAAAGCAATAACGGCGAGGATTAGAAAAAAGGAGGGAAAGCAGAGCATGATATCCACCAGCCGCATTATGAGCTCATCCACCCAGCCACGAAAATAGCCACTTACAAGGCCAAGCACAGTGCCTATGGATATGGAAATGCCAACTGCCACAAACCCCACCCACAGGGAAACACGCCCACCATATAAAAGTCTGGAGAGAACATCACGGCCAAGCCGGTCTGTACCAAGGGGAAAGGCTGCGCAGGGCGGCTCCAGAATATTTTGCAGGTGTTCCGCATTGGGCGGGTAGGGGGCCAATACCGGAGCGAAGACCGCAGCCAGGGACATGACCAGCACAATGCCAAGGCCGAGCAGGAGCATGCCATTGCAGCCAAGCGTTTTTTCCAGAATTTTTAAACGCATCAGTGGGCTTCCCCTTTTGCGCGTATGCGCGGATCAGCCAATCCATAGCAGAAATCGGCAAGCAGATTGCCCAAAAGCGTAAGCACGGCGCCCAGCACAAGGTTGCCCATGATCATGGTGTAGTCCCTGGCCATGACTGCCGCATAAAAAAGCTGGCCAAGACCGGGCAGGGCAAAGATGGATTCTATTATTACACTGCCGCCAATGAGGCCGGGAATGGAAAGCCCAAGCAGGGTGATGAGCGGGAGCAGGGCATTGCGCAGGGCATGGCGAAAAATCACCACATGCGGAGGCAGACCTTTTGCCCTGGCTGTGAGAATGTAGTCCTGCCTCAAGACCTCCAGCATGCAGGAGCGCATATAACGGGACATGCCGGCAAGACCGCCAACTGTATATACGGCAATGGGCAATGCGAGATGTCTTGCCAGGTCGCAAAATTTCCCATATGGGCTCAGGGAATCATAATCCATGGAGACAATGCCGGAAATGGGCAGCCATTGCAGGTCTATGCCAAACCATAGCATCAGAAGCAGGGCAAGCCAGAAAGAAGGCATGGCAAAGCCAAGGAAAACGATTACGGTTATGGATTTGTCCAGCAGGGAATTTTGGCGGCATGCGGAGACAATGCCTACCGGAATGGCAATGCTCAATGTCAGAAAAAGGGAAATGGCATTCATGGAAACAGTAAGTGGCAGGCGTTCCAGGATTTTGTCCAGGACAGGCCTGTTGTCGGCTGACATGGAATTGCCAAAATCAAGATGAAGGAGTCGGTCAAGCCAGTTGAAATACTGCTCATGCAAGGGCTTGTCCAAACCATATAAGGCTTCCAGCTGCTCCCGGGCCGCTGCTCCGGCAAGGGGGTTTAGCGTTGTCTCCATGTCTGTTGGTGAGCCAGGGGCAAGATGGATCACCCAGAAGGAAATTATTGTTATTCCCCAGAGAACGAGCAGCATCCATAAAAATTTTTTTACAATGCGCCCAAATGTTGAGATATATGGGGAATTGGTAAAGTTGCGCAGCAGGGATGATATCATTGGTCTTAACATGTATCAGTGGAAATTGTCCCAATTTCAGCCATACGGCCTGGCGCCTCACTACAAAACCCGGTTTTGCTTTGCGATCTTCATGTTTTTACGACAGTAGAAACATGACATCTCACTAGAATACTAAAGTGGACATATGCCATATATGGGGCAAAAGTGGAGCAGGGGAGTGATCAACCTCGCACAGTGTCAGTATTCTCAAGCCATAACAACATTTTTTCAACCACATCCAGCCATTTGTCCGAGAGGCGCAATTTTAAGAATTGCGCATAAAGATTGTCAATCAGATGCAGGCAGGTTTCCACAAGATAAACCTTTTCCAGGAGCACGGAGTCCGGCTCATCGTCGGTTCTGTCCAGCTTTGGGGTTTTCAGGGCCGTGATGCTGAAGTCCTCGGACTTCAGGGTGAGCTGAAAGGCAATACCATCCTTTTCCAGCCTTATGAGCGCCCGTGTAACCTTTTTGCCTGTGGCGACTCCAAGTCTGGCCTCGCGCAATGCGCTCAGGCAACCACTCACAGATGCTGTCTCCCGTGCCTGGCCCTCTCCCCCCTGGACAACGATCCGCTGTTCCATAAAGATGCTGAAGGGCTGGCCATCCGCATCCTTAAAACCGTCAGGATTTGTGTCGCTTGCAAACCATAGCCAGGTGAGAAATTCCTCCCCGAGTATTCTGTCCGGGGTTGCAGTGGAGTTATCCATTATGGGCGCCATTTTCGTTTACGGGTGTAAAAAATGTTTCCGTAAGCATATCCAGCCTTTCTGCAGCTTCCTCGCCAAGAATTTCCAATGCAAGATTAGAGGGTGTCATCTGCTCAAGATGCAGCCCGAAAGTGCTGAGAAATACCTCCATGAAAAGATCAATCATGCCAGACTGGACAGATGCGAACCACACCTCATTGTCTGAAAGATTCCAGATTATATCAAAAACTGCAGGCACTGGCAAAAAACGCTGTCTAAGCCGGAGGAGAACCTGTTCCCTGATTTCCCTGATTCTTTCGCGGGGAATAAATTTATGGTTGTTTTCTGAAGCCTTGCGTTTTTCATCGCGCAGGGCAAGCTCAAGATGCTTTTTTATGACTCCTGGAGGAATTCTGCGCGTGTCCATACGCAGGCAGAAAAAAAAGAAATTCCCCTTCTGTGGAGGCGCCACAAGCCACGCGCTGTCAAGCATGTCGTCAAAACATACCCAGCCATGGGCCCTGGGCTCAGGTATGTCATCAATATCCTGAAAGCAGTACTGTTTGAGTTTTTCGGGAATCTGATTGATTATTTCATCAGTAACAGGGTCGAGAATGCGGAATCGCGTAAACGAACAGGAGGAACTTGCAAAACCCATGGATTGCCCCTTGGAGACAGATTGGAACTGCTGTTTTACAGCACATGGCAGCATGTCTCAAGCGCGACTGCGATGTCAAAAACCTTTGCTCTCAAGGTTTACATATATAAAAGTATATAATATTAAATATTTTATTTATGGAGAGTATATATGCATATATATTTTGCGCAGTTTTTACCCGACACTGAAAAATCAGGCGTCTATGAAGTTACCTTTCCTGATTTGGAGGATTGCGCCACCAGTGGCGATACCCTGGCGGAGGCTCTTGCAAATGCGGCAGAATGCCTCTCGGGATATATACAAAAAATCGGCGGGGATGGACTGCCGGCGCCTTCAGGCTATACGGAGGCTAGGTACAAGGCGGAGACAAGGTGCCAGGAGCTGGGAATGGCAATTCCTGTTGGTACATTTTATCAAGCTGTGCCTGCGGCTCCTGCAAATGAGAAGCCGGTACAGATAGCGGTATCCATGTTGCCATCCCTTGTGCATGTCATTGATTCCGCAGCCAGGGAAAATGGCATGACCAGATCCGGTTTGCTTGCTCTGGCTGCCAGGAAATTCATCCAGGAGCTGGCAACGCAAGTCGATACCCGTACTACATAATTTAATAATAATCATATATATAATGATATAATTATATGATATATCTATGACCCATAATGATAATTATGTAAACTTTAATGCGGTATATTCCCTTCTACTGATGCGCCTCCGCTGATGGCCCAGGATTTCCCGGTGGATATTCCCGGGACTCGCCCAGACTGTTTTAGGGGGCAAAAAAATCTCACGGGGAGCCAGCAAGATTTACAATATATATGTTAATATATTTATATGTGTAATAACATAAAGTTAACGTAAATTATATATTCGTGAAATATCTCGCAATCATTTTTGCAGCCACAGAAACTCGGCATCATTTTTTATTGCATTGACACGCCTTATTACCTTTTCCCGCGAATGATTGGCATAGCAATATGCGCACATATGCATGCATGTGTCATAAGCGCCGATATCCCTGGCTGGATGGCAACCACAAAGGCGGCGTTGGCCATTGTCCCTTTTCATGCCCTGCGCCTGGCTGGGTATCAGACTCCCCTGCTCCGGCAATTCCGGTAAATCTGATACTTTCCCATCCCTGCATAGTTCCCGCAATAAAACTCCATCGATGCAGCTGGCGCGATTGATGCCCAGACTTGTCAGGTCGATATCCTCCGCACAACACTGCAGGGTCAATGGCCGTTCCAGCCTGGAATTTATTTCGGCAATGCCAGAGGCGATATCAAACATTTGCCGCTTATCTGGCGCCCCAAGCTGCAAGCCGATTTTCCCAAGGCTGGCCCTGGTTTTGGCGTACATGTCCAGAAAGCTGAATACAAGTTTATCAGTGCTGCCGCAAAGCTCGCCTGCAATATGGGCGATTCTTGCCAGAAGCTCCGGCACTGTCAGGGACGCCCCCATAATTATGGGATCAAAACGCCATATAACCCTATGGCTGCCAATGAGCATGGCAAGTTTTTTGAATGTTTGGATGCGTTTTTCCAGGGCAGGTATTCCCGGCTCCAGCCTCTCCTGCCTGTAGTCATTAAGAGTGAATTGAAAATAGAAATCAATGCCCATGTCATCCAGTTCTGACAGATACTGCATGAGCGGACGCGGATTTTTGCTCCAGAAAACTATTGCCTTGCATCTGGCAAATGAAACGTACTGAATTTGTTTCGGATTAAATGGATTTTGCCAGCCGCAGTAGCCGGCACGCAGGCGGTGCATTAACCACCGGGCATGGCAGCCGGGAATATCCGTTGCCCTGCTGGCGGAAATCACAGCTGGCGCTATCCCTTTCCTGGAACCTTCTTTTGTTGCAAAGATAATCTCAGGCCATTTCATGGCAGCCTCATTGGCTATGGATTAAAAAAAATTCTGGATCTGCAAAACTGTAAGGCGCCATCGCAAAACACAGCTTTTACCAATGGGGATATTCCAGCATCATGGGTGTTCCTCCCCGCATATGGCATATGTAAACTTGAATTTTTTTAACGGATTGTCTAGAATTTTTCTCAATTAAATGTCTTTTGGTTATCATGCCATTACATGTCTGCCATGCAGGCCATGCGCTGATTTTCAGTTTATCACACCAAAAAGATTTTTGAGGCCGGAATGGATCAAATCCGCTATATCCACGCTGCTGATCTGCATCTGGATACACCATTTAAAGGACTGGAAAAAAATGCCGCTGGCCATCTGGGCAAGATGTTGCATCAGGCCACCTTTACTGCCCTGGAAAGGCTTGTGCAGCTTTGCCTTGTGGAAAAACCGGATTTCCTTGTCCTGGCTGGCGACATATATGACCAGGAAGAGCGCAGCATCAGAGCCCAGCTTGCGCTTAGGGATGCCTGCGGAGTTCTCAATGAAAATGGCATTCCCGTCTATATCGTCCATGGCAATCATGATCCCTTCAGCTCGCGCATCGCTTCTCTTAAATTCCCTCCAAATACAATAATTTTCGGCACCGGTTATGAGAGACGCGTTTTTATGCGCGCAGGTGAGCAGGTGGCCATCATTCATGGCATAAGCCATATCCGGGACAAGGAAAACCAGAACCTGGCCAGGCTTTTTACACGCGATGATTCCTCTGACTGCTTCCAGCTTGGCCTCCTGCACTGCATGGTGGAGGGCAGTGGCAGCCCTGATCGCTATGCCCCATGCTCCATTGAGGATCTGAAGGCCGCAAATCTGGATGCCTGGGCCCTTGGGCATGTTCATGAGCGGAACATACTCTGCTCGCAGCCTTTCATTGCCTACTCCGGCAACACTCAGGGCCTGCATATTAATGAGCCAGGCCCCAGAGGCTGCTATGTCGTAAATGCCAAAAAAGGCGCAAACGAGTGGCATTGCGAAGCCCAGTTCAGACCCCTCTGCTCCATAATGTGGGAAAAACTTAATCTGGAACTTGAAGGTCTGGATACTCTGGACAATGTGGAGCAAAAAATGGTGAACTGCATTGATGCGGCCCGCGGAGCGGCAGATCCCAATATTCAGGCGATCATTGCCAGGCTGCATCTTCAGGGGCGGACCTCATTAAATAAAACTCTCCGCTCAGGTGATACATTAAAAGATATTGGCGCCTCCGTACAGAATTCCGGTGCATCCTCCCCCACTGTCTGGCTGAAGGATTTTGATGTCGCAACAAGGGATTACACGCC
This sequence comes from uncultured Desulfovibrio sp., assembly GCA_910587035.1. GTDB lineage: Bacteria > Desulfobacterota > Desulfovibrionia > Desulfovibrionales > Desulfovibrionaceae > Desulfovibrio. The sequence continues at coordinate 72,065 of CAJUMQ010000011.1, read as the reverse complement.
CCCTGAAGATTTTTTGGAGCGTGATGATTTGCAGGGAGAATGCGCGCGTTTGGCCAGGGAGCTTTCAGATGATGAGGCTGCCCTTTCGGCCCTTTGCGATTCAGCTTTTGAACCCTTGCTTGGCAATACCCGCTTTCGCAGGATTGCAGGCGCTTTTGATCAGGAAAATCTCAGGTTGATGCTTAAAAAGGCAGAAAATATCTGCCAGGAAACATTGGAGAGCCGCTAATGTATATTTCCTCCTTCCACATAAATGGTTTTGGTCTTTTTTCAAATGTGGAAGTGGAGAATCTCGCGCCAGGGATCAATATTTTTCTGGGCAGCAACGAGGCTGGCAAATCAACCTGCCTGGATTTTCTCCGCGCCATGCTTACAGGCTATCTGAACAGGCGTTCGCGTGATGCGCGGCGCACATATGAGCCCGCAAGGGGTGTTTCTCCAGGCGGATCCATTAATGTAAAATATCTTGGAGCGGATGGCACATGGGAGGAAATGCTGATTTCCCGCAAGCCTGATGGCAATCCTCCAGTTTTGAAAACTCCAGACGGCAAATCCCTGTCTCCAGATCTGCTGGATATGCTCCTGGCCGGTGTGAGCCGGGATGTCTATCGCAAGGTTTTTGGGTTTAGCCTGGGTGAACTCGAGCGTTTTGACAATCTGACGGCTCCGGAAGTTCGCAATGCCCTTTATGGCGCCAGTTTTGGGGTTGGCATTGTATCGCCGGCTGAAGCACTGAAAGTCATCCAGAAAAGGAAGGAAGACATTTTCAAACCCCGGGCCAGTCGTCCCAGGCTAAATGAAGCTTTTGGGCAGCTTGACGCATTGCGCGAAAAAATTCTGGCCTGCTCCGGCAACTGTGAGGAATACAGTCGCAAATGTATTGAGCTGGAAACAGGCCGGGAGGAACTTGCCGATCTTAAGGCAGGGATAAAGGCTCTTGAAGCTGAAAAAAGGCAAATCGAGCGCAGGCTTGGTTTTTGGAGCCAATGGGAGCAATGGCGTCAGCAAAAATCTCTCCTTGAGCATTTGCCGCCAGTAACGGGAATTGTGCCGGAAGATGCCATCGAAATTATGTCAAGGCTGCGCGGGTCCAGGGAATCCGGTGAAACACGCATTGCCGCGCTGGAGGAAAAGCTGGAACAGCTTCGCCTGCAACTGGCACAGAAGATGGTGGACGAGCCACTTCTGGAAAAGTTTGCAGCCCTTAGGCAGCTCTCCGGGCATAAGGAAAGCTACAGAAAGGCAGTGGCACAGATACCCGTTCAAAAGGATGAATGTGAACGTATCCAGAGACGCCTTGAGGAGGAATTGGCCAGACTTGGGCCAGACTGGGATTGCGAACGCATCCGCGCCACAAATCGCTCCATATTCAATCGTGACAATCTGGAAAAGCAGGCCGAGGAACTGACGGAAGTCAATCTTGTGCACACTTCCGCCTCTGTCAGCCTGGACAAGGCCAACGAGGATGTTCAGGCCGCAATGGTGGCGGTGGAAAAAGCCCGTGAACTCCTGGCCACCTTTCCCGAACCGGTAATCGGGTTTGATGATTATAGGCGCGATGAGCTTCGGCACAACATGAATCGCCTTGATGACTGCAGGCGCGAGGAGCCGGGCAGGCAGAAATCCCTCAATATGGCAAGGGATTCTTTTGTTCGCTCATTAAATCAGGCCAATATCATTGTGCCTCCCAATACCGGCGATGATGCCGCATGGCAGCAGTCTGCCGGAGAGACTCTCGATAATCTCATGGCCCACCAGTCCGAGGCATTGACTTTATCCGCAGACTTGCAGAAGCACATTCAGGATTCGGAACATGCAGCCGCAAAGCTGGCACAGGCAGAAGAAAAGGTTGATGGCATCCGCAGGCAGATGGATGAAATAAAATCCGCATCCCTGGAGGGTGACGGCCCGGGGCGCAATGAGCTGGATGCCCGCACACGCGCTCTCAGAAATTTGCGTTCTGTTTCCGCATCCCTGGAAAGCGATGAGGAAAGACTTAAGGAGATTGATGCGCGCATAGCCGGTGAAGTCCCCCCATCAAGGGCTGGCAGATGGATTTTTCTGACTTTTGGCCTAATCTGTATCCTCTGTGGAATTGCAGCTCTGTCTGCCCGCTGGATGTGGGGCATGACAGAGGTGGACATCGCGCAAACCACCATACCTCTTACGCCGCTTGCGGCCTATGCAGCAATAGTCATTGGCGCAATATTTCTGGCTGGCGGCCTGCCCACCCAGGAGCTGAAGAGGCACAGACTGCAAATGGAACAGCTGCGGATTACACGGGAATCATGCCTGGGCAGACTGAAGGAACACAGGACACAGATTGACAAATTGTTTGCCGAGGCCGGAGTGGATACCCTGGACCCCATTGCCCTTGATGCCAAGGAAGCGCTCATCGAGCGCGAAAAGGAAAAATGCTTCAATGAGGAAAGATCACGCAGGGAGATGGACAGGCTCATCAAGGAGCTGAACAACGCGCGCGAGCATGTGTTTGAATGGCAGGCAAATGCCCAGAGAGAGGAAAGGGAAGTTCAGCAGTGCCGCAGACGCTGGCTTGAATTGATGCAAACTGTGCATGTTGGCGGAGCTCCCACGCCAGAGAGCTGCAACACTGTATTTGCCAGGGCCGAGGCCGCGCGTCTTGCATATGGCAACTATCTTGCAGCAATGGAAAGCATGAATGCGCTTTGGGAAGAGCTGCATGTGATTGAGGAAAAAATCGTCACATTGCCGGCCATTGCCAGAAAACTTGAAGAAGCGCCTGAACCCATTGGCATGGAAGAGGCTGTGCATCAGCTTTTTGAGGAATTTCGCGAAGCTGACATGGCAAGAGAGAGGCGCATTCACGCCCAGGCTGATCTGAAGAACTGCGAAACAGAGCTTGCCAGGGCCAGAGAAAAGCAGGCTGCAGCAGCAACCCAGCTTGAGGAGATTACAGGCAGGCTTAATGCCGTACGCAAAAGCTGGTCCGAACTGCTCAGGGAATCCGGTCTTGGCATGGAGCTTGATCCCCAGGCCATGCGCGAGGCCTATATCTTTATGGAAAACTGCATAAGCGCCGAGCAGCGTCTGCAGGATACCCGCAGGGCTCTGGCCCAAAATGAGAAGGAGATGGCGGCATTTGCCACGCCACTCGAAGCCCTTCTCCATGATCTGGGAAGAAAACCGGCCACAGATCCTTCTGGGAATCCCGACTGGCTTGCCACACTGGATAGCCTGCTGCATGATGCGGAGGATCACAGCGCGCTCAAGGCTGCCCGTGAAAATCTTGCCGAGCAGATAAACAGCAATGAAATTAATCTTGGCTCCGAGAATGCCGCTCTTAAAAATATTATTGCCCAGATGGAGGCTCTCTTTGAAAAGGGCGGCGCTGCCAATGCAGAGGAGTTTTTGACCCTTGCCAGGCAAAAGGCCGAGCGGGAGGAAATCCTGCGCAGCATAGCAAATCTTGACAGCACTTTTGCAGTTGCCGCAGGCCAGGAGCCAGTGGATGAATTTTTGGCATCTTTTGAAACTGGTGACAGGGAGGCTCAGGCGGAAAGGCTGGGAGAAGTGAAGACCAGGCTTGCCGACATGAATGCCAGGGAGGAGGAGCTTTCCGCGAATATGACAACCCTTGCTGCGCGAACGGAATTTCTCGCTCATGGGGATGAGCTTGCCATAATGCGTCAGGAGGAAAGCATCCTTCTTGAAAAAATCCAAAATCTGGTTCGTGACTGGTGCGAGAACGCCCTTGCCGAGGCTTTGCTCAACCGGGCCAAGAACATTTTTGAAAAGGAAAGACAGCCGGAAGTAATAAAGGTGGCCTCAGACATATTCCGGCAAATTACCAATGGCCGCTGGCGGGGTATCAATGCGACTCTAGATGATAATGATCATATATATGTCATGCCGGAGCATGGCGATCCTGTTTCTCCAGAGTATTTGAGCCGTGGCGCGCAGGAGCAGATATATCTTGCCTTGCGACTGGCCTACATTCGCAATCATGCCGAGCATGCCACATCCCTGCCAGTAATAATGGATGAAATTTTGGTAAATTTTGATCCCGAGCGCGCAGGCCGGACAGCCAGGGCCTTTGCCAGAATGGCATCCGCCACTGGCAGGTGCGCCCAGCAGATTTTGTATTTCACATGCCAGCCGCACATGGTTGATATTTTGCGAAGCGCAAGCCCCGGGGCGCCATTGTTTATGGTGGAAAATGGCAGCATTCATGCCGCATGAAGTAGCTGCGGCATAAAAGTAAAAAAATAGCCTGTCTTGCGGACAGGCTATTTTTTTGGGATTTTTTTTACTTTATTTGAGTGGTGGAATACGCAGAACCTGGCCTGGATAAATCTTGTCCGGATGTTTCAGCATGGGTTTGTTGGCTTCAAATATCTTTTGATATTGATCACCCTTTCCCTTGCCATACTGGGTTTCCGCAATCTTCCAGAGTGTGTCGCCTGACTTTACAGTATAGAAAACGGATTCTGCGGCCGGAGCGTCCACGGTGATGTCATCTGTCTTGACGCCTGCGATGCCGGCATTATTGCCAACTGCCAGGACGGCTTTTTCCAGAGTGGCCTGATCCTTGACCTTGCCCTTCAGCACCACCTGATCGCCATCAACCTGAACCTGGATATCATTGGTGTCCAACCCCTGGGCATCGAGATTTTTTTTAAGCTCTTCAGCCTTGGCGTCTCCGCCGCCAAATATCTTTTCACCGACTTCCTTGATAAATGTAAACATTCCCATAATTTTCTCCTGTAGTTAAAACTGCCCTGCCCTGCTCCATTCCCCGGGCTCCAACCTGGGCGGCCAGCGGCTGCAGGCAGCAGGTAAACTATAGCCCAGACAGGCATGGCTGGCAATGACAGGAAATATATGAGCTTTTGCTGAACCACACGACCTTGGCAAATCAAATTAAGAGGGCAAAGCATAAAATGTTCGCGGCTTATTGTATCAATCAATACAAATAACATTTATGTATTCATTGCTATAAAATTTATATATTTTATTTCCATTATAAAATACCTTCATATACGGGCCCTTTATATTCCCAGCTTTTTTGGGGATAATAAGCCAGCTTCGAGAAAATCCTGCATCCAGACCAGATTTAATATGGAAGAAAAACGCACAAGATTAAATAAGGCTATAGCTGCGCGTGGTAATTTAAGCCGCCGCAAGGCGGATGAACTGATTCTTGGCGGCAAGGTGACAGTCAATGGCCTCCTGGAAAAAAATCCCGCAACCCGGGTCCACCCATCTGATGTGCTTGCCATCGCTGGCAGCACCGCGGATTTTTCGCCCCCAGCATGCACCATCATGCTAAATAAGCCCATTCACTGCGTATGCACAAGGCAGGATCCGCAAAAACGTAAAACTGTCATGGAGCTGCTGCCCCGGGAATTTGCCAATCTGGGTCTTTATCCTGTTGGACGACTGGATTATTTTTCCGAGGGGCTCCTGCTGCTGACCAATGATGGCGATCTGGCCATGCGCCTCATGCATCCCCGTTATCACCAGCCGCGATTTTACGAGGTTATGGTACGTGAAAATGTGGGACCAGAGATGCTGGCGCAAATGAGAGAGGGAATGGAGCTTGAGCAAATAGGTAAAATTTTACCGGTAAAAGCCGAGTTGCTGCAAAAGCGCCCTGCCCTGCTAAAAATGGAATTGAGGCAGGGGCTGAACAGGCAGATACGCCGCATGTGTGCGGAGCTTGGTCTCACCATACTCCGCCTCCGGCGCACTGGTCTTGGCCCTCTGCGTCTTGGCAGTCTGCCATCTGGCCAGTGCAGGCGGCTTACCAGTGATGAATTGGCAAAATTGGCCGGTTCCATCCATGCATCACCATCCTGACCCTGTATAATTTCACCTGCTGGAAGTGACAATTCTGGGATTTTGGGCAATATAAATCATTTGAAGGATTCACTTGCATGTATGTCCGCATTCTTGCAATTTTTCTGTCCCTGTTTCTGGCTGTTTCCTGCGCTCCCAAAAAACGTCTTGGCACAGCCACCTCCACTCATGACACGGCCATCATTGCCGATGTGCGTGAAATTCCCCAAAATCTGGAGACTTTCGCATCGTCATATGGCAAACGCAAACTGCTGCTCTCAGCCAATGCCCAGCAGCAATTGTATGAATCATTTCAGCGCATATATTTTGGCCCCTGGCAGATGTCCAAAACCAGCATAAAACGCGGAGATGTGGCTGCATCTTTTAAAAAGGCGCGCGGTTACAAGGAGAATGGCACCCCCTGGTCACAGGAGGAGTGGGACGCAATGCGGCAGAACGCCAACCTGGCAGCATATCCGGCCATGGCCATGGGCGCCATAACCATTCGCAATACGGATTTGCGGGAGCTCCCCACAAGTTTGATGCGCCTTTCCAAGCCTGTGGCCAATGTCAAGGATGATCCCTTTGATTATTTTCAATATTCCCTGCTCCCTCCAGGCACTCCGCTCCTGGCAGCCCATAAAACCATGGATGGCAACTGGTATTATGTCGAATGCCCCATTGCCGGCGGCTGGGTTCGCGCCGCTGATGTGCGGCTGGTGGATGACAGTTTCAAATCCGCATGGCTAACCGGCAATTACGCGGCACTGATCAGGGATAATGTTCCCCTTGCCAACGGCATTGGGCAAAGTTCCGGTGCCAAAGGCGGAATTGGCACTGTGCTGCCGGTGACATCCCGCGCCCCAGGTTATGTCAATGTCCTGGTGCCGGTGGCAGGTTCCGGAGAATTTGCCCATACTGCCGAAATTTCACTGCCCCCACAGCAGGCAACCATCATGCCCATGCCCATCACCGCCGGTAATGTTGCAAAAATAGGCAATGTCATGCTTGGGCAGTCCTATGGGTGGGGTGGAATGTTTGGCGACCGTGACTGTTCCTCCATGCTGCGCGATCTGTTTACACCATTTGGCCTCTGGCTGCCCAGAAATTCCGTGGCCCAGGCCAGGCGTGGCTCTGTCATACCCCTGGAAGGCTATGATGCAAAGGAAAAGGAAAGAATCATTCTTGCTGATGGTGTGCCATTTTTGAGCCTTTTGGGTATGCGCGGGCATATAACCCTCTATGTGGGCCAATGGAGAGGACGCCCGGCAATTTTCCATAATGTGTGGGGTGTGCGCATCATCAAGGATGGCGATGACAATGAGCGCCATGTCATAGGCAAAGCCGTAATAACTTCCATTACACCTGGCATAGAACTGGAAAATCTGTACAGGCCTGTAACTTTTGTCGATCGCCTGCGCACACTCACCAGGCTTGGGACAAGATAGAGTGAAATATGAGCTGGAAGCGGACAATGCCATTGCGGGCACAAGGCTTGATCAGGCATTGACTGGTCTTGTGCCCGGCATGTCCAGGGGCTCGATCCAGAAGGCCGTGCGCAATGGCTGTTGTCTCATCGATGATATGCCGGAACTGTCCCCAGCCAAAAAATTGCGTGCTGGGCAGAAAATATCTCTGGAACTGCCGCCAGAAGCGAATATGCTCGAGGCAGCCGATGCCCCCCTCGAGATAATCTGGGAGGATGAATGGCTTGCAGCCTTGAACAAGCCGGCTGGCATGACCGTGCACCCCTGCCCTTCCTGTGCCGACACCACACTTGTGCATGCCCTGCTTGGCAAATATCCTGGCCTGCGAAACATGTCCGGCGAAAGACCCGGCATCATACACCGCCTGGACAAGGACACAAGCGGCATAATGCTTGTGGCATTGCGGGAGGAATCAAGGCTTGCCATGGTCCGCGCATTCGCGCAAAGAATGGTGCAAAAGGAATATCTTGCCCTCGTGGCAGGCTGCCCCCCGGAGACCGGCGCCTGCAATGACCCCATTGGCAGGCACCCGACATTAAAAATTAAAATGGCTGTGGTCGCAGAGAACCACGGCGGCAGATCTGCATCAACAACATGGCGCAGGCTCTGGACAAATGGCAGCATATCTCTTGTTGCCGCACGCATCCATACCGGCCGCACGCATCAAATCAGGGTGCATTTGTCCCATTCAGGCTATCCCATACTTGGTGACAAACTTTATGCCCCGCAAAAAATTCAGCAGCTGGCTCCAAGACAGATGCTTCATGCATGGCAGTTATGGCTGGAGCATCCATTAACTAAATTACCTCTGCGTTTTCTTGTGCCGCCCCCTCCCGATTTCATGGATTGCGCGCTTAATAATTCGCGGCATATGGAACGCATTGTCATCACAGGCAACCAGGGCTGCGGCAAGTCCAGTTTTCTTAAGCAGATGGAAAATCTTGGCCTGCCGGTCATAAGCGCCGACGCCATTGTTGCCAACCTTTATGACAAAAGCTCCCATGTAAAAGACTGGCTGCGGATTCATTCTGCAGGCGAGGCCATAGAGCCCCATTGCATAAACCGTAAAAAATTGCTGGAGATTATCAGCGCGGACCCGGATTTCAGACGCGGGTTTGAAAATTATGTGCATGAGCTTGTGGCCGATGAAATCGAAAAATTCTGGGCATATCATGAACAGATGGGAAGCAGCTTTTGCGTGGCCGAGATCCCCCTTTTTTTTGAATGCCAATGGCGGGAAAGATTTAAGCCTAAACCGGTCATCGTGGGAATTTATTGTGGCGAAAACATTCGCTGGCAGAGAATTGCTCAAAATCGCGGCTGGGATAAAACCAAAATCATGACTCTCGAAAGCTGGCAAATGCCAGAAGCCAAAAAGATGTCCCTTTGCGATATTGTGGTGGATAATAGTGGCAATCCAGACAGTCTTGTGGCAGAATCCCGGCAAATCCTGCAAAAATTGCATCAGGGATGCGAGATGCGCAGTAAAAAACTTGCATCCCATCTGCAAGATATCTGGGGCGGAAAAATACTGGCCGATGTCATGTGATTTTTTGTATGGCCAATTTATCTTCCCCCGGCTGTTAAAATAGAAACCCGGGGTTTCCCACATAATCACATCAAAGGAGGTTTTATGTTCCGAAAATTTTTTTTGTGTGCGGCTCTGGCAGCAACCATCTGCGCCGGGGGGCAGGATGCAGGGGCATATGAGGCCATAAGCGGCCCATTGGGGCTGCTGCACAATCAAAAGGAAAAAACTTTTGATGGCTATACGCTTTATACTCCCCATGCCAGCGGTCAATATACATATCTTATAGATATGGATGGCAATGTGGTGCACAAGTGGAAATCGGATAACGATGCCTTTTATGCTGAAATGCTGCCCAATGGCAATATTCTCCGCGCCGAAAAGGGCCCTGGCTCTCCGGTGACCTTTGGAGGCTGGCATGGAACCCTGCGCGAATATGACTGGGATGGCAACATTGTTTGGGAATACACCCTGCGCAATGACAAAATGGTGGCGCACCATGGCTTTGAACGTCTGCCCAATGGCAATACAGCCATACTGGTGTGGGAACACAAGCCCTGGGAGGAGGCTTTTGCCAAAGGCCGCGACAAAAATCATCCCAACAACTTCCCCGATGGCTTCAAGTATCCCGATGGCAAGGTGCTACACGGCATCTGGCCAGATGCAATTCTGGAAATAAATCCCAAGGGCGAGGTTGTCTGGGAATATCATGTGTGGGATAATATCGGCACTGGCCCGGACCAGTTTGATATCAACTATACCCTGCCGCCAAGCTATCCGCAGCGCTACATGGCGGGACCGGACTGGACCCATTGGAACGCTGTGCGCTATGATCCCAAAAATGACAAGTATATTGTGGATTCCCGGGATTGGGGCGAAATCTATATAATTGATCGCAAGACGAAGAAAATGGATTGGCGCTGGGGCAATCCCGCCGCCTATGGCAAAGGTAAAAAGCCAGCCGGATATACCGACAATGGAGATCAGATACTGTTTGGCTGCCACGATGTGCGCTGGCTGCCCAATGGCAATGTCAGCATACTCAATAATGGCACCTACCGGCCCAGCACCAACTACTCCTCCGCCATGGAAATCAAGCCCAGCGGTTTTGATGGCGGCGAGGTGGTTTGGGAGTTCAGAACCGATGATCCCAACAGCTTCTCTTCGGACTACCAAAGCGCGGCCCAGAAACTGCCCAATGGCAACTGGCTTATCACATCCACAAACAATGGCCATCTGTTTGAGGTAACCGATGGCAAGGAAGTTGTATGGGAATATGTCAATCCCATTCCAGGCAATACACCCTATTGTGTGAAAAGGGATAAAAAGCCTTTTACCCAGGTGCATCGCGCATTCCGTTATGCCAGGGATGATGAGCGCTTCAAGGGAAAGGATCTCACCCCCAAAGGGAAACTTGCGGAAGGCTGCCCGGATTGGCAGCAGCTTATGGACGCATCCTGGAAGGAGCCAAAAAACAAAAGCAACAAGCCCCCAAAACCAGACTGCTATTAGCCTTTTACCCATGCTGGCATCTTGCTTCATTAATGCCAGCATGACTTGCTAAATCAATATGACAAAGGCGGATTAACATTGTTACTCCGCCTTTGTTGTTGCCATAAATACTCATGTGAGCCATGGCAAGATTGCGAATGCGGCATATTTGGGCTATAAAAATTCGAGTATATCTTGTCATTACTGCCATTTTGATGGACTGGAGGCACAGGCGTGCGGCGTTTTTATCAGGAAAGCTGGCAAGGCATCCCCTTTACCACTTTTGCCCATATTTCCTTTTTTCATCTGGCAGAGCCACGATTTTACGCATCATTTTATGAGGAACTGTTCAGACGCTACAAAGGCTGGCATGATTTGCCGGAAAAATGGCGTCAAAGCAAGATAAAGGATGCCCAATGGCTGGCTGAAAGAATCAGGGAGATTGCCGCAAACAGAAAAGATGCGGACGGTCCGGTGCGCGTTTTGTCCATTGGCAGCGGTGTGGGCTTTATGGAAAAGTGTCTTATCGAGCAAATGCCAGACATTGAAATGCACATCAATGAGCCATCCACAGTTGGCATGCGCTGGATCAAAAAGCTGGTGCCCACAGAGCGCATTTATATTGGCCTCCCACCTGCCTGCCTGCCCCCGGATATAAATTTCGATGTGATATACCTCTCTGCTGTCGATTATGGCATTCCCAACCGCGAATTTTTAAGACTCCTGGAGGAGCTGAGGGCCATGCTGGCAAACGATGGGGAAGTGCTCTGCATCTCAGCATCCCTGCTTGAGGAGGATTCCTTCATTGGCGGCCTTGTGAACGGTATGAAAATCGTGATTAGGGGTATGCTGCACTATCTTGGAATCCGCCGCCAGCAGTTCTGGGGCTGGCGCCGCACAAGAAAGGAATATCTCAATCTTTTCTCTCAGGCAGGATTTAATGATATAAAAGATGGTTTTTTGGAGGATGGTTTTGAGAGTTACTGGATAAGGGGGAAGAAATAAAATACTATATTGGAACTGTCCAGCCGCCACAAAATCTCTGAAAATTGCGTTTTCAGGTATTACTATTCTTAGCCATTGTAGATGTCTAGGCACGATGGCTGTGAGCTGAATTTCGTTATCACCATATTCCATATTTATGCAGCCATAAAGCACTATCCCCCTTCATGCCATCCAAAGTTAGTTGGCAGGCAAAACTCATGTTACAATTTTTGTTATATCCACACAGGCCGAACAATTATCAGCAAATTACTGTTAGATAAAAATTTAAGACAATTCCAATATTATGGATTTTGCAAAAAATATAATTATCGACATGATTTTCCCTGATTATATCCAGGGATGGATGCATAAATCATATATAGATAAAGAATTAATTATAAATTTTAACTTAATTAGAAAAAAGATGAACTATCAATTCTTAGACCGTGAAGATTTACCAGATGGATATATTGGATTCAGATCATACATACCTCCAAATATAAAGTTAAGTCCAGGTAACCTTCTGAATAATATTATTTTTTTTACAATATCAAATTTAAAAATTATAATTTGGGAATTTGCATTTATGGAATTTTGCCAAATGCAAATAAATAAAAATGATATAAAATTGGAAAATTCCAGCAATAATAAATATAATAATGTCCAACAAGCCATTAATAATATTTGTAATGATGTAATAATTGGAACAAATGGATTTTTATTTATTGGTGAAGGCTCCAATAAATTATATTCACAATATGGAATGAACCATTCCGAGGCAAAAGAGAAAAGCTTATTATTAAAAAAATTATTAGATAAAAGAAATTTATTTTGTGAAAACAATAATATATTATTTCTACAAATAATAATTCCTGAAAAATCTTCTGCTTTACATGCCTTGACTGGCTGCGACCTGCCAGATATGACTCCAATTTATAAATTTACTTGTGATGAACTTAATAAAAAAGAATATTTTATTGATCTATATAACAAACTTGCTGTTCAAAAATGCTGGAGAAAAGGAGATTCGCATATAGCATTTAGCGGAGTGCAATCAATCATGGAGGCGATCATCGCCAGACTTGGTTTAGATATAAAATATGATTATATAAATAGTAAAAACAGTTATTACGGTGGAGATTTATTAATTAACCTTATGGAATCAAATTCATATTATGAAAAAGTAGATATCTTAACTGATATAATATATTCTGAAAAAATACTAAAGCCGAAGTTGATATATATGTCTGATCCCCCTGGCAATTTGCATAGAGGCACTATCCGTCATTATGTTAATAAAGATGCGCCAATTAAAAAGAAAATTATCTGCTTTGGCAATTCATATTTTGGCAAGGGAGATAACCCGCTGGAGATTTCCTGGCATTGTTCAAGATTATTTGAGGAATTTATTTTTTTATGGGATCATCGTATGAGATTAAAGGAAATTATAGATATTAGACCAGATATTGTTATATGCCAATCGGCTGAAAGATTTATTTTAAGTTTATCAATGAGTCACGAAAATTATGATTTTTAATAAGATGGTTGATCTATTATATATTATATAAAAAGTATATGTTTTGTTTGTTCAGGTCCAAACGATGGAACAACAGGAGATATTAAAAAAGATTTTCCATTTGCTTACCCAAAAAATCAAAACCATCCGTAAGCGTGTGGTTTTGATTTCCAGGCGCCTTGCGCCTTCAACTGGGCAAAGCCATAACCAAAAAGCAGCCGGTATTCCCGCGGGAATGCCGGCTGCTTTGATTTCTATATGGGAATATTTACTGTTCCAGATCCACCATCAGGGGATTTTCCTCCAGATCGGCAAGGAACTTGTCCGGCCTCTCCTTCTGTTCCGGGACCTCTATATCACCATGCACATATTCACGATAGCCTGTGCCGGCTGGTATAAGACGTCCCACAATGACGTTTTCCTTCAGGCCGCGCAGATTGTCCATCTTGCCCTTAAGCGATGCCTCTGTGAGTACCTTTGTGGTCTCCTGGAAGGATGCCGCGGAAATAAAGGACGACGTTGTGAGTGATGCCTGGGTGATTCCAAGCACCAGGGGTTCTGCCGTTGCCGGCGCCCTGCCCTCAGCTATTGCCTTCTGATTTTCGCGCCTGAATTCGGATTTGTCCACCTGCTCGCCAACAAGGAAGCTGGTGCCACCTGCATCGAGAATGGTCAGCTTTTTGAGCATCTGGCGCACAATCACTTCAATATGCTTGTCGTCAATGCCCACACCCTGGAACCTGTATACCTCCTGAATTTCATCCACAAGGTAGCGGGCCAGATATTTTTCTCCGCGGGTGCGCAGGATGTCGTGCAGCTCGGGATAGCCCTCTGTCAAGGTGTCTCCGGCTTCCACATAATCGCCATCGGCGGCTGTGATATGCTTGCCTTTGGGCACCAGGTATTCCTTGGATTCCCCTACTTCAGGCTGAACCACAATCTTGCGCTTGCCCTTGGTGTCGCCTTCATGGTGGACTGTGCCCGCAATCTCTGTGACCACTGCCATGTCCTTGGGCTTGCGCACCTCAAAGAGCTCGGCAACGCGCGGCAAACCGCCGACGATATCCTTGGTCTTGGATGTCTCGCGTGGCTTGCGGGCGAGGATGTCGCCAGCCAGGACATCCTTTTCATTCTTCACCATGACAATGGCGCCAACCTGGAGGGGGTATGCTGCAGGACCGCTGCCATGGGCGCGGGGCACTATCTCTCCCTCACTATCCACAATTTCAATGGTCGGGCGCTTGTTGGTGGTGCGATACTCCATGATGGTCATATCGGCCTGACGGGTTACTTCATCCTCCTTCTCCTGCATGGTAACGCCTTCAATGATATCCTTAAAGCGTATAAGACCATTTTCTTCAGCAATGATGGGTTCATTGAATGGATCCCAGTCTGCAAGGAGCGTCTTCTTGTCTACTTCCTGCCCTTCGGAAACATACAGGCGGGCGCCATTGGGCAGGGTGTATTTTTCCCTTTCCTTGCCCTGCGAGTCCACAATGGATATCTGGCCGCTCTTGCCAAGCACAAGCTTGTCTCCGGCGCGGTTTGTGACAGTACGCACCCGTTTAAGATTTACAGTGCCAGCATGCTGGGCTTCAATGCTGTTGACTTCCACAGTACTGGAGGCTGTGCCGCCAATGTGGAATGTGCGCATTGTCAGCTGCGTGCCAGGCTCGCCAATGGACTGGGCGGCAATGATGCCCACAGTTTCGCCTGTATTCACCAGATGGCCACGAGCAAGATCCCGGCCATAGCACAGAGCGCAAATGCCGCGTTCCGACTGGCAGGTCAGAGGTGAGCGCACAGTAACGGACTGGATATTTTTGTCCGCGATGAGATCCGCCTCCTTTTTGCCAATGAGTGTGTTTTCCGGCAAAAGGATCTTTGAGGTGTCATCGGGATCCATGACCGGATAAAGGAGCACACGGCCCATTACCCTTTCGGAAAGAGGCATGGTAATTTCGCCGCCATCCTGGCGCGCTGTGAGTTCTATGCCATCAACTGTATGGCAGTCGTGCTCGGAGACAATGACATCCTGCACAACATCAACAAGGCGCCTGGTGAGATAACCAGAGTTTGCGGTCTTCAGGGCAGTGTCAGCAAGACCCTTGCGGGCGCCATGGGTTGACGTGAAATACTGCAAGACTGACAGGCCTTCGCGGAAGGAGGATGTGATGGGTGTTTCAATGATTTCACCAGATGGCTTGGCCATGAGGCCGCGCATTCCGGCAAGCTGCCGCATCTGATCCTGATTGCCGCGGGCGCCGGAATTGGACATCATGAAAATCGGATTAAAACTGTCGTTTTCGACCATTTCTCCCGTCTTGTCGCTGATCAGCACATCATGGGAAATATCGCGCATCATGGCTGAGGAAACATCCGATGTTGCCTTTGTCCAGACATCGACAACCTTGTTGTATTTTTCAGTGCGCGTAATGATGCCATCCCTGTACTGCTGTTCAATATCCTCCACTTCCTTTTGGGAATTTTCAAGGATTTCCCTTTTGCTGGCGGGAATTTTGAGATCCTTGACGCCAATGGTCACACCTGCCCTTGTGGCAAACTCGTAGCCAAGATCCTTCAGCTTGTCGCAGAGGATGACGGTGGATTTAATGCCGCAGCGCGAGTAGGCCGCTCCCACCAGTTTGGCAATGGCCTTTTTGGTAAGAACTGTGTTGACCGTGTCAAATGGCAGTTCGGGTGGCAAAATGCCGCTGACCAGCACACGCCCTGGCGTGGTGTCATAGGTTTTTCCGTCTGGCATTCTCACCTTGATCCTGGCATGGAGAGCGATTTTGCCTGCATCGTAGGCGCTCTCCACCTCCCAGGGATCGCAGAAAATCATGCCTTCGCCTTTCTCGAAACTGCGCTCCACAGTCATGTAATAAAGACCAAGAACGATATCCTGCGAAGGCACAATCACTGGGCCGCCATTGGCTGGCGAGAGAATGTTGTTGGTGCTCATCATCAGCACGCGGCATTCAATCTGGGCCTCAACAGAAAGGGGTATATGCACGGCCATCTGGTCACCGTCAAAGTCCGCATTATAGGCGGTACATACCAGGGGGTGCAGACGTATGGCCTTGCCTTCCACAAGCAGTGGCTCAAAGGCCTGGATGCCAAGCCTGTGCAGGGTTGGCGCGCGATTGAGCAAAATGGGATATTCCCGCACAACCTCGGAGAGAATGTCCCAAACCACCAGATCCTCGCGCTCCACCATCTTCTTGGCACTCTTGATGGTGGAGGCATAGCCTCTTTTTTCCAGCTCAGAGTATATAAATGGCTTGAAGAGCTCAAGGGCCATTTTTTTGGGCAGTCCGCACTGGTGCAATTTGAGATATGGCCCAACTGTGATGACCGAACGCCCGGAATAGTCCACGCGCTTGCCCAGCAGATTTTGGCGAAAGCGGCCCTGCTTGCCCTTGATCATGTCCGAAAGGGATTTTAACGGCCTGCCATTGGTACCGGTTATTGCTCTGCCCCGGCGGCCATTGTCAAAGAGGGCATCCACTGCCTCCTGAAGCATTCTTTTTTCATTGCGGATGATTATTTCCGGCGCTCCAAGCTCCATGAGCCTTTTAAGGCGGTTGTTTCTGTTGATGACACGCCTGTAGAGATCATTGAGATCGGATGTGGCGAAACGGCCGCCATCCAGGGGCACAAGAGGCCTTAGTTCCGGCGGAATTACCGGAATAACCTCCATAATCATCCATTCAGGCTTATTGTTGGATTCGAGAAAAGCCTCGACAATTTTCAGTCTTTTGGTCAGCTTTTTCTTCCTGGTCTGGCTTTTTGTGTTTTCGCACTCCTCGCGCAATTCCTGTTTCAGCTTTTCCAGATCCAGTTCTTCCAGCAGGGCGCGTACCGCCTCTGCGCCCATGCCCACCTTGAATTCCTCATCGGTCGCATAATGCTCCATGAGCTGCAGATACTGCTCCTCAGAGATTACCTGCAATTTCTGCAAATTTGTGGAACCTGGATTGAGGACTATATAGGAATCGAAATAAAGCACCTTTTCCAGATCAGCCATGGTCATATCGAGCAATGTGCCAATTTTGGATGGGAGTGTTTTTAAAAACCAGATATGGGCCACAGGCGCAGCAAGCTCAATATGACCCATGCGCTCGCGCCTGACCTTTGAGGCAATGACCTCAACGCCGCATTTTTCGCAGACAATGCCGCGGTGCTTCATTCTCTTGTATTTGCCGCAGTTGCACTCATAATCCTTGACCGGGCCAAAAATCTTGGCGCAGAAAAGGCCATCCCTTTCCGGCTTGAAAGTGCGATAATTTATGGTTTCCGGCTTTTTAACCTCACCATATGACCATTCCCTGATGGCTTCCGGCGAGGCAATGGAAATCTGAATGGCTTTCAGGTTTTTTACATTGGCCGCATTTGTTGCCTGGCTGTGGGAAGTGAAAAGATCATCCAGACTCATATATGATTTCCCGCCTTTTTTATATGACTGCCGGCTGGACATCAGGATGTCCAGCTCGGCAAATATTATGGCTTGCAGCGGTTGAAATTGTCCCAATTTCAACCATACGGCCAGGCGCTCCACGGCAAAACAAAATTTTGCTGTTCGCTACTGGCCAACCCGTCCTCTCCAAGGGACGGGATCGATGCCCATTCTCATTGGAGATACGCTATATTCTACAGGTCTAGACCCTGGAATTGTGGGAAAATCCGATTCACAATGATGTGGAATCCTGATCATCCTTCCTTATGCCAGCATCTTCCTCAATTTCACGCATCCAGCCTGTGCGTTTAGGCTTCTTCTTGCCTTCTTCCTGATGCAGATTCACATCCAGGCCGAGGCTCATGAGCTCCTTGACAAGAACATTGAAGGATTCTGGCAGCCCAGCCTCAAGGAAATTGTCTCCCTTGACAATTTTCTCATACATCTTCACGCGGCCTGCCACATCATCCGATTTTACAGTGAGGAATTCCTGCAGAAGATAGGCAGCCCCGTATGCCTCAAGTGCCCAGACCTCCATTTCACCAAGCCTCTGGCCGCCAAACTGGGCCTTGCCACCCAAAGGCTGCTGCGTGACAAGCGAATATGGGCCCGTTGAGCGGGCATGTATCTTTTCATCAACAAGGTGATGGAGTTTAAGGATATACATAACTCCGGTTGTAACCCGGTTTTTGAATCTTTCGCCTGTGCGGCCATCATAAAGAATGGCCTTGCCATCATTTGGCAGACCGGCCTTGTCCATCCAGCCCCAGATGTCAGCCTCCGTGGCGCTGTCAAAAACCGGTGTGCGCGTGATTATGCCTTCCCGCAGGCGTTGTACGGATGCGATAAACTCCTCATCACTCATTTCGTCTATCAGTTTTGTTATTTCAGGCGAATTGAAGACGGATTTGACCTCATCCCGAGTTACCTGCAATGCCTGGCCTGAATCCACCAGCTCGGCAAGCTGGCGCCCCAGCTCCCTGGCGCCCCAGCCCAGATGGGTCTCCATGATCTGGCCTATATTCATGCGCGAAGGCACACCAAGGGGATTAAGCACAATGTCAACCGGGCGTCCATCAGCGAAAAATGGCATATCCTCTTCTGGCAGTATGCAAGAAACGACACCCTTGTTGCCGTGTCTGCCGGCCATTTTGTCGCCCACAGAGAGCTTGCGTTTGATGGCAACATATACCTTTACCATCTTTATCACGCCTGGCGGCAGATCATCGCCCTCGCTGACTTTATCGCGTTTGGATTCATATATGTCATGCAGATATGAAACCTGCCTTTCATATGAAGTGAGGAGGCTGGACACCTCGTCATTAACTTCGCGGCTTTTAAAAAGACCACCAAGTTTTTTGACGGGAATTTTTGCAAGCTGGGCCCTGGTAAGCGCAGCACCGGCCTCTATGACAACCTCATTCTTGCGCTTTCCTGGCACGGAGGCTGCAACCTGCTTGCCTACCACATGAGGAGCCAGAAGGTCACGGGTGCGTCTTGTAAGAGCGTCAATATGATCTGCTTCCTTCTGATCCAGGGCAGCCTTTTCACTGGCCTCAATGGCCAGTGTGCGCTCATCCTTTTCGCCAGATCTGCGGTTGAACACCTTTACATCGATGACAGTGCCCTCCACTCCTGGTGGCACCTTGAGTGATGTATTTTTCACATCCCTGGCCTTTTCGCCAAAGATGGCCCTTAGCAGCTTCTCTTCAGGAGTAAGCTGGGTCTCGCCCTTTGGTGTAATCTTGCCCACAAGAATGTCGTCTGGCTTGACGGGGGCGCCAATGCGAATGATGCCGCTTTCATCAAGATTGCGGAGCATCTCCTCGCTGACATTGGGGATGTCGCGTGTTATTTCCTCGGCGCCAAGCTTGGTATCTCTTGCAACAACCTCAAACTCCTCAATATGGATGGAGGTAAATATATCCTCCTTGACAACACGTTCGGAAATGAGAATCGAGTCTTCGTAATTGTACCCGCACCAGGGCATGAAGGCCACAACCAGGTTTTTGCCAAGGGCAAGCTGCCCCTCATCTATGCCAGGCCCATCCGCCAGGATCTGCCCTTTTTTAACAATCTGTCCAGGCTGGCAGGTTGGTTTCTGGCCAAAACATGAGTTCTGGTTTGATTTGTGAAATTTGAGCAGATCATAGGCGCGCACGCCACCCTGCCGGGGATAAATGTCCCCATCATAGGCAACAACGATACGATCGGCATCGACATATTCCACCCGTCCGTCAGCTGGAGCGACTATGCAGGCGCCGGAATCCCGCGCGACATCGGTTTCCATCCCTGTGCCCACAAGGGGTTTTTCGGACCGCAGAAGCGGCACAGCCTGACGCTGCATGTTGGAACCCATAAGCGCACGGTTGGCATCATCATGCTCCAGAAATGGAATGAGGGCTGCTGAAATGGACACCATCTGGCCCGGAGAAATGTCCATGTGTGTCACTTCCTCACGGGGGCGCATTTCCACTTCGCCACGCACGCGCACGGTCACATAATCATCGAGAATTTCGCCGGTTTCCCTGTTCAGGCGCACATCGGCCTGGGCAATGACAAAATCGCCCTCACGCGAGGCATCCAGATGCACCACATCATCGGTGACCCTGGCATCGCGCACAACCCTGTAGGGAGTTTCAATAAAGCCGAAATCATTGACCCTGGCGTAGGTGGTCAAAGATACAATGAGGCCAATGTTCGGGCCTTCGGGTGTTTCAATGGGGCAGATGCGGCCATAATGGGATGTATGCACATCCCGAACCTCAAAACCGGCCCGTTCGCGTGTCAGGCCGCCCGGGCCCAGGGCGGAGAGACGTCTTTTGTGGGTGACCTCGGAAAGGGAGTTGGTCTGATCCATAAACTGTGAAAGCTGGGATGTGCCAAAAAATTCCTTCAGCACTGCAGCCACAGGCTTGGGATTGATCAGATCATGAGGCATCAGGGTGGAAATTTCCTGTAGGCTCATGCGCTCCTTGATGGCCCGCTCCATGCGCACAAGGCCGATGCGATACTGGTTCTCAACCAGCTCACCCACCAGACGCACACGACGATTGCCAAGATGATCAATGTCATCGGCCGGTCCGTGGCTGTCCTTCAGTTTCACAAGAACCTTGATGGCAGTGAGGATGTCATTGTCGCTTAATATGTGCAGATCATCCGGCTCCTTCAGGCCCAGCCTCTGGTTGAGCTTGTAGCGGCCAACGGCGGAGAGGTCATAATAGTCGGGATTTCTGAACAGATTGTCAAAAAAGCTGGCTGCAATTTCCGGTGTTGGGGGAGATGATGGACGCAGCCGCTTGTAGATCTCCTCCTGAGCCTTCTGCTGATCAGCGATGTGATCCTGCACAAGGGTATCGCGAATGGAAGAGGAAGTATCCGTGCCCCTGGTATGAAGCACAGCGAATCTTTCTATGCCAGCTTCCTGAAGCTTGTCCAGCAGAGTCTGATCAACCTCATCGGCAGCCTCGGCCAGCACTTCCTTGGTGTTTGGATCGACAATATCCTCGGCAAGAAAAAGTCCTCTCACCATATCTGGCGGAACTTCGATGGTCTCTATGCCAGCCTCGCATATGAGACGCCAGGCCCTCTTGGTGAGGGGCTTGCCGGCTTTTGCAATGACATTGCCCTGGGCATCGGAGATATCCTTGAAAGCAGTCTCTTTGCGATAGAGATTTTTTTCAACCTCCCACCAAAGGGAGCCATCAGAATGCAGCCTGTAATATTCACGGCTGTAGAAATGATCAAGAATTTGCTCCTTGCTCATGCCCATGGCTTTAAACAATATGGTGGCAGGCATCTTGCGGCGCCTGTCTATGCGCACATACAGGATGTCCTTATGGTCAAAATCAAAATCAAGCCAGGAGCCGCGCATGGGTATGATGCGGCAGGAATAGAGAACCTTGCGGCTGGTATGTGTCTTGCCGCTATCATGCTCGAAAATTATGCCAGGGGAGCGCTGAAGCTGGTTGACAATGACACGCTCAGTGCCATTAATGATAAATGTCCCCTTTTCCGTCATCAGGGGCAGAGTGCCAAAATATATGTCCTGCTCCTTGATGTCGCGTATGGTCTTGGTGCCGGAAGATTCATCGGCGTCATAAACCACCAGGCGAACCTTGATGCGCATTGGAGCTTCATAAGTCAGGCCTTTGGAGATGCATTCGGTCTGATCATATTTGGGATCCTGGATTTCGTAGCTGACAAATTCCAGGCTTGCGGTCTTGTTAAAATCCTCGATGGGAAAGACTGTATGAAAAACGCCATCAAGGCCTTCATTGGGATTGCGCAGGGCGTCGTCCACGCCTTCCTGCAAAAATTTGCGATAGGAATCAATCTGGAGATTAAGCAGATGTGGTACAGGATAGGCATTCTCAATCTTACCAAACTGCTTTATAAGCTGGCTCATGGGTACCTCAAGACGGCTAGCGGTTGCGCCGGGATAGTCAGCCCGGGGAGCTGGAATTCGTTGCACCCTTGAAAATATGGCGACTAGCTGCAATGTATGCCGGAGACAACAAAAACCAATTTTCGCAGTTGCGCGAAAATTGGAATCAAGACACGAAAAGGAAATTAAGCATATTTACAGCCGTTTATGAAATGGGACAATTAACCTCCGATAGTGAGATTGAACGTATTATCATATAATATACAAACCAAAACTGGCAAGGGGAAATTTGCAAAAAAAAATCGCATATTGTCAAGTGTTTTATGGGCAAAACACAAACGCGATACGAATTGATGGAAAAAATATTGCAATAAATATGCCGGCATGATGGATAGCATGCCGGCATATTGAGCGTGGATACTGCAAGATCCACAAAATGGGGAAAAAGCTACTTGATCTCGACCTCGGCGCCGGCCTCGGTGAGCTGTTTCTTGGCTTCTTCGGCCTCTTCCTTGGAGACTCCTTCCTTGAGTGTGGAGGGCGCGCCATCGACCTTTTCCTTGGCTTCTTTGAGACCAAGGCTGGTAAGGGCGCGGACAACCTTGATGACTGCAATCTTGTTGGCGCCAGGAGCCTTGAGGACTACGTCAAACTCGGTTTTTTCCTCGGCCGGGGCAGCGGCTTCACCACCGCCAGCAGGAGCGGCCATAACCATGGCCGCGGCGGGGGCTGCAGCGGATACGCCGAATTTCTCTTCAAGCTCCTTGATGAATTCGGAAAGCTCAAGCACTGTCATGTTGGAAATGAATTCAACAACTTCTTCTTTGGTAACTGCCATGATATTCTCCTGATCTCTGGCTTTTACTGCTGCAATGCCAAATTTAACCGGCCTGGGCCTGCTTTTGCTCCTCTATGGCTTTCAGGGCATAGAGGAGGCCACGGATGACATTGGCGAACAGTGATACAAAATTGGTTGGAACGGCATTCATCGTGCCGAGCATCTGGCCGAGCAGCTGTTCACGTCCTGGCAGTTTTGACAGGGCGTCTATCTGCGCGGCATCCATGGCTTTGCCATCAAGGCTTGCGCAACGCAGAACAAAGAGTTTATTCTGCTTGGCAAAATCACCCAAAGCCTTGGCAACCTGCACTGGATCATCAAAGGCAAAGGCAATGGCGCAATTCTCATGGAATTTATCCTTGATTACGTCATGTCTGCCATCGGTCAAGGCAATTCTGGCAAGAGTGTTTTTGACGACATGATATTCGCCACCAACATTGCGCAGGCGCACTCTTAGGCCAGTCAGCTCTTCAACCGTCATGCCCTTGAAGTCGGTGATTGCCGCCAGGGAAGCGCCATTGGCTCTTTCCTTGATATCTGCAATGATGGCGGCTTTTTCAGACTTGTTCACGTGAAACCTCTCACGATAAGGGTTTCCGGATGGAAAGCCGAGCCAAAGACAAGTCTGGACAGGAAATTAAGGCATAGCCACCTGCCGTCTCCGACCCGAATTCCACTTCCATACACATTTGCCGTCATGCGGCAAACAAGAACGCAGAATTAGCGTTCAAGAAATTTTTTGACCTGATTCATATCAATCTTGAGGCCTGGCCCCATGGTGGTAGACACGGCCATGGACTGCATATAGGTGCCCTTTGCTCCGGAGGGCTTGAGCCTGTTGACAGTATCAAGAAAAGCCTTGAGATTGCCAAGAATTTTTTCCGGTCCAAAGGAAACCTTGCCCAGTGGGGCGTGCAGCACGCCAGCCTTGTCAACTTTAAAGTCCACCCTGCCCGCCTTCAGCTCGTTGACAGCCTTGGCAACATCGAAAGTGACAGAACCGGTCTTGGCATTGGGCATAAGGCCACGGGGGCCGAGAACACGGCCAATCTGACCAACAAGAGCCATGACATCGGGAGTGGCCACGGCTGCGTCAAAATCAAGCCAGCCTTCCTTGATCTTTGCGACCAGATCCTCCGCGCCGACATAATCAGCGCCTGCAGCCTTTGCTTCTGCCTGCTTCTCACCTTTGCAGAAAACGGCCACACGCACGGTCTTGCCAAGGCCATTGGGCAGCGTGACAGCGCCACGAACCATTTGATCAGAATATTTGGGATCCACGCCAAGCTTCAGCGCAACATCAACACTTTCATCAAATTTGGCGAAGGATGCGTCAAGGGACTTGCTGACGGCCTCCTCGACTCCATATTTTTCCTGTACATCGCAGGCATCAAGAGCCTTGCGAAATTTTTTGCCATGCCTGGGCATTATTCTATCCTTTTCGTTTTATCTCCTGCCAAAATCAGGCAGTGCGTTTGATTTAACGAAACCCTTGTCTGTTGCGCAATGAGAAATGTGCATCAGGGGTAGCGACCTGTACCTGCCGGCTTGTATGGTTACTTTATTGCACCTCGATACCCATGCTGCGCGCGGTACCAGCAATGGTTTTCACAGCGGCTTCCAGGCTTGCTGCATTGAGATCCGGCATTTTCAATTTGGCTATCTCCTCAACCTGGGCATGGGTCAGTTTGCCAACCTTGTTTCTGTTGGGCTCGCCAGAGCCCTTCTCGATTTTGGCTGCCTTGAGGATAAGCACAGGCGCAGGCGGCGTCTTGGTTATAAAAGTGAAAGAGCGATCAGAAAACACCGTGATAATCACGGGGATAATCATGCCCTTCTGATCCTGGGTGCGAGCATTGAATTCCTTGCAAAAGGCCATGATATTCAGGCCATGCTGGCCAAGTGCCGGACCAACCGGAGGCGAGGGGTTGGCTGCGCCAGCGGGGATTTGCAATTTGATTTTCGCAACTTCCTTTTTAGCCATTATTTTATCCTTGAATGCGAATTAAAACCGGCCTGGGCCGGAGTTGACGGATATCCGGATTATCTAGCCTTTGGAAACATAAGTAAAATCAAGCTCAACCGGTGTCTGTCTGCCAAAAACGGAAACTGAAACCCTGAGTTTGCCCTTGTCATGGTTCACATCTTCTACAACGCCATTAAAATCCTTGAATGGACCTTCCAGCACGCGCACCTCGTCGCCCACATTGAAATTGAATTTGGGCCTTGGTTTGTCCTTGCTGGATTCCATCTGCCCGAGGATGCGCTCGGCTTCATGATCCATCATTGGCGCCGGACGGTTCTTGCCACCCACAAATCCTGTCACCTTGGGTATTGATTGCACAAGATGCCAGGAAAAATCTGTCATCACCATGCGTATCATTATATACCCGGGATAAAATTTGCGTTTGGTTGTGCGTGGCTCCGGACCCTGGCGGCTTGGTTCCTGGACATTTTCTATGGGCACAATGACCTGGTCTATAAGCCCTTCGTCCTGACCTGTGCGCTGCATTTCCCGTATGGTCTTCTGCACGCGCTGCTCAAAGCCGGAGTATGTGTGCACTATATACCAGCGGGGCCTGGCGGCCTGGGTTTCCTCCGCCATGGGTGTATCTGGGGTCTCTTTCATGATATTATCAGGACAGAATGGTCTTTATCAGGTTGGAAAGCCCAAGATCAATAAGGCCGAGAATGACAGCCATTATGGCCACAAAACCAAGAACTGCAAGGGTCGCCTTGCGCGTTTCCTTGAGTGTTGGCCACGTTACCTTGCGGAGTTCAGCCCGGGACGCCTCAACATAGCTGATAAATCTCTTAATGGGATTTGGCCTTGAGGATGCTTTCTCCTCCTGGGCTTGCGACTGCTTTTTTGCCATGGCTCCATGTCCATCAGAAATTGGGCTTTTGCGGCAAAAAAAATCTGCCGCAATGCCGCGCCAGTTGCGGCATCATTCATTGCGCCGGCCAGACATGCTTCCATGCATCCGGCACGGTGGGGAGGGTGCACAGAATAAAATGGCAGGGCAGGAGGGATTCGAACCCCCAGCGAGTGGTTTTGGAGACCACTGCTCTAGCCGTTGGAGCTACTGCCCTGCTTGCCGCGCGGATGAAAAATTTTCATCCGCGGGAAATTGATTTACCTGGTTTCTCTATGCAAGGTATGCTTGCGATCCCAGGGGCAATATTTCTTAATTTCAAGCCTGCCCGTAGTATTCTTTTTGTTCTTTCGGGTGCTATAGTTGCGTCGCTTGCACTCAGTGCAGGCAAGAAGAACATTTACACGCATGGCTTACTCGATGATTTCGGTTACTACGCCGGAGCCAACGGTATGGCCGCCTTCACGAATGGCGAAACGCAGGCCCACTTCCATGGCGATGGGGGCGATAAGCTCCACAATAAACTGGGAGTTGTCGCCAGGCATAACCATCTCGACACCCTCTGGCAGATCGATCACGCCAGTTATGTCCGTTGTGCGGAAATAGAACTGCGGACGGTATCCGGAGAAGAAAGGTGTATGACGGCCGCCTTCCTCTTTGGAGAGAACGTAAACTTCAGCCTTGAACTTCTTGTGCGGGGTGATGGATTTGGGAGCGGCAAGAACCTGTCCGCGCTCAACGTCATCACGCTTGGTGCCACGCAGAAGCACACCGATGTTGTCGCCAGCCTGGCCCTGGTCAAGAAGCTTGCGGAACATTTCCACGCCTGTGCAGGTTGTCTTCTGCGTAGGCTTAATGCCCACAATCTCAACTTCATCACCGACCTTGATGACACCGCGCTCTACCCTGCCGGTGACAACTGTGCCACGACCGGAAATGGTGAACACATCTTCAATGGGCATCAGGAAAGGCTTGTCAATGTCACGCTGCGGCTCAGGAATAAAGGTATCGCAGGCATTGAGGAGCTCGTCAATGCATTTGGCTTCGGGAGCGTCCGCGGCATCGCATTCCAGCGCCTTGAGGGCGGAGCCACGAATGACAGGCACATCATCGCCAGGGAAGTCATAGCTGGAAAGAAGCTCGCGCACTTCCAGCTCAACAAGCTCCAGCAGCTCCTCGTCATCAACCAGATCGCATTTGTTCAGAAATACCACCAACTGGGGCACACCAACCTGGCGGGCCAGCAGGATATGCTCCCTTGTCTGGGGCATGGGGCCATCTGTGGCCGCAACCACCAGGATGCCACCGTCCATCTGGGCGGCGCCGGTGATCATGTTCTTGATGTAGTCGGCATGGCCCGGGCAGTCCACATGGGCATAATGCCTCTTGGGGGTCTCGTATTCAACATGCGCGGTGGCAATGGTTATGCCGCGCTCTTTTTCTTCTGGGGCCTTGTCGATTTCATCATAGGATACGAAGCTGCCCTCGCCCTTCAGGCCGGAAATCTTTGTTATGGCCGCTGTAAGGGTGGTTTTGCCATGGTCAATATGGCCAATTGTGCCAATGTTTACATGCGGCTTTTTGCGTTCATATTTCGCTTTGCCCATTTTACGTCTCCCTGGAAAAAAATGTTTGGCGGTTATACCCTACGCCACATGAAGCTGCCTGCTCGCGCGTGCGTTCCTCGCGTGGCTACGGCGCGCTTACGCCCAAATTTCCCTGATTGCCAGGGAACGCTCATTGGCCGGGAAAGTGAAAGGGGAAAAGCAGGAATGGAGCGGGAAACGGGACTCGAACCCGCAACCACCAGCTTGGAAGGCTGATGCTCTACCAATTGAGCTATTCCCGCCCTGGATATTTCTCGGCCATGCGGTTTTGCCGCCGGCCCAGCTTCCGTAGTTCCCCGACAGCATCCTGTCTCCTACAGCCAAGGCATCTATGCTTTCCAGCCTTTTGCGGATATTTCCGCAATGGCTGGTGGAGGGGGGTGGATTTGAACCACCGAAGTCTTACGACGGCAGATTTACAGTCTGCTCCCTTTGGCCGCTAGGGTACCCCTCCATGCGGCGATTATCATTCTGATAATCGTGGAGCTGGCGATGGGACTTGAACCCGCAACCTGCTGATTACAAATCAGCTGCTCTGCCAATTGAGCTACGCCAGCAGCGAGGAAACTATTTATACACTTTTTCTGAATTTGGCAAGAAAAAAATTTAATTTTCCATTTTTGCCTTTAATTGCCTTTTTGCCTGCAGCTTCTGTTCAGCCTCTCTCTGCTTCTGCATTTTCTTGGCCTGGGCCAGGCGCTGTTTCTTTATGGCCTCAAGACGCGTTGCCTGGGCTTTTTCTCTCTGTTCCTTTGCCTGTTCCAGCAATTTTTCACGCTTGCGCTCAAAAACCAGGGTGGTGCGCAAGGCGCCGGCTCCAAGCGCAAGAATGGTTATGATTATCACCAGCACCCGCTGAATTGACCACTGGTTTTCACCGAGGAGATATTTCAGCCAGCCAAGCCCGATTTTGTCTCCAAAAAACACAATGGCAGGCACACCAAGGAAGCACAGCAGCAAGCCGACTATTTCTATCCATATAAATGTTCTGAACATAGTCAGGCCAAACAGGGTGGCATCGCGCACAGTGCGCAGAAATCCAAGTTTCTTTTTAAGATTGTGCAGCAGGCCATCCAGTTTGGGAATGGAGCTTTGCGCCTTCTTGAAAGTTTCCGCATCGGAAAAATTGCTGGCAAATGCCCAGTTTATAATCCCGGCGCTTGCATTGAAATCCGCGCTGAAGTCCTTCAGGGCGGAGGGGAAAGGGAACCAGGATGCCTCATCCCTTATCTCTTCAAGCACATCCAGATAGGACTTGTAGCGATTCCTGAGCTCATCAATCTCCCTCTGGATGCTGTCATTGAGCTCCTTCTCCAGCTGCGGACGGAATTTGACCATATTGAAAAAGGCCATGTAGTTGTTGACGCTGCCCATGGCTGCGAGCTGGTTGATTTTCTGCCCCAGTCTTGTCTGCACGGGATGATCTTCCGGAAACCATGCCTCCAGCCTTTCGGCCAGGGCCATCACTGCGTTTTTTTCACTTTCCGCATTCTTTCGGGCTTCCTCCCACAGATCATATAATGCGGAAAGTATGATCAGCCTGCCACGCTCAAGGCCTGGATCCACCAGAAAATGATTGAAATATTCAGGATCGGCCTTAACCATGGTCACAATCTGGTCAATTACCTGTTCGGCAAATCCCATCTTGACCCGGCAGACGATGCCCCTGTAGGTAACATCGCGCCATTGAGGCATTACTCGCAGAACCTGGGCATAAAGGTTTGAGGCCTGGGTATAATGCCCGCACGCCTCCTCAAGCCTGCCCTGCAGGAATTCATTCCAGGCCTGCAATGCTGGCGAGGGAGTAATGGCCGCAGCCTCGCGGAAAAATGCCAGAGCCTGCGCAGGCTCATTGCGTTCAATGTGCAGAAATGCGCGCACCATGCGCAGGCGCGGATCTCTCTGATGCCGCACTATGGTCTCGGCAATCTCCTTGTCCAGCTGATGCAGATCGGCAGAAGATGACTTTTCAAGCTTCTCCAGCAATTCCCAGGCCGGGCTGTCATCCTTGACAGGTGTTTCCTCATCCGGATCCGGTTCCCGCATTCTATATAGCCAGTTGCGTGGCACATTGCGCAGCTGGTCCGGCCCGGTCAAATCGAATATCGCCTGCAGCAGGGTGTTGGCCGGAGTGGATTTATCGAGGATCTTACTAAATCCCGTCAGACCCTTGGCGCTCAGGGCCAGCTCTATTTCACGGAATGAATTGTTTATCTCCTCAAGATCCATGCCTGCCACAGCCTGCCAGGTTTCCGGTCTTGTGGGGAAAAAATTGCGCGTGGGGCATTGTGCGGCGGAATGGTTGGGGAGTCCGCAATAGAAGCATTCGCCATTTTCTGAATATGATGCCAGACGGGAGGCCATGACCAGGGGTATGGATCTGGTGCAGATGCTGTTTTCGTCAAGAATGGTGTTGCACCAGCTATCCATATTTGTCTGTCCGCCGGTAAAGCGCAGATCGCGGATTACAAATCCATCGCCCAGAAGATAGGCATTGCGATAGCTGATATATGGAAAATTGGGCATCAGGTTGTCCCATTTAAGGCCAACCTTTTTGGGAATTTCTGCATTGAAATTCATTTTTTTGCGGTCAACCACCACGCAAACACAGGGGCAGTAGGTGCCTGGCTCCTGTTTGTCCTTGTCAAAGGCGCGCATATACTCCCGCAGGAATGTGCGCAGCATCAACAGATTGTCTATGGAAGCGAGAACGAAACCGTCCTGGGCGATAAACTTGATCTTAAGTTCCTGGAACAGCGCCTCAAGACGCTTGAACATGTTGCTCCAGCTGTTCTGAAAGTCCTTGTCCAGGGCATTGCCCAGAGGATGGATGACGACAAACCAGGCCTGCGATGATGTATAGGGCAGCCTTGTGTCAACAATTGGCGACTGCCATTCAAGGGATGCCATGCCCTGTCTGAGGGCGGAACGTTCAAATGTGATGCCGGGTATATAGGATGCGACCTCCCTGCTTGCGGGATGCACAAAAATGTCGAGATTTTCGCGCGGGTGCATCTCCTGTGATGAAACCATGGCATCTATGGCAAGACTTATCTCCCTTTTTCTGCCAAGCTGCAGACGTCCGGGAAAAAGCTCTATGGCCACAGGCAGCGAGTTGATGTTGCCCCAGACGCTGAGCCTGGCGAGGGCGAGGAATACATCATCGCTAAAGAAAAACCACAGGGACTGGTCATTTACCTGCCGCACTGGCATCCCGCCATAATTAAGCAGTGTCTGATTTACAGCCTGGGGGAGGCTGCCCTGCCAGCTAATCCATAAGATATGGCCCATGGCGCTCATCTGGACATCATTATTCTGTGGAAGCTGGTTTATTAACTGATTTAATTGCGGCATGGGGCTATCCTTTGCAGGTGATGTCTGCCATATATCCCAACATCCTGCATTAATTGCAGATTATGGCAAACTTTCACCTTGTTTGCGTCAAGAAATGGACATTTAATCCGGCAAACACGTTTTATGCAAAAAAAGTACCTCGCGCACGGATAAACAGCCATCATCAATGCATGTTTACAAAATTTGAATGCGAACACTATATTACATATGGCATGTTCGCCGTGAAATTATGCATCCTGCCCAGGCTGTCCGTGGCAAGTTTCGCGCTCGCTGTCGAATTGTGCGATCCGTCTGCCCGTTTTCATACGGCACACGCCTGATAATGTATATATTTAAGCATCCTGTAACCTGGAAAAGTTGCCCAATGATTGACCTGCATTTGCACAGCACAGCCTCCGATGGCACAGACGCTCCCTGTGAGCTTGTGCAAAAAGCCAAAAACCTTGGTCTCGAGGCCATCGCCCTCACAGATCATGATACCATGGATGGTCTTGCGGAAGCCGCTGAAGCGGCGCATGATCTGAATATCAATTTTGTGCGTGGCTGCGAAGTCTCCAGCAGTTCGGAATATGGCGAGATGCATATTCTGGGCCTTTGGCTGCCAGAAAACTGTCCTGAGCTCAAGTCCTTTCTCACTGATATGCGCCGCATAAGGCAGGAGCGCAATGACAGAATATTGGAAAAATTACGCAGACAGGGCATTGCCATCAGCCCTGATGAGGTTCTGGCCCATGCCACAACCACCCCGGGGCGCCCGCATATGGCTGCCGTGCTGGTTGAAAAGGGATATGCCAAGGATGTGCCGGATGCTTTTGCCAGATATCTCGGCAGTGGAGGCACGGCCTATGTGCCAAAACAGACTCCCCCAGCCTGGATGACAGTAAAAATACTCCATGCAGCCGGGGCCACAGTGGCCATAGCCCATCCTCTCCTCCATGATCTGCCTCTTGACTGGCTGGAGGACAGAATTGCCCGGCTTGCAGGTTTCGGACTGTCCAGCCTCGAAGCCTGGCATAGCGCCCAGGATGAGGCAAAGACGGCGATTATTGTGACCATGGCCAAACGTCTGGGTCTGGAGCTCACCGGCGGCTCCGACTACCATGGCAATGTGAAACCATATATCAGGATGGGCACAGGCAGGGGAAATCTTAATGTTACACTTGAAGTATACGCCAGGCTACTGGCCTGGCGCAAGGCAAGAGGGTTGCCATGACAAAATTTTTATTAAAGTCATTCTTCAATATTTTTACGCAAATTTTATGGAGGTAAGCATGTTCCGATCCCTGATATTTGCCATTTTATTTTTTGCGGCAGCCGCATCACCTGCCTGGGCCGCCGCTACCACACAGCCAGTTGCCGCGCCAGTTGCCGCGCAAGATGGCACCGACATGGACCAGATGCTTGGCGCGATGCTGATGTTCGGCTTTCGGGGTATCAAATTCGAGGCAGGCAATGAAATTTATCCCATGCTTTCCGAGGGAAAAATTGGTGGCATAATTCTTTTCGAAAAAGACATCAGCAATGGCAATATCCGCAACATTGAAAGCCCTGAACAGCTGAAAACTCTGACTGCCGATTTGCGCAAGGCGGCAAAAGGTCCAATTTTCATTGGCATAGACCAGGAAGGCGGGCAGGTGCGCAGACTCAGGCCTGCGCGCGGATTTATGGATCTGCCCTCTGCCCAGCACATGGGCCAGTCATCGTCTGAAAGCACATTTGACATGGCGGACAGGCTTGGACAGGAATTGGCGAGCCTGGGCATAGACGTGGATCTTGCACCGGTGGTGGATGTTGACTCCAATCCATACAATCCGGTCATTGGCAGGCTTGGGCGCGCTTTCAGCAGTGACCCGGCACAGGTGGCAGCCCATGCCCTGTCTTTTGGCAGAGGGCTGGCCAGGAACGGGGTCATCCCGGTGCTAAAGCATTTTCCCGGTCAGGGCTGCGCCGGCAAAGACACCCATCTTGGCGCCGTGGATATCAGCCAATGCTGGAACGCAAATGTGGACCTTTTGCCCTATGCGGAGATTTTCAGGGCTGGCTGGCCAGGCATGGTCATGACAGGGCACTTGCGGCTTGCTGGTCTTGATGCCGAGTTGCCGGCCACACTTTCCGCAAAAATTGTCACAGGACTTCTGCGCGATGGTCTTGGCTGGCAGGGAGTGGTGATAAGCGATGATATGCAGATGAAGGCCATAGCCTCCGAGTTCGAGCTGAAGAATGCCATAGCTCTGACAATTGATGCCGGAATCGACATTCTGCTGTTTGGCAACAATCTCGAGTGGGATCCAGCCCTGCCCCAAAAAGTCTGGACTGCCATGAAATCACTGCTGGAGGACGGCATCATAAGCGAGGAGCGCATAAGGCAGTCCTGGTCCCGGATCAATGGCCTCAAACAGGCATATGCCGCTGGGGCCAAGCCTTTGGTTGAGGGAAAACCTGCCCAATGAACCGGCATGCAACATATTCCCAATGCCGGCCCGACATGAGCCTGTCAGACCGGCATTGATGAATTTCAGAGGCGATTGCCGCCCGTTCATTGCCTAAATATTTTCTATGGTATACTCGCGTGTGCCCATGCCAAGCTCCTCGGCATAGGAAAGCTGCCTTTCACCTTCAGTATGCGGCCAGCGAGCCTTGAACTTGTCTGGCGCATCAGCAAGTTTGGGATCAAGCGCCGGGGCCTTGTTGACCAGATCCAGACATGCCTGGTCCAGCGCAACAGGATCATGGCTTGCCAGTATGCCCAGGTTTGGAACAATTGGCAGATCGCTCCATTGCACACAATCGCAGTCCGGCGTCACATTCATTACAAAATTGATGTAGCAGAGCCTTTTCTGACGCCCCTTGACTACGCCCAGGGCATATTCCGTCATTCTTTCAATAAACGGCTTCATTTCGGTGGCCCAGTCGATGCCAATGGCCTTTACAGGACATACCGTGATGCACTCGAAACAGCCAATGCATTTGCGGACATCCACATGGCTTTTCTTGTCCACAAGGGAAAGTGCCTTTTGCGGACACACTTTCACACAGCGGCCGCAGCCCACACATTTGGCTTCATCAATATTCACATGCACACCATGCTGATCCCGCTTGCCGCGCACACATGCTCCACCCATGGCGAGATTTTTGATGGCGCCGCCAAAGCCGGCCATCTCATGCCCCTTGAAATGGGACAGAACCACCAGCGATGGCGCGCGGTCTATGACATCTGCGATATAGACCTCGGCAAAATGCTTGCAATCAATGCGCACCGGCACACCGTTTTCACCAAACAGGCCATCCGCTATAATTACGGGAGCATCAACCACGGCCGGTGTAAAACCATGCAGATAGGCAACTTTCAGGTGGTCAACCGCATTGTTGCGCATGCCGGAATACAGGGTGGTGCTGTCAGTGAGAAATGGTTTTGCTCCAGCCGCGCTGACCTTGTTCACAACTCTGCGCACAAAACCCGGGTTTAGATGGGTGTTGTTGCCATACTCCCCAAAATGCAGCTTTATGCCACAGGGCTCGCCTTTTTTCACCACTTTTTTGAGATTTAGGGCATCACACAGACGCTCCACCTTTACATAATTATTGGCGGAAGCCGAGCGCCCATGCGGGCCGGCCATATAAACTACAGATGCCATGCCATATCCTCCCTGGGATAATAAAGAGTAATGCTCGCGGGGATTTCCCATCCTGCCTGTAGCAAATATCCTTTTCTGATAAAGCCTGTGCCAGCAAAAGTAAATGTCTGTTTGTTTCAAAAAGGACCCATACGCCATTTAAAGGCAATTATTTGCAATTTTCTCATCTTTTTACCATACCTTGCGGGGCCTCTTTATTTGTTGGCGTCAATTTGTTAAAAATAGGCGGGAAATCCAATCCGTTCGCAAGGGAGGAATAATGGAGACCATAATCATGTGCGGTGGCAAGGGCACCAGACTGCGGGAGGAGACAGCCATAAAACCAAAACCCATGGTGGAAATTGGCGGCCGTCCCATCCTCTGGCATATAATGTCCATTTACTCCCGGTTCGGGTTTCGCGACTTCATCCTGCCCCTTGGCTACAAGGGAGAAGTTATCAAGGAATATTTTTTTGATTACCAGATGAGAAATTCCGATTTCACCATAAACCTCAAAAGCGGCAACATCGCCATGCATCCGGGCTATCTGGAGGACTGGAACATCACCCTTTGCGACACGGGGCAGGACACCCTGAAGGGCGCAAGGCTGAAGCGTGTGGCCAAATATATAAAAGGTGACCGCTTTATGGTGACATATGGTGATGGACTTGCGAATATTGATCTGGACAAATTACTGGAATTCCACAAAAAATCAGGCACCATCGGCACCTTTACCGGGGTGCGGATGCCATCGCGCTTTGGGGCTGTGCGCACAGGCGAGGATGGCAAGATATTGTCCTGGGAGGAAAAGCCTGTTCTCAATGAATACATAAACTGCGGCTTTTTTGTTTTTGAAAGAAAATTTCTTGATTACCTCGATGAAGATGAGAATTGCGATCTGGAAAGGGAGCCACTGCAAAACCTTGCCGCTGAGGGGCAGCTTTCCATGTATCCCCATCCGGGGCAGTGGCAATGCATGGATACTCTGAGGGATTCCCTGAAGCTCAATGAATTGTGGGAGCATGGCAAGGCATTCTGGGTTTAGCTGGGAGGTTGCGATGTTTGCGGACATATACAGAAACAAAAATATTTTTGTAACAGGGCATACAGGATTCAAGGGATCATGGCTCTGCGCGTGGCTCATATCCATGGGGGCACAGGTCACAGGTTATTCTCTGGGTGTGCCTACCAGGCCTGCCAATTTTGACGCCCTTGGCCTGGACCAGAAAATGCACAATATTGAAGGGGATGTGCGCGATGGCGAAAAGCTGGCCCAGGCACTGAAGCAGGCGCAGCCGGACTTTGTTTTTCATCTTGCGGCACAGGCTCTTGTGCGCGATTCTTATGCCGACCCTGTAACCACCTTCCAGACAAACATGATGGGGGTGCTCAATATCCTTGAGGCAGGGCGCCACTGCGAATCCATCAAGGCGATGGTAATCATTACCTCGGACAAATGCTATCGCAATGATGAA
This sequence comes from uncultured Desulfovibrio sp., assembly GCA_910587035.1. Classification (GTDB taxonomy): domain Bacteria; phylum Desulfobacterota; class Desulfovibrionia; order Desulfovibrionales; family Desulfovibrionaceae; genus Desulfovibrio. The sequence goes on along the minus strand of CAJUMQ010000011.1, from coordinate 36,629 downwards.
TGGGTTTGGGGCTATCGGGAAACTGACAGGCTTGGCGGATCCGATCCCTACTCCGCCTCCAAGGGGTGCGCGGAGATCATCGCCCATTCCTATTTTGACAGCTTCTATAAACAGGGAGCGGCATGCGCCACGGTGAGGGCAGGCAATGTCATTGGCGGCGGAGACTGGGCAAATGACAGGATAGTTCCGGATTGCGCCAGGGCCTGGGCCAGCGGCAAACCGGCGCTCATCCGCAGTCCCGGCGCCACACGGCCCTGGCAGCATGTTCTTGAGCCATTATCCGGTTATTTATGGCTTGGAGCCATACTCCATGACAATGATTATGGCTGTGGTTTTTCTCCAAGAGGGCAGGCCTACAATTTTGGCCCGCCTGCAGATGTCAACAACCCTGTGTCCGAGCTGGTGGCCAGTCTGGCCAGGTTCTGGCCAGGATTTACAAGTGTCTCGGATCCTGACGGCTGCGGCGCCAAAAAGGAATGCACCCTGCTCAAGCTATGCTGTGATAAGGCTCTGGCACATCTTGACTGGAAGGCAACATTGAATTTTGAGGAAACTGTTCGCTATACCGCGGAATGGTATGCGCGCTACTATGCCACCGGTGCCACTCCGGATATGTGGGATTTCACACAGGGGCAAATAGCGGCCTATGCCAATGCCGCCCAAAACAGGGGATTAAAATGGACAAATTAAATACCGCCACCCAACAGGATACATTGGGGGATATAGGCATAAGGGGCGCCTATGTGGAACCCTTAAAAATAATTGCAGCACCTGGCGGCCCTGTTTTGCGGATGCTCCGCAAGGATTCCCCCCTCCTGCCTAAATTTGCAGATGGTTTTGGAGAAATCTATTTTTCGGAGATTGAAACCGGGCAGATCAAGGCCTGGAAAATGCATAAGGAACAAAACCAGCTTTTTACGGTACCTGTGGGAAGAATTAAAATCGCTCTTTATGATGCCAGGGGGGCATCCTTCACGCTTGGCTCCCTGGTGGTCATGGAGCTTGGCAGGCCGGACAATTACAAGTTGCTGCGCATACCTGCGGGAGTCTGGTATGGTTTCCAGGCCATGGGAGATACACCAGCGCTTATTTGCAATCTGGCGGACATGGTGCATGACCCTGGTGAATGCCAGCGGCTGCCGCCCAAAAATGATGTGATACCATTCGAATTTTAGAGCATTTATCAGTTGAGACGCTCCACGCGTTTCAACCATGCGCGCTGGCGTTTTGCGGAAAAATTCAATTTCCCGCACACTCTTGCTCGGTCGCTCAGAAGAAACGCCTTGCATTTGCCTATTTTCAATCGGCAAATGTTCCAGGGCATTTTATTAAAAAAATGCCCTGGAACAGATAGACCACGCAATGGCCTGTCTGCTAGGCTTAAGTCCACAAGCCGCATTCATCAGGATTGTGAATGATGCAGCTATTTTTTTGCGCCCATGATGTGCGGCTCATAATCGTGGTCGCTATAAAAAAGCTTTGAGCTGATGAAATAGTCTGCGGAAATGCGGTTAAGGGCAATGGGAATGTCATACACCTGTGCGATGCGAAGAAGCGCGCGCACATCCGGATCATGCGGCTGGGCAGTGAGGGGATCGGAAAAAAATATCACAATATCGAGATGGCCTTCGGCAACACGGGCGCCAATTTCCTGATCTCCCCCCAGGGGGCCGCTGAGATAGGCCTTTACCTGCAGGCCAGTTTTTTCTCTTATGAGCCTGGCAGTTGTGCCTGTGCCGCACAGGGAGTGGCCTGCAAGAATATCCTTGTGAATTTCGCACCACTCAATCAGCCCCTGCTTCATGTTGTCATGCGCGATCAGGGCAATGCGTTTTACAGCGCCCACATGTCTTGACATATCCATCTCCCCGGGAAAATTTGTTTTTGCTGTGCATGCACCGCAAATGGCGGCGCACAATCAGTGCCTGAAGCGGCGCCAGTTTTTTACGCGCCCTTGGATACTTGAATTTGCTTGCAGCTTGAGCAGCCATCTGAAGCACCCAGGGTGCGCAATATGGTGCAGTTGCCTTTTTGCTCACAGGCGCTCAATTTGCTCAAGGCGATCAGTTCCTCCTTGAGATTCTGCAGGGCCGATATCTTTTCATCCACTCCAGCAATGTGCCTGTTGATCATCTCGTGCACATAGCCACAATCCTGATGGGGATTTTCCCGCAATTTTAGCAGATCCCGAATTTCATTGATGCTTATGTCATGCTTGCGGCAATGCATGATAAATCTGAGCCGGTCAATGTCCTCATCCCCATAAAGCCTGTAATTGCTGTTTGTGCGCGCCGGTTCCTTAAGCAGGCCCTCCTTTTCATAGTAACGTACTGTCACCACAGGGCAGCCAAACATTTTTGCAAGCGCGCCTATTTTTATTTTCATTCTCAGTATCCTGCCAGTAATGATTTGTTGGATGTGAAGTGGCTGCCAGCATGTGGCATGTTTGCCAATATCCAGGTTCAACTGTAGTATTGCGTATGCCCAATAAAAATCGGGCATTCCCTCGCGGCTTTGCGGCGCAAGGCGCGCGTGAAATCCCCCCTGGGCCAGGGGATGCCTGCCCGTGGGAATAATTTCAACTTCTACATGTTATATATATGGTAATTCGCGCAATTCGCAAGAGCTTGCCGATTGCGAAAAAGCTGCAGGTGGTTAATAGTGGAAACAGATGAACCCTTGTTGACGGATGCCGCCAGACAACTTGTAAAAAACATATGCGATGAAATCGCGACAAAACCAGACGATCGGGAAGCCATTCTGCGCAGGCTTCAGGATTTAAAGAAATCGATTGTGGATGAAGCAGCCGGGATGGCGGCATCGACAGAGCTTGAGCAGTTGTCTGACAAAAGCGAATTTCTTTGGTCGCTTGCAGCCGCCCTGCCCGATTTTGACTGTGCAGGACTCTATGAAAAAAGGACCGCCTTCCTCTCCCTTGCGGGCGCAGTGGGCATTGGCTGGGTTCTTGGCGGCATTGTCGCCGCGCTGCTTGATTTTATTGGCATGGGGGGGGATATCATCCGGGCTGCCGCCATACTTGGGGCAATCTGGCTCAATGACTATCTTGGCGCCAACCCGCGCGCACGCCGCATTGCCCTGACCTGCCTTGGACTTGGTGCCCTGACACGTTTTGCAGGGCAGCTGGCCGCTGGCCTTGTGCGTTTTGGCAGTTTTTCCAGTTTCAGGAGTCTGGTATTTGGCGCGGGCGCAAGGCCAAATTTTTTCAAGTCAGTCTGGCTGCTGGGTGGCGCATTTTTCCTCCTGATATTCTTTTCCAAAAAAATCACAGGTCTTAATATGTCTGTATTTGAGCAGAATTTGCTTGAGCAGACCACACAAAGGCTTAATCTGGCCCTGTTTGTAATCAAAGAAGTTGGCCAGAGGGATTTCGAGCTTCGCAGGCTTGAAAACTCACAGGGTAACAGCCAGAATTCCGGGGCATGTGCCAATGCCGCCTGCCAGCTGGCCAGTGGCGTTCTGGATATTCTGGATTCTCTGGAGCCTCCCCAGCGTTCCTTTTTGTCGGAAAAACTGGCTGCAGCCGGTTTTGGACAGGAAAATGCGGACAATGAGATTGTCTGGAACAGCGAGAGGGACAGCGGCCTGTATATTCCCATGGGTCTTATTGCGGATGGCGATCGCTGTCGCATTCTCAAGCAGCCGCGCAGGCTGGGTGACAAATTAATCAAGGGCCATGCGCAGCGAATATATGACCAGCCGCCAGCAAAACAATACTCCGGGCCTGAATCATGAAAATTATTGGCATAGATCTTGGCACATCCAACACCTATCTGTATGCCGCCTCATATCCCGGCAAATCAGAAAGGGGCATGCTTGCAATGGAACAGCCAGGGCCGATTGTCATTCAGGGCATGAGTGATGACAGCGGCAGTATCGCCACAGTTGTGCTCTATGAAAATGACAGGCCAATGCTTGCCGGCAATATTGCGGAAAACGAATTTTATGCAAACATCCAGGCGCAGCACCTGAGGCGTCTCGCAAGCCAGTTCAAGCCGGAAATCTCCCAGGGATCTCCTGACTCCATGCGGGCAATGACAGATTTTCTGGCACTTTTGCGCGCTGCCTTGCCAGAGGGTTTTCTAGAGAGTGACAGTGGCATTTATGTTGGCATACCCTCCCTGGCCAGGGAGGATTTCAGCATAAACATGGCCCAATGCTTCATTTCATCGGGTTGGCCGCGTCCCAAATTTGTGAGGGAATCGGACGCTGCGCTTATATCCTGCCTTCAGAGCGGCACACTTGATATTGATGATGTTGAAAGAAAATGCGTCATAGTGGATTTTGGTGGTGGCACCTGCGATTATACAACGGTGGAAAGCATGTATGTTCTCCAAAATGGGGGCGACATGCTCTATGGCGGCCGACTGTTTGATGACCTTTTTTTTCAGGTCTTCATGAGGCATGATAAAGACTTTGCCGCGCTGGTGCCAACATCGCCATATGAATGGTATGTCCACTGGATTGAATGCAAGACGCAGAAGGAGCAGTTTTCCAACCATCTTGGCTCGCTGGCCCCGGATGAGGCGCCGGATGAAAAAGGCATGTCGCTGCATGCTGTATGGTATGCGGACAGCGGTCAAAGACATGATTCCTTTGTGGAAGCATATACCAGGGATGACTTCGTGCGCGATGCCGAGAATTATGCCGCTTCCACGCAAATGCTGCGCATTCTAAAAGATTATGTTCACAAGGGAGGCTTGAGCCGCCATGCCGAAGATCTTCTGGAAGGCAGGCAGGTGGGCCTTATCTCATGGCTTGGCGCCGTGCTCGACAATATTGGCAACAGGCGCGATGTCGCAAGGGTTGTGCTCACCGGGGGCAGCTCGCGCTGGCCTTTTGCAAGCGAAATTGTGCGACGCCTTTTTCCTCAGGCCAGCATAGCCCACAGCAGGCGCAGTTACGAAGACATAGCGTATGGGCTGGCCCTTTTTCCGGTGCTTGCCAGCTCGCGCGAGAGGGTCAATGCACTTCTCAATGACAAGATAGCGGCCTTTGCGCAAAAAGCGGTTAATACTGCCAAGAAGCTGATGCAAAAACAGGCCGGCGAAATTGTCTCGCTTTGCAGCCAGCGCATTGCCACAAGAGATATAATGCCTGCTCTTGAAGCTGCGCAGACGCAGGGAATGACTGTTGAGCAGCTTGAGCAGACCTTCTCCAAAAATATCAGCCAGGATCAGGAGCTTGTGAAAATCGCGGAGGATAAGAGCCGGGCATTGCAGCAGGATATCCAGCAGGAGTTGAATTTTGCCTTCAGGGCATGGCTCAGGCAAAATGGAGTGCTCCTGGCCCCAAATTTCACCTTTCCCGCCCAGGCCATTGGCCAGGAGTTCTTTGACAATGTGAGCATCAAAATTTCACGGCTTGATTCCCTGCAATTAATGAAGTTTACCCTCACCACCATTCTACCCCTTGTGGCAGCCACCACCACGGCTACAACCATTGCCCATACCGGGGAGCCGGTTTCAAGCATAGTGGGTGGCAGCATGGCTTTTGGCGCAACCTGGCTGCTGGCTAAAACCGCGCCCAAACTGCTTGAAAAACGTAAGTTGCCAGCTTTTTTGCTAAACGAATCAAACCGCAAAAAAATTGTTGATAAAAACAGGGCCTATATAGAAAAATCTCTCAATGCGGCCATGGCGGATGCCCAGGAACGCATGGAGATTGAGATCGAGCGCAGATTGAGAAATGCGCTAAGTTCCATGCTGGGACGCCTGACTGTGCTGAATCAGGTCAAAACACATTAAGCCATTTTCCAGGTGAGATATAATGGGTGAATATACCGTTTTGGGGATTGACTGTGGCGGCACGCACACAGATGCGGCAATCCTTGCCATACAGGGCCAGAGGGCCCGTTTGCTTGCCAGCGCCAAAACCTCAACCCTGCACGATGATCTGCCAAAGTCTGTGCGCACTGTTCTGGAGATCCTGGCGGTGTCCAGCGCGGAGCAATTAAAAAATGTGCGCCGCGTGACACTGGGCACCACCTTGGAAATTAACGCCCTGGTCCAGAATCGGGCCGATACAGTGGGTCTTGCCCTTTCGGCCGGTCCTGGCCTTGACCCTCTTCATTTTGCCATTGGCAATAATGTTTGCGTTGTTCCCGGCGGCCTGGATCATCGCGGAGTTGAAATTGAAAAGCTGTTTACCAGGGAGCTTGCCATTACAGCCGGACAATGGGCCAGGGATGGAGTAGACGCCATTGCCTGCGTAGGCAAATTTTCACCACGCAATCCTGCCCATGAGAATGAAATGGGCGCGGTGGCCGCCAAAGCCTCATCCCTGCCTGTGACCCTTGGGCATACACTTTCCGGCAGATTGAATTTTCCCCGGCGCATTGCCACGGCATATTATAATGCAGCAGTGGGCAGGCTGCATGAAAATTTTTTAAATTCCATGGAAAAAGCCCTTGCCACCTTCGGCATCAGCGCCCAGTGCCGGCTGCTGAAAGCTGATGGAGGCGCCATGCCCTTTGCCGCCTCCAGGCAGGAGCCCGTGCAGTCCATACTTTCCGGTCCAGCAGCCAGTGTCATGGGTGTGCTGGCCATGTGGCCGGATGCGGCAAAGGATTGCGCCCTACTGCTTGATACCGGTGGTACAACTACAGATATAGCTCTTTTTTATGAAGGCTCTCCTGTTGTTGACAGACAGGGCATGATTCTGGAAAACCGGCGTACCCTGGTGAAATCCATGGCCTCCATATCCATTGCCGTTGGCGGAGACTCCCTGATAGATCCAGGCGCTGATGGCAAAAATGCCAGGATTCTGCCCCTAAGGACAGGACCAGCCATGGCCTTTGGCGGCACAAAACCGACATTTCTGGACGCCCTGAACTATCTCGATGCGGCGCCTGACACCAGGGATCGCGGGGATGTAGACGCCAGCCGCTCAGGTCTGGAAAATATGGCCGCCAGTCTTGGAGGTGATAAAAGCATGGCCGCAGACATTGCCCAAAATGCTGTGGCCAATGCCATGGACAAAATTGTTCGCGCCGCCACAGAGCTTGTCGAAAATATAAATTCCGGCCCCATCTATACCATAGCCGCCCTCAAGGCTGCGCGAGAGGCGCGGCCACAAAAAATATATCTTGTGGGAGGCCCGGCGCACTGCCTTCGGCAGCGTATGGAGGCTTCTTTTGGGATGCCGGTGGAAATAGCGTCCCATTTTGATGTTGCCAATGCCATTGGCGCAGCCCTGACCATTCCGACAGCATGGCTGGAAGTTTATGCCGACACCGGCAAAAGGGAGCTTTCGGCTCCGGCCCTTAATTACAGGGAACGCATTGACCCTGGCTTCACCCTCAAGGATGCCGAGCAAAAGGCGATGGATCTTTTGACACGCAAGCTGGAAGATGATGGCGGCAAGGATGCCAATGTGCAGATTGTGGAGTCTGACCTGTTTGCAACCCTTGACGATCATGGCCGGGGCGCAAAGGACATGCGCGTGGCATGCCAGGCAAGACCTGGCATCATAGCCATGCTTGATCAATGACTTAAGCCATGCCAATATTGTGCTAGTAGCTCTTTTTGAACCGGAAATCCCGCCAAATACCGGAAACATAGCGCGCATGTGCGCGGCCTTTGATCTGGAGTTGCATCTGATTGAGCCTCTTGGCTTCAAAATCGATGACCGCCATCTTAAAAGAGCCGGCCTGGATTACTGGCCCCATGTGAAACTCTCCATCTGGTCCTGCTGGCAGGCATTTCTGGCTGCCTTGCCCCTGGGCGCAAGACTGATTATGGCCACAACCAAAGGCCATATATCCCTGCCCAAATTCCACTTTGAATGCGGGGATGCCCTGATTTTCGGCCCGGAAACCAGAGGTTTGCCAATGGATATTCTCGCGCAATCGCCATATAAGGTCCGTATCCCCATCGCATCCATGCAAAATGGCGGCGTTCGCAGCCTGAATCTGTCCACAGCGGCTGGCATTATGGCATATGCCGCCCTGGCCTCCTGCTCCATGCTTGAGAAATGGTGACATTTGCCAACCTGATGCCATGGTCGGTCTGGGATTGCTACTGGCTGGCCCCGATGGCTCTTGTTCTGGATCTTCTCCTGGGTGATCCAAGGCTGCCGTGGCCTCATCCAGTTTGCGCCATTGGACGGGCCCTGGATTGGCTTGAGCCATTTTGCCGGATGTTCATGCAAAATGGTGAAACCGAAGACAGGAGAAGACTGCGCGGACGCGTGGCTGGCTTGCTCGCTCTTGTGCTTGTTGCCATCTGTGTCTGGCTGTTTGTGGGGTCATGCCTGCATCTGCCCTTTGTAGCCCCTGTTTTTGCCCTGTATTTTGCGTGGTCCGGCCTGGCCATGGGCTGTCTTTTGCGCACAGGCCGGGAAGTGCTGTGGCGCATCGAAAATTGTGATATATCAGCCGCGCGTTCGGCCACTTCCTGGCTCGTGAGCCGCAACACATCAGACCTGGATCGCGTCATGCTGCGCAAGACATTGGCGGATACCATGGCGGAAAATTACACCGATGCCTTTCTTGCTCCCTACTTTTGGCTGCTATTGACCGGTCCATGCGGTTTGTGGATATACAAGACAGTAAGCACCATGGATTCGCAATGGGGGTACAGGACTCCCAAATGGCTGCATCTCGGCTTTGCTGGCGCAAGGGGGGATGACTTTCTTGCCTTCATTCCTGCCAGAATTTCGGTTGCAGCCTTTTATCTTGCATTCCGGTTAAAAAAACTGGCTCCGGCCAGATTTCCCTGGACTGGCAATTGGCCTGGCTGGCGAAAAATTGCCTCCCAGGCCACCCTCATGCCAAGCCCAAACTCCGGCTGGCCCATGGCAGCATGTTCCTGGTTATGCGGCTGCCGCATGGCGGGCCCATCTGTATATTTTGGCCAGACTGTGCCCAAACCCTGGCTTGGCCCTCCCTCCTCCATCGGCCGCATGTGGACTGCCAGTGATTTGCAAACCCTTGGCATCCTTCTTGTCTGGGCCACACTCAGCGGAGGCATACTCTGCTGGCTGACTGCTTTGGCTATCAGAGCAATACTTTTCTGGACATAGGCCTATGGAACATACTGGCAGTTACATGCTTGCCTAATGGGCTGCAAAAGGGATAATATGGAAGAATATCCCTATTTTCCCCGGAGTTTTGTCCCAATGAGCGCCAGCGCGAATACCGCCAATATTGCCGCGATTTTTATTCGCCGCCCTGTTGCAACTGTTCTTTTAATGCTTGGGATGCTGTTTTTCGGTATCACCGGCTATCTCGATTTGCCTGTCAATCAGCTGCCAAATGTCGATTTCCCGACCATATCCGTTCTTGCGGACCTGCCTGGAGCGGATCCCGAAACGATGGCGGCTTCTGTGGCAACGCCTCTGGAAAAGGAATTCTTTACCATAGCCGGCATAGATTCCATATCTTCAGTTAATTCAACTGGCAGAACCAGAATCAATATACAGTTTGCCCTGGATAGGGATATAGACGCGGCTGCTCTGGATGTGCAGTCGGCCATTGGTCTTGCCCAGCGCAGACTGCCAACGAGCATGACCACGCCGCCAAGCTTCCGCAAGGTGAATCCGGCGGATCTGCCCATAATGTATCTGCAGGTATCCTCCCCCACCCTGCCCCTTTGGCAACTGAATGAATACGCGGACACACTCATTGGCCAGCGTCTGTCCATGGTGGAGGGTGTGGCCCAGGTGATAATTTATGGGCAGAAAAAATATGCAGTGCGTGTGCAGCTGGATCCGGACGCCATGGCTACCCGGGGGCTTGGCATAGATGAGGTGGCTGATGCCATAATGGCATCCAATTCCATGCTGCCCACAGGCTCCCTGGAAGGAGAGACTGTAGCCAGGGCCATCAAGTCAAGTGGCCAGATGTATAATGCACGCGCTTTTGAGGACACGGTTATCGCCTACAAAAATGGCGCTCCCGTGCGCCTGCGCGAGATTGGCGAGGCCATTGACAGCGTACAGCAGGACAAACAGCTCGCCTGGAGCGTCGGGGGCAATCCATCCCTCACCCTGGCCATAGACAGACAGCCAGGCGCCAACACCGTGCATGTAGTCGATTCCATACGCCAGCTGCTGCCAATGCTGGAAAAACAGCTGCCGCCTTCCGTGCATGTTGATATTTTTTATGACCGCTCGGAATCCATCCGGGAATCCGTGGCAGACGTCAAATTTACCCTGATTCTTACGGTTTTTCTGGTCATTCTTGTCATATTCATTTTTTTGCGCAACCTGCCGGCCACCATCATCCCTTCTCTCGCCCTGCCAATGTCCATTATTTCCACTTTTGCAGTCATGGCGATAATGGGCTACAGCCTTGATAATCTCTCCCTGATGGCATTGACCCTGGCTGTTGGATTTGTGGTGGATGATGCCATAGTCATGCTCGAGAATATTGTGCGCCATCAGGAAATGGGCAAGGATCCACTGACAGCGGCCTATGATGGTTCGGCGGAAATTGGCTTTACCATCGTCTCCATGACCATATCCCTGGCGGCAGTGTTTATCCCGGTGCTGTTTATGGGGGGGATTGTCGGCAGGCTGTTCCGCGAGTTTGCTGTAGTCATCATTACAGCCATACTCTGCTCTGGCATTGTCTCCCTCACATTGACGCCAATGCTGTGCGCCTACTTTTTGAAAGCCAGGGGCACAAGGCATAATTCCGAAGGTTTGTATGGCATTTTTGAGCGCTTCTTTGATGCCCTGGCCAGAGGCTATGGGCATTCGCTAAATATTGTGCTGCGGCACAGGCTGCTCACTCTCTGGGCATCCTTTGCTCTAATTGGCCTCACCGCATGGTTTGGCATCATCATTCCCAAGGGTTTTCTGCCAGCGGAGGATGAGGGCTTTCTGGTGGCAAGCACGGAAGGCTGGCAGAGCGTTTCCTTCCAGGGTATGGAAAAGGCCCAGCATGAGCTTGATCCCATGCTTGAAAAAGAGCCATGGGTGGAAAAATTCAATTCAGTTGTGGGTATAGTGGGACCCAATCAGGGTGTGAACAATGGCACCCTGCTCATTCAGTTAAAACCGCATGGGGAAAGGCCGGCCATCGAAACGGTTGCCCAGAAGCTCCGGCGTGAATTGAACACATCCCCTGCGCTAAGGGTTTTTGTGCGCATTCCACCAGCCATAAACATTGGTGGCCGTTCTTCCAAGGCGCTCTATCAATATACCATGTTCGGGCCAGATATGGAGGCGCTGTTTGACAGTGCCCAGAAAATAGAGGAGGCTCTCAGGCATGTTGCTGTCATTCAGGATGTCAACAGCGATTTGCAGCTGAAAAATCCTGAATTGCGTCTCAACATTGACCGCAACAGGGCAGCCGCCCTGGGGGTTAGCCCCCAGCAGATTGAGCTGGCCCTGCAATCCGCCTTTGGTTCCCGGGAGATTTCCACAATCTATGCTCCCAATAATGACTATAAGGTTTTCATAGAACTGCAGAAACGCTTCCAGCAGGAACAGGGAGCCCTGGACAGGCTATATGTGCGCGCCAAAAATGGCGATCTTGTGCCACTTGCAACACTTGTGGAAATGACTCCCTCTGTTGGACCAATTACCGTAAACCACAATGGCCAGTTTCCTGCTGTCACCATCTCGTTCAACCTCAGGCCAGGAATATCCCTGAGCGAAGGCGTGGCGGAAGTCGCGCGTGTAGCCTCCCCCCTGCTTCCGGACACTGTCAGCGCCGAGTTTCAGGGCACTGCGCAGGCATTTCAGAAATCACTGCAGGGCATGGGCTGGCTGCTGTTTCTTGCCATTGTTGTAATATATCTTGTGCTGGGCATTCTTTATGAAAGTTTCATTCACCCGCTTACCATCCTGTCCGGTCTGCCGGCAGCGGGTTTTGGCGCCCTGTTTACCCTGTGGCTGGCAGGCATGGAGCTGAATCTCTATGGTTTTGTGGGCATCATCATGCTTTTGGGCATAGTCAAGAAAAATGCCATCATGATGCTCGATTTTGCCCTGGATGCCCAGAAACATGATCCATCCATATCTCCGCTAGCGGCCATAACCAGAGGTTGCCATGTAAGATTTAGGCCAATCATGATGACCACCATGGCGGCGCTTATGGGCGCCTTGCCCATTGCCATAGGCATAGGCGCGGGCGCTGAGGCCAGAAAACCACTGGGCATGGCCGTGGTTGGGGGGTTGTGCTTTTCACAGCTGGTCACACTCTACATCACGCCTGTCTATTATTACTACATGGAAAAGATTTCCCGCTGGATGGGCAAAAAATATGGGCGCAGATTTGATGCGGCAGATGCGCCAGGGGAGATGAAGAACAGCGCCATGAATTAAGTCAATTCTTCTTAAAGAGTCTGACCTGAATTTTTGCTGTTCCTTTTTAGCATGTGGCAATAAATTGCAATGGCCAGTCCGAAGGTCATGGCTTCTGAAATTGCGGGCACAAAAAAGATACCTTCTGGCCCAAAACACATGGGCAACAAGCTCAAAAGGAGGCAGGGAAAAAGCAAGCCCCGTCCAAAGGCGGTTATAAAGGATGCTGGCGCCCAAAGTCTGCCAGTAAAATAGGATGTGAAGGCGATATTCAGGCCAAGAAAAAGGAACTCCCAACGGGCGGCTGCAATAAATTCAAGCGCAATCTCCGTTGCCTGGTGGGCATCCATCAAAAACAGATCAACGATTATCCGCGGCCAGCAGCTAAGGTATAGCAACAGCAGCAGATCCACCGCAGTAACCATGATCAGGGCGCAACCCAGAAATTTTTTGACGCGTGCAAATTTTTTGGCACCATTATTGACACTGATCAATGGTGTGAGAGTGTCTGCAATGCCAAAGCAGAGCAGTCCGCCCATCATTGTGATATAGCCAATGACTGTAAAGGCCGCCACTCCCATGGGGCCCATGCTGCTGACCAGTATGATATTGAAAAGAAGTATAACAATGCCCGCGCTTGTTTCATTGACAAATTCCGAGGAACCATTCCAGGCGGCTTTTAGCACCTCATCCCATTTACCCAGTTTTTTGGGGAGGATGAACGAACATTTTCTGGATACGAAATGCGTGGCATAAATCACGCAGGGCACGCAATAGGCTATGCCTGTGGCAATGCCTGCGCCCACAACTCCCATGCCTTTGTAATTGATAAAAAACCAGTCAAGAACAACATTTGCGCCGGCGCAGATGATAAATCCCATGCTGGCCAGCACAGGCCTGCCATCCAGTCTGACAAAATAGGAGAGCGCGAAGCATAGGGGAAATATGGGTGAAAAATAAAGAAGTATCCGCAAATAGGCCTGGCTGTCCGGCAGAAGCTCGCCTCTGCCTCCCATCCAGTAAAGCGCAGGTTCCTGAAACAGAAAAAAAACAATGAAAAAGGCAAGACTCCAGCCCAGAATTGCAAGCAGTGTTTTAATCAGCATGGCGGAGGCGCTTTGCACGTCGCCCTTGCCGATATAGTTGCCGGCAATGGCGGAGCCGCCTGAGGCAAGCATTATGCCCACGCCACCCATAAATCCCCATACTGGCGCGACAATATTCACAGATGCCAGAGCGATGGCGCCGGCATACTGCCCAATGAATATGCCATCAATTATGGCAGCAGAGCCTGATGTGAGCATGGAGAGTGTCCAGGGCAGACTGTAGCGCAAAAAGGTGGGCCAGATGCGACCTGTCAAAATATCATTGTTGTTCATGCAAGATTATTGCGTCATGCAAAAAGGCTGGCTGAAGCAAGGTGTTCAACCAGCCTTTTTATGCTTGCAAGCATAATGCTCACCAATGGTTGCGGCAACTCACTGCACATATGTGGGAATGTTGATGAATACATCCCTCGTAAAGGTTGTCATTCTCTCTATGAGCCAGGGAAGAGCCAGAAGCAGGGCAAGAAACATGCAGACAATTTTGGGGATGAATGTCAATGTCTGTTCCTGAATCTGCGTAGCCGCCTGGATGACGCTTACAACAACACCAACTCCAAGACCGACTCCCAGCATGGGCAAGGCCATCATGAGGCAAAGTTCGATGGCCTGGCGGCCGAAACCGATGACAAAATCAGTGGACATTGCATCCCCCCTTGATCATTCTTTATAGAAGAAAACTGTTAACCAGTGAGCCAACAAGCAGATTCCAGCCATCCACCATCACAAACAGGAGCAGCTTGAAAGGCATCGACACCATCATTGGCGGCAGCATCATCATGCCCATTGCCAGAAGCACGCTGGAAACCACCATGTCCATTACCAGAAAGGGAATATAAATCAAAAAGCCGATGGTAAAGGCGGTTTTCAGCTCGCTTATAACAAATGCGGCTGCAAGCATCATGGTCGGCACCTCTTCCTTGGTGCGCGGGGCCTCCATGCGGGAAATGGAATAGAAAATGGAAAGATCCTTCTCCCTGGTATGCTTGAACATGAATGTGCGCAGTGGCTCCTGGGCGCGGTCCAGCGCGATCTTATAATCTATCTGCTCATTGAGATATGGCTGCAAGGCTTCATTATTAATTTGACGGCCTACTGGAAACATGATTACCACCGTCATAAAAATGGCAAGGCTTGCCAATATCTGGGTGGGAGGAAGCTGCTGCACTCCCATTGCCTGCCTAAGAAAGCTGAACACGATGATAATGCGCGTAAAGCTTGTGATTGTCAGCATAATTGCCGGAGCAATTGACAATATGGTGAGCAGGAAAAGGATTTCCAATAGAACCGAAACCTTGGACGGTTCCGGCGCCCCACCCGAAAGGGTAAGGGACATGGAAGGCATGGTTAAATCCTGAGCGGCACAGGCCAGTTCAGGAAACAGCGCCACCAGTGCCAGAATCAGCACTGCTGTTGCGCGCCTGTTCCATGATGCCCTGAAAGTCAGATTTTTGCCGCCCATCTTGCGCACTTTCCTCCGTAATATAGGTGATCTGATGATCAGTCACCCCCAGCAGCAATCTTCTATTCAAAAATCGTACCACCATGAGGCCTTTTCTTGGCCCAAGTGGCATTTGCGCTTCCATTACAAGCGCGTTTTTTGGCAGGGAGCCGGGACGGGGAATAAAATTAAATTTACCATACCGGCGCAAAAGCCAGACTCCAAACCACAAGGCCGCCAATAGCAGACAAAGGATGCCAAGAGCCTGAAAATATCCCCCCCAGGAAAATACAGGCTGTCCCAGGCTATCTGGCGGAGTGGCAATATTGGCGCCAACATTGGCCGCCCCCTGAAAAGCCTTGTTGGAGGCCACATCCACAGCCTCGCCCACTGCCCTGCCCGCCAGATCAAAACCGCTGACAATGAAATCGGCAGCCTGATGCACAATTTCGGCCAGGGAATCCTGGCTGGCATTGGCGACCCCCTGTGGGGATAGTGGATCTACCGCGTTCTCGGCTATGCCGCGCACGGCATTGCCGGAGAGCCCGGCACCAGAAAGGGGCTCGGCACCCACATCAGCCAAGCTGTTTTACCCTCTCAATGGGGCTGATAATATCCGTCAGGCGCACACCAAATTTTTCATTGATGACCACAGCCTCGCCTCTGGCTACCAGCTTGCCATTGACATAAACCTCCAATGGTTCGCCAGCCAGCTTGTTTAGTTCCACAACCGAGCCCTGACCAAGCTGCAAAAGCTCGTTTATCAGCAGACGAGTGCGTCCAAGCTCTGCGGAAACGTCAAGGGGAATATCGAGAATGAAATCCAGTTCCCTCTTGAGATTCTTGTCTTGAGGCTGTTTGGACATCTCTGTCATGTCCTGAAAATGCGCGTCTGTTGCCGGACTGTGCAGAGTGCCGCCATTGGCATTGGTGCCGGCGCCTGACGCGGCGCTACCAAAGGCAGCCGGGCCCCTTTGCTCCTCTTCTGTGGCCAGAGCATCCGCCCATTCCGCGGCCAGCTCATCGTCAGACGAACCTTTTCCTGCAGCGGCATCCGGATCTGTACTCACTCCATCCGCTTCCAGTTCAGCTGCCCACTGGGCAGCCAGGGCGTCCTGATCGTCATCCTGAGACATAAAAAACCTCTTTTGCTGGTGCTGATTAAATGGTCAATGTCGCGCTACTCAATCACAAAGTCTGTAAAATATACACGCACAACTCTCTGGGCGCCAAGAATCTGATTAAGTCTGGCGGCAATCTCCGCCTTTAGCAGAACCTTGCCATCCGGAGTTGAGATCTCCCCATATGTCTTGCCTGCAAGCAGCATGATGATGGCATCCATTATGCGGGCATTCTGTGCCTTGAGCTGGGTGGAGACATCGGAATTGACTTCAACTTCCATGCCAAGCTTGAGATAGCGCCTGCCGCCTGGTTCCGCCAGATTCACTGTGATTGGCGGCAATGGCAAAACCATGCCAACACTTCTTGGCAGGTCGCTCTGCCTTTCGATACGGGCGGAATTCAAAGATGCCTTGTCATCCTTGGCAGCCGGCTGCTGCGCGGTCTGAGCCGAATCTGCCTGCGTCTCCTGGCTGGCCGGTGCGGGAGAGCCATCGTCAGTCACTGGGGTGCGCATATAAAACCACCAGTATGCGCCAAGTCCGGCCCCGCCAAGTGTCATAATCAGAATCGCCAGAATTATGACAATTTTTTTAAGTTTTGATTTCTTTTTTGGCTTTTCCGCCTGCCCTTCCGGCAATGCAGCTTCTTTTTCCTTGTTGTCCTTTGCCGCCATCAGCTTGGTGCTCCCTGGCCATGCCTGACATGGCCATCATAAAAGGCCTTTTAGATAAGCCTGTGAATCGATGCAATGTTAACAATATGCCAAAGACGCCATGAAGTATTATTTTTTTACTGCTCTTGGCCCAAAAATGGCTGTGCCTATTCTGATTATGGTGGCGCCTTCGGCAATGGCTGCTTCAAAATCGCCACTCATGCCCATGGAGAGCACAGGCAAATCCATGTCCAGCCCTTTTGCCAGATCTGACCGCAATTCCCTCAACTTTTTAAACCATGGTCTGGCAGCCTCGCCATTGTCAAAAACCGGAGGCAGGCACATGACACCCCTTAATGCAAGATGTGGGCAATTTGCCAAAACATATTCGCCCAGTTCCTGAAGGTGATCTGGATCTATGCCGCCCTTTTGAGGCTCCTGCGCTATATTGACCTCAATAAGCACATTCTGGAGCAAATTTTTGCCTACAAGATGCCTTTCCAGCGCTGCTGCCAACTTTTGGGAATCAAGGGTATGAATCAGGGCAAACCTGCCGGCCACATCACCGGCCTTGCGGCTCTGGACATGGCCGGTCATATGCCAGCACAGATTAAGATCCGCCAGATCCGCCATTTTTTGCATGGCTTCCTGAACATAATTTTCCCCGAAATCCATCTGTCCAGCCATGGCTATATCGCGCAGTGCGGCTGCTGGCTGAAGTTTGGATACAGCAAGCAGGGTTACATCTGCCGGGTTGCGGTTGGCGCGTCTGCAGGCGTCATCAACCCGGTGCCGCACTTTCTCCAGATTGGCTGTGAGCTGTCCGGCTGTCAGCATGGCTATACCGGTTGTGCGGACTGTCCAAGCTCACGCAAAAAAGCCGGATCGTCCATCCAGTTTTCACGCACCTTCACCCAAAGCTCCAGGTGCACACGGCCTCCCAAAAGCTCCTGGATCTCCATTCTGGCCTCTGTGCCAATCTCCTTGATGCCGGAGCCGTTTTTGCCGATGATCATGGCCTTGTACATGGGCTTGGCTACATAGATGACTGCGTGGATAACCGTCTGCCCGCGTTCCTCGTTTTCTTCCCAGCTTTCCACATCCACTGCCACGCCATAAGGCACTTCCTGATGAAGATGCAGATAGAGCTTTTCGCGGATAATCTCGGCCGCCATAAAGCGCATGGGCGCCGTGGATACCTGATCCTCTGGATAAAGGGCCGGACCAGCAGGCAATTTTGCTGTCAAAAGCACCTTGAGCTCATCAAGGCCATCCCTGGTGACTGCGGATACCGGGAATATCTCGGCATTTGGCCACAATTCGCCAATTTTGGTAAGCAGGGGCAGCATTTTGCTCTTGTCCCCAAACAGGTCAACCTTGTTGGGGACAACCACCACAGGCTTTTTGCTGTCTTTGAGGGCATCGGCAAAGGCTGCCAGATCACGCTCCAGATATTCCGGATGGCGAATATACAGATTGGCATCAAGCACAAGCATCACCAGATCAGCCTGGCCAAGGCTCTGCCAGGCGGCCTGCACCATGGTGCGGTTGAGCTTGCCCCTGAGCTGGGAGATGCCAGGTGTATCCATAAAAATTATCTGCGCGTCATTGTCGGTCAGAATGCCAACAATCTGATTGCGGGTGGTCTGCGGCTTTGGTGTGACAATGGCCACCTTTTGCCCCAGCATGGCATTGAGCAGGGTTGACTTGCCAGCATTGGCCGGACCGGCTATGGCTACCCATCCGCATCTGTGTTCTGTTTTTTTATTTTCCATATTGAGTGGTCTTTATTCATTCACACTATCCTGCCGCAGGGAATTATGCGGCAGGATATGCAAAAAAGAATGTTTTCTATGACTATTTTTCCGCCCTGTCCTGCAATGCGGCAACAGATGGGAGAATCTTGCCTTCCAGCAATTCCAGGGATGCTCCGCCACCCGTAGAAATATAGCCCATTTTATCGGCAAGGCCATAACTTTCAACAGCCGCGACGGAATCGCCGCCACCAATCACCACAAAGGCGCCGCAGTTGGCAAGATATTCAGCCAGGGCCTTTGTGCCAGCACCAAAGGGCTCAATTTCAAAAGCGCCAACTGGCCCGTTCCAGACAATGGTTTTGGCTTTGCCAAGAATATCTTCATAGAGAGCCACAGTCTTGGGGCCGATATCAAGAATCATTTGACCGGCAGGCACGGCATCCACCGGGTGAACATCCGCCTTCTGTCCTTCGGCAAGTTCACTGGCCGTTACCACATCCACTGGCAAAGGCAGCTCTTTGCCCAGCTTTTTGGCTGTTTCCATGATTTTTTTGGCTTCATCCAGCAGTTCCGGCTCGTACAGGGATGCGCCCACATCATAGCCGGCCGCAGCCAGGAATGTATTGGCAATGCCGCCGCCAACAATGAGAATATCAACCTTTTTAAGCAAATTCTCCAGCACTCCCAGCTTGGTGGAAACCTTGGAGCCGCCAATGATGGCCGCCAGAGGCCGGCTGGGATTTTCCAGCACTTTTGCGAAGGCGTCCAGCTCAGCCACCATCAGGGGGCCAGCGCAGGCTATGGCGGCATCGCGAACCGCTGCTTCTGTGGAGGCATGGGCACGATGGGCCGCCCCAAATGCATCCATTACATAAATATCGCCAAGGGAGGCAAGCTTTTTGGCAAGCTCCGGATTATTTTTCTTTTCACCCTTGAAAAAACGGATATTTTCAACGAGCACAACTTCGCCGGGGTTTGGTTTGGCATCCTCTATTTTGTCGACGACCTTAACGGTCTTGCCAAGCAGTTCGCCCAGATGCGCGGCCACAGGCTTTAATGAAAATTTTTCCTCAAACTCCCCTTCCGTGGGGCGACCGAGGTGGGAAAGAAGCACCACGCCAGCGCCCTTGTCCAGAGCCATTTTGATGGTTGGCAATGCGGCCCGTATGCGCTTGTCATTGCTGATCTTGCCATCCTTCATGGGCACATTGAGGTCTTCCCTGATGACAACAGTCTTGCCCTTGCAATCAACATCCGCCAGCTTTTTTACTTTCATTGCAATTCTCCATAATGATTTCAGCCATTATCTGTCTGTTTTGCCATTCTTGCAAGCCTTGCCGGCAGGGAGCCGGGGCGGGATTCACCGATTTTTGGAAACAAGATCTTTTGCTGTCTCCACCACATGCTCCACCGTAAAACCAAAATGCTTGAACAGCTCCTTGCCAGGCGCCGAGCTGCCGTAGCCCGTCATGCCAATGACAGCGCCATCAAGTCCAACATAGCGGCGCCACCAGTCGGCAGAAGCCGCTTCGATGGCAATGCGGCATTTGGCATTGGCTGGCAGAACCTTTTCTTTCCAGTCATCCGGCTGCCTGTCAAAAATCTCACAGCATGGCATGGACACTACCCGTGCGCGTATGCCTGAGCCATTCAGCTCATCGGCAGCCGCCATGGCAAGCTGCACCTCAGAGCCTGTGGCCATGAGAATAATTTCCGGTTCCCCCTGGCAATCCTTGAGAATATATCCACCCCTGGCCAGGTCTTCCTGATTGGGATGTGCAAACTGTGCCAGCTTCTGGCGTGAGAGCACAAGCGCGGTGGGTGCGGTTTTGGAAGTTATTGCGGAGATCCAGGCCGCGGTGGTTTCAACATCATCGCAGGGGCGCCAGACATTGAGGCCCGGTATGAGCCGCAATGCCGCAATTTGCTCAACAGGTTGATGGGTCGGCCCATCCTCCCCTACGCCAATGGAATCATGTGTCAAAATCCAGATGACATGGAGCTGCATTATGGCCGCCAGCCGCAAGGCATTCTTGGCCTGATCGGAAAAGGCGAGAAATGTGCCAGCATAGGGGATAAAGCCGCCATGGATGGCAATGCCATTCATTATTGCGCCCATGCCAAATTCCCGCACGCCGTAAAAAAGATAGTTGCCTGTGTAATTGGCCACATCCACTGGATTTGACGCAGCTGTCTGCGTGCCAACAGAGCCAGAAAGATCGGCAGATCCACCCAACAGTTCAGGCATATCCGGCACAAATACCTCCAGGCATTTATGGGATGCCACCCTGGTGGCCTGATCCGCAGTCTGTCTTGTGGCATGGGATCTGGCCCTGCGGGATATTTCCGGCCAGGATGCTGGCAGCTCCCCTCCTATGCGCCGCTTAAACTCGGTTGCCAGCCCAGGATATGTCTCCGCATATGCAGCGAACATTTCATTCCAGGCTTTTTCCAGACTTGCGCCTTTCTTGCGGGCATCCCAGGCCTCCCGTATTTCTCCGGGTACCACAAAGGTGTCTTCATTCCAGCCAATGGCCTCCCTGGTTGTCCTGGCGGCATTTTCACCCAGAGGCGAGCCATGGCTTGCGGGTGAGTCCTCCTTGGGTGATCCAAAACCGATATGGGTTTTGCAGATAATGAGGGATGGCTTGCCAGTCTCCGCCTGGGCCTCCTTTATGGCAGCATCAAGCGCATTGCAGTCATGACCGTCAATGGGGCCAATGACCTGCCAGTCATAGGCGGCAAATCTCTGGCCTGTATTTTCACTGAACCAGGGATCTATCTTGCCATCAATGGATATGCCATTGGAATCGTAGAAGGCGATAAGTTTTCCCAGTTTCCATGTGCCGGCAAGTGCGCATGCCTCATGGGAGACACCTTCCATCATGCAGCCATCGCCAAGAAAGCACCAGGTATAATGATTGACTACGGGGAAATCAGGCCTGTTGAATCTGGTTGCAAGCAGGGCTTCCGCCATGGCAATGCCTACTGCGGAGGCTATGCCCTGCCCCAGAGGCCCTGTTGTCATTTCAACACCAGGAGTGACCCCTCGCTCAGGATGTCCAGGAGTTTTGGAGTTGAGCTGGCGGAAGTTGCGAATTTCCTCAATCGGGAGATCATATCCTGTGAGATGAAGCAATGCGTACAGGAGCATGGATGCGTGGCCATTGGAAAGTATGAACCGGTCACGATCCGGCCATGCGGGATCTGCAGGATTGTGTCTTAAAAATCCACGCCACAGCGCTTCAGCCATATCAGCCATGCCAAGCGGCGCTCCTGGATGCCCTGAATGTGCTTTTTCTATGGCATCAATGGCCAGGGCCCTGATGGCATTGGCGCATTCTCGTCTGGTTGGCATTGTTTCCCCCTGTTGGGATAATCGGCGATTATCCTGAAGAATTATGGCAGATATTTGGGCATACAGCCCATCCTGCCATGATGGGGGAGTATGCTGGAGCATCCAATTTGAGGTGCATGGCGCCGCGCGGAGCGGAAACTATGTTTTTTGGCCCTGCGCGCTTCAAGTTTTTACGACAGTAAAAACATGACATCTCACTTGAGCATTCATCAGTTGAAACGCTCTACACATTTCAATCATTCATGTTGGCGTTTCTCCGCGTAGCGGGACAGGCTCATGAAAATTCAATTCTTCCCCTTACTTTTATGCTGCGGCTTCAGAAGAATCGCCTCCATTTGCCTATTTTCAATCGGCAAATGCTCTAGTAACTGCCATCAGGACAATGACGCCAGCTCTGCGCTCTCTCCAGCCCCTGGCAGGATTTTCTGTTATCCAGCGCCTCGGATGTGGAGGATATGAAGGCATTATGGGCATCCACATAATCTGGATTTTTAAAAAATGCCGATCCGGAAACCAGAATGTCCGCTCCGGCTGCTACAAGCTCCGCCGCATTGGCAAGGCTTGCTCCGCCATCCACCTGAATGGGAAGATGCTCATACCCAAGCTCGTCAAGATATTTTCGGCAGGCGCCTATCTTGACATATGTTTGGGAAATGAATTTTTGGCCGGAAAAACCGGGATTGACGCCCATCAGCAGCATCAGGTCAACATATGGCAAAAGCCAGCGGCAGTGGGAAAAATCTGTGCCCGGATTCAGGGCAAGACCGGCTTTCAGCCCCAGATCATGAATGGCCTGCAGCGTCTTGTGGGCATGGCGCATGGTCTCCATGTGCACCACGAGCATATCCGCGCCTGCTGCTGCAAAATCGGCAAGGTATCTGTCCGGTGCCTCAATCATGAGATGAACATCAAAAAAAAGGCCGGTCTGCTTGCGCAGACAGCTGATGACAGGCGCTCCAAATGTTATGTTGGGCACAAATGCGCCATCCATGACATCCAGATGCAGCCAGGCTACTCCTGCTTTTTCCAGTGATGATGCAACATGCCCAAGAGATGCGAAATCGGCCGACAACAGGGAGGGGGAAAGAATTATATTCATGGACGAGTATTGAATGAAAGAAGGTTGCGAATTGACACAAGCTCATTTTCTAACATGTTCATAAATGCCGCATCCGGCACGGCGACTACTCTTTGAGGTTCATTTTCATCAATAATGGCGCTCCCAGACAGTACGCGTTTTGCGCCCTCTATGGTCATGCCCTGCTCATGAAGCAATTGCTGGATGCGCCTGAGCAGCCCCACATCCTTTTCAGAATAAACCCGGTGGCCAGTGTCTGTCCGCATGGGCTCGATCTGGGGAAATTCCATTTCCCAAAAACGGAGTACATGGGTTTTCAGGTGAAGCATCTCCGCAACTTCGCCAATCCGGTACATTTTCCCGCCTGACAAGCTTATCCTCCATCCCTCATTGGCGGAACCTGTTCATGGCCTGATTTCGGCGCATTAAGTTAAACTTATACATTAACTTTGAAAACTCATATAGGCGTTGGTTGTTAATTATTCCTGCGACAGTAAGTTTCAGAAAAGGCCCGGTTTCCCTGCAGTTCGGGACAAGGCGCGCACTTTCGCACTGCAAATGCGCGATGCCACATGCCCATTTTCAAAAGGCATGTGCTATATTTTAACGCCAAGACTTTTGCGCAGGTTTGCGGCAACCTTTTCTCTTTCCTTGTCCGCCTCCGAATCCTTGAGTGTTCTGTCATGATGGCGGAAAGTGAGTCTGTAAGTTAGATGTCGCTCATCGCTGTCCGAAGGCTCGAAGCAGTCCACAAGCACAGCGCCTTCAAGCAGCGGCAGTTTTTGCAGCAGTATCCTTTCCAGTATGGAGCCTGCGTGAATCTTTTTGTCCGCGATAACCGTCATATCCCGGCGGATGGCAGGAAATATTGGCAGCGAATGGAAGCGCCTCATGGCCTTCTCATGCAGCCCCTGCAGGGCGTCAAGGCCAAGCTCGCAGATCCATACGTTTTTGACCGCATGAAACGCATCCGCAATATCTGTTTTTACCTTCCCAAGAAAACCTGGCTTTTCATTGCCGACAGTAATTTGCACACAGGGCATAAGCCAGGGATGATCCTCAACACGGGTAAAAAGCGGTTTGGGCAAATTCAGGAAATGGCAAAGATGTTCAACAAGACCTTTAATATCCGCATAATCAAGGGTGCCATCGGCGTGCGGCCAGCCGCTGTCATGCCGCAAACCATAAAGTAAAATGCCAAGGACGCCGCTTTCAGTGGCTCCGGTTTCACTTGAGGGATCGGCATGAAAGGTGTTGGCAAGTTCAAACAGCTTCACGCTCTGGGCCCCATAGGCGAGATTATTGGCCAGATCATGCAGAAGTCCTGGCGCCAGGCAGGTTCTGAGGACATTTTGATCTTCACTCAATGGATTAAAGACAGTAATGCGGTTATCAGGCGGCAAGTTTAAAAAATCTAGATCAGTTTGCCCAACAAAGCTGTAATTAATTGCTTCATTGAGCCCAACACCTGCGCCCCAGTCTCTGACAAGATTCCAGAAAGAGAATGTGGAATGCCCAAAAAAGCAGTCAGCAAGATTGCGATGCACTGGCGGCAGTTCCGGGGGAATGGAATCCAGTCCATGGTATCTGCCCACTTCCTCGATAACATCAGCCGGGCGCGTAAGATCAGGACGCCAGGAAGGCTGTATTACAGTCCAGACTTCGGCCTCACTGTTTTCAATGGCGCAGCCAAGGGATTCCAGAATCTCCTTCTGCCTGCCATTTGCCACTGTTACACCCAGCAACGCATTTGCCTGAGCCGGAGCATAGGCAATTCTGGCGCTTTTGAACGGCTTTGGGATTTCAAGGGACAGGCCGGGGTTGATCAGTCCGCCCGAGATACTGGCCATCAATGCGCATGCGCGATCAAGAGCCCAGATACTGCGCATCTGATCGATGCCCCGCTCGAATCTGTATGATGCCTCCGATGTCAGGCCAAGACGGCGGGAGGTCTTGCGGATTGAACGTGGCTGAAAGACAGCGCTTTCAAGAAAAACATTATGGCTTTGCGCTGTTATTTCTGTATCAAGTCCACCCATGACACCAGCAAGGCCGACAATGGCATTGGCATCACAAATGCAGAGATCATCCTTGTTGAGCATCCGTTCCCGGCCATCCAGTGTGGTGAATTTTTCGCCATCCTTTGCGCATTTGACGATTATACGTCCGCCAGAAAGCTTGTCGAGATCAAATGAATGCAGGGGCTGGCCACATTCAAAAAGTATGTAATTTGTAACATCAACAATGTTGGAGATTGGCCTGACTCCCACGGCGATTAGACGATAGCGCATTTTATGCGGGGAGGGTGCCACCTTGATGCCTTCAATCACCCGGCCGCCATATTGCCAGCACAGCTCCGGATCCTCTATCTCAATGGGCAAAATGGTCTCGCCTGATTTACTGTCTGTCTCAAAAGGCAGGTCTGGCACATGGAAGGGCAACCCGAATGCGGAGGCAGTCTCCCTTGCGACACCGAGGATTGAAAGACAGTCCGGCCTGTTTGGTGTTATGGAAAGATCGAGAACCTCGCAATCCATTTCCATGGCGTCGACGAGTCTTTGCCCAATGGCCGTCGATTCCGGCAGTACAAGGATGCCGGTGTGATCATCGCTAAGGCCAAGTTCGCGTTCGGAGCAGATCATGCCGCAGGAAGTCTGGCCACGAAGTTTCGCTTTTTTTATCACTGTGCCATCTGGCAATGTTGCGCCCACTGGAGCCACAGCCACCTTCTGGCCTGCTGCGACATTGGGCGCTCCGCAAACTATATCCAGAATTTCACCATTGCCCATATCCACCTTGCAGCAATGAAGATGGTCGGAATCCGGATGCGGATCGCATTGTGCCACAAAGCCGGTCTTTATTCCCATTATGGCTGCAAAAGGATTGACAATCTCTTCAAGCTCAAGCCCAAGCATGGTGAGTCTTTCACCAAGTTCGGAGGCGCTACCTTCATAGGGGGTAAACTCTCGCAACCAGGAAAGGGGAACAAGCATTTGCAAATCCTTGCTTTGACTTTTTGTGAATCCTGCCCATGCCGCTAATCGAATTTCCAGAGCGGTTTGCCGGGCAGTCTAGGTTCTGGCAAAGGCCTGACAGTCTCTTTTGCGCCATAGCCGCCGTATGCCCCTGGCGGCGGTCTGCGCCTGGCCTTTTTTTCTTCAGGACCGCGATCCTCCAGCGTATTGCCATAGGCATCAATATAACCCATGCCGCCCTCTGCGGTGCGTGATGGGGAATTACCTGGCATGGCCTCAATGCGCCTTGGGCCGCCAGGCGGTTCCATGCCCGTATGCCTTGGGCTGTATGCGGATCTGGCGCCTGCCTCAAAATCGCAAAGGGCGACTTCAAAACAGAAAATTGCGACAAGCGTGAAAAAAATGGTTCTGATTTTCGCCATAATCATTCTGTTGCCGCGGGATGTGCGACTAGAGCCCGAACTGCTCAAGAAAACGGGTATCGTTCTGGAAAAAGATACGCAGATCATTGATACCGTATTTGAGCATGGCTATGCGCTCTATGCCCATGCCAAAGGCAAAACCACTGATGTCGCCGGCATAACCCACGGATTCGTAGACATTTGGATCAACCATGCCGCAGCCAAGAATTTCCAGCCAGCCTGTGCCCTTGCAAACACGGCAGGGAGCGCCATTGATTTCTCCCTTGCCACCGCAGATCATGCAGGAAATGTCCACCTCGGCGGAGGGTTCTGTAAAGGGGAAAAAGCTGGGCCGAAATCTGATTTTGGTGTGTCTGCCAAAAACATTCTGGATAAAAGCCTGCAAAAGACCTCGCAAATGGGCCATGGTGATATCTTTGCCAACCATCAGTCCCTCGATCTGGTGAAACATGGGCGTATGGGTCAGATCGGAATCACGCCGGTACACCTTGCCAGGGGCCACAATGGCAATTGGTGGCCTCCGCGCCAGCATGGTGCGGACCTGCACGGGGGAAGTGTGCGTGCGCAGCAATGTGCTGTCGGTGATGTATAGGGAATCCTGCATGTCTCTTGCTGGATGTTCCGGTGGCATGTTGAGAGCCTCAAAATTGTAGCGGTCAATCTCAACTTCCGGGCCGGAGGCCACATCAAAACCAAGTCTGCCAAAAATGCCGCAAACCTCGCGGATAACCAGACTCACCGGATGCAGCGAACCCTGCCATGGCTCGCGACCTGGCAGTGTCGGGTCAAAGCGGCTCAGGGTCCTGGCCTCCGACTCCTTTGCAAGATTTCCCTTTTTGGCTTCGAAAAGCTGCTGGCACTCCACCTTGATCTCGTTTGCCTTCTGGCCTACAGCCGGCCTCAGAGATGGGTCGAGCTTTGGCAGCTGGCTCATTATCTCCGCAAGTTTGCCCTTTCGTCCCAAATACTCAATCCGGAGATCTTCTAGGGCGTCTGGAGTGGCCGCAGCATTCACTGCCTTTTCAAAATCCAGTCCAAGGTTTTTCAGCGAATTAATCAAATCCATTTCCATGCCGCCTTCTGCCAGACAGATAAATATTCCTGTAAAGATTCATGAAGAAATGCGCTGCCATTGTGATGCCAAATGCCATATGTCTTAAACCAATGACCAACCTAGTGAGATGTCATGTTTTTACTGTGTAAAAACATGAAGATCGCAAAGCAAAAAACGTGGTTTTTGCTTTGCTCACGCCGCCGCTGGCGGCGCGCAATCCCTGATCGGGATTGCGACTATTGTCGCTTGACGCGACACTAGTGGCATATGACAAAAAAGGGGATTTGAAACAGATTGACATGAAAAAAAGATGCTTTCTGCCTCAAAATCCCCGCTGACCATGGTGTCGGCATATCGCCAGTCAATTACTTTTTCAATGCTTCCTTTGCCATCGCTACTATTGCCGAAAAATCATCTTTATGCTCAATGGCCAAATTGGCCAGGACCTTGCGATTGAGTTCGATTCCCGCCAGTTTAAGGCCATGCATGAATTTGCTGTAGGACAGCCCATTGGCCCTTGCTCCGGCATTTACACGGATGATCCACAATGCGCGGAAATCACGCTTTCTCTGCTTGCGGCCCGCAAAAGAATTTTGCCAGGATCTCTCCACAGCCTCGCGGGCAGTGCGATAGAGGCGATGGCGGGCGCCACGAAAACCCTTTGCCAAATCAAGAAATTTTTTATGCCGCCTATGTGCGGTAACTCCTCTCTTCACACGCATTTGCGTATCCTCCCAAGCCCGGTATCAAGGCGGAGGTATGCCCGCCGGGCGGATCTGGTGTCGCATAAAGCGACAATTATCGCACCCCAATAGGACTGCGCGCCGCCATCCGCGGCGTATGTAAATAAGCTGTATGAAGCGATTTTGTTTAAATTGCCCCAAAATCAGCTATGATGAAATCCAAAACAAAAAAGGCATCTATATGCCGCGCGTCAGCCGTTGGGGAGCATTCTGCGCACGGCTTTTTCGTTTGTCTTATCCACCATTGCCGGCTGTCCAAGCCGCATTTTGCGGCCAGGCGCCTTTTTGGTGAGAATATGGCGCAAATTCTGGCGGCGGCGCTTAAACTTGCCACTGCCAGTCTGCTCAAACCTTTTGGCGGCGGCGCGCCTTGTCTTGATCTTGGGCATAGGTCGCTCCTTATGGCAAAAAAATTCAATGAAATAACATTATTGGGCAAACATAGTGCATGAAAAAGGCTTTTTGCGCAAGCATTTATTTTTTTGGCACAAGCAGCATCTGCAATGTGCGTCCTTCGGCGCGTGGCTCCTGCTCAAGTTTGGCGATGTCCGCCAGATCCCGTACCATACGCTCAAGGATGGCTACGCCTCTGTCCTTATGCACAATTTCACGTCCACGGAAAAATACGGTCACCTTGCACCTGTCCCCGCCCTCAAGAAAACGACGGATATGGCGCAACTTGGTTTCATAATCGTGATCATCGGTTTTGGGGCGAACCTTGATTTCCTTGATCTGGATCACGCTCTGGCGTTTTTTTGCATCCGCCTTTTTTTTCTGCTGTTCATATTTGAACTTTCCATAATCCATGATACGGCAGACTGGCGGATCGGATGTGGCGGAAACTTCAACAAGATCAAGTCCGGATTCCCTGGCTAGAGCCATTGCCTCACTTGAGGACAAAATACCCAGCTGATCCCCTTCCGCGCCAATGACGCGCACTTCCCTTGCGCGAATCATCTCATTGCGGCGTACGCCATCCTGCGGTATGTCCCGCCGCATTCTAACATTAGGAGAAGCTATAACTCATACCTCCCTGTTTAAAGGGCTTTTCACAATCCTCGCGGATAATCTCTGCAATCTCCGCGGGATTTTTCTGCCCCAGATTGTCGCCATTGCGCAGACGCACAGCCATGGTGCCACTCTGCGCCTCCTTTTCGCCGACTACCAGAATATATGGAATTTTGGCAAGCTGCGCTTCACGCACTTTAAATCCAAGTTTTTCGTTGCGCACATCCACATGCGCCCTGATGCCCATCTTTAACAGCTCATCACGCATTTTTGAGGCTGCCGCATCACAAACACTGGTCACAGTAAGCAACCGCGCCTGCTCTGGCGCCAGCCATGTTGGGAGAGCCCCGGCAAAATGCTCTATCAATACACCTATAAAACGCTCCACAGACCCCATGATGGCCCTGTGCACCATCACCGGCCTGTGTCTCTCACCATCCTGGCCAACATATTCAAGATCAAAACGCTCTGGCAGGGTAAAATCAACCTGAATGGTTGAACATTGCCATTGCCGCCCAAGGGAATCAAGCAGGCTAACATCAATCTTGGGCCCATAAAATGCGCCATCGCCCTCATTGATCTCATAGGAGAGGCCAGCCTTTTCCACTGCCTTGACCAGGGCGCCAGTGGCAAGCTCCCATGCCTCATCCGTGCCAATGCTTTTTTCCGGCCTTGTGGAAATGGCGACACGGAAACGAAAATCAAACAGGCCCATTAAATCCCGCACCAGGTGGATGACGCGCAGGATCTCATCCTCCAGCTGGGCCGGAGCGCAGATGATGTGGGCATCGTCCTGCGTGAACTGGCGCACCCGCAAAAGCCCATGAAGCACGCCGCTCTTTTCATGCCTGTGCACTATGCCAAGCTCAAAGTAGCGCTGGGGCAAATCCCTGTAGCTGCGCAGATCATGCCTGTATATGAGCATATGGCCAATGCAGTTCATCGGCTTTATGCCATATTCATTCTCATCTATGCGAGTAAAATACATATTGTCGCGATAGTGCTCATAATGGCCCGACTTTTCCCAGGTCTCGCGCCTGAGCAGCTGGGGGCCCTGCACTATTTCATAACCTCTGCGCAAATGCTCCTTGCGCCAGAAATCCTCAATAATGGTGCGCACCAGCATGCCCCTGGGCAGCCAGAAGACCATGCCTGGAGCGACTTCCTCCTCAAAATCAAAAAATGCCAGCTCACGACCCAGTTTGCGATGATCCCTGCGTTTTGCCTCTTCCAGCGCCTTGAGATGCTCGTCCAGAGCATGCCTGTCCGCAAATGCAGTGCCGTAGATTCTGGTCAGCATGGCATTTTTTTCATCTCCACGCCAATATGCGCCTGCAACGGATAGCAGCTTGCTTGCGGCAGCGAATCCCGTATGCGGCACATGAGGACCGCGGCATAAATCTGTAAAATCTCCGCAGGTATACAGCCCTGCTTCACAATCCCCTATGGAGTCCAGCAACTCCAGCTTGTATTTCTCATCTTCCGCCGCAAAGATATTGGCTGCTTCCCCTTTTGCTACCTTGCAGTGAGTAAATGGGAGTGCCGCTTTGGCAATATTGCCCATCTCCGCTTCTATGGCTTCGAGATCTGCCGGAGAAAATGGTCTTTCATAATCAAAGTCATAGTAAAAGCCATTCTCAATGGCAGGGCCAATGGCGACCTTTGCCGCAGGAAACAGCTTTTTTACAGCGCAGGCCATGACATGGGCTGTGGAATGCCTCAATATGGCGAGACCTTCGGGAGAATCAGCGTACACCGGCTCAACATCACTGCAATCGGCCGGGATTTTTTCGGAAAGATCCACTGTCCGCCAGCTGTCATTTGCCTTTATTCTGGCGGCCACAACGGTCTTGAATTTTTTGCCGGAAAGAACCTGCTTAAGTGCGTCCCCGCAAGTCGCCTTTGCGTCCGCTTCAATTTCCTGACCGTCTATCCGAACATTCATATAAAAATCTCCCGCCCCTCAAACCGCGGTCCAGCATTAAAATCAAGCTATTTTTTTGACTGGATCCGGGCAAAAACAGTGATTTTGCACAAAAAAGCAAATGGGGAGCCAGAGCCCCCCATTTTCCGCTATGGCGCGATATTTAATAAAAATTATATTTTAGGGTAAAATACCCAGCCTTTCATATGGTAGGAACGAGCAGACTTGAACTGCTGACCTCTTCCGTGTCAAGGAAGCGCTCTAGCCACCTGAGCTACGCTCCTGCATCGCGGATAATGTAATAACTGTATTTATTATCACAGTCAAGAATCTTTTTACTTTTAATTTGCCGAAAAATGAAAAAAATAATTTTTCAATACCTGCCGCTATTCATTTTCAGCAAAATATCCTTGATGGACTGGCAGACCTGATCATGATTTTTTTCAGCATCGATTATATGGTGCGCGCATTCCTGATACAGAGCCTCCCTCTCAACCAGTACCCTGCGGATTTCATTCTCCGGACTCTCGGCGGTCAATGCCGGTCTCTGTGAAGCAACGGGATTGCGGGCAAGTCTCTCGCAAAGTGTGGTGTCTCCGGCTCTGAGCCAGAACACAAGGCCATTGTTTTTGAGGAATTCCCTGTTCTCTCCAGAAAGCACAATTCCCCCACCTGTTGCGATAATCGCATTGCAGCCGTGGGCCTTTTGGGTGACTTCCCGCAGACATTGGGCTTCCATTTCGCGAAATCTGCCCCAGCCGTCCTTGTCCACAATATTTTTAATGCTTTTCCCCTCCTTGTGGCAAAGGTAATGATCCAGATCAAAAAATGTCATGTCGATGAGAAATGCAAGCCTCATGCCGATGGTGGTCTTGCCACTGCCCCTGGCGCCAACAAGATAGACTGGCCTTTTTTTATTCATCAATTTCATTCCCATCCTTTCTATATCTGTTGAGCCGCGCATGCAGTGTCTTGCGCGTGATGCCCAGAGCCCGTGCAGCTTCTGTCTTGTTGTTGCCAAGACGCTCAAGAGTTTTCAAAATCACCCTTCTTTCAACTTCTTCCAGAGTGGGGATATCTCCACCTCCCTGTTCCGAAATATCTCCGGCGCTGGACAACATATCTCGATCCGGCCGCGCGGAATGCGCAGCAATCCTGTCCGGCAGCACTCGCTCATCCATGTATTCTCCTGTCATGAGAATTATGGCGCGTTCCATGACATTTTCCAGTTCGCGCACATTGCCAGGCCATGCGTAACCCACAAGCCTTTTCATGGCTGCGGAAGTGATGCCGGAAAAGGGCCGGTCATTCACTCTGGCAAATTTACCTGCAAATTCCATGGCCAATATGGGAATGTCCTCCACCCTATCCCTGAGGGGAGGCATGTTCACAGTCACAACATTCAATCTGTAATAGAGATCCTGCCTGAAAAGCCCCTTTTCAACTTCTTCCGCCAGATTGCGGTTTGTGGCGGCAATGATGCGGCACCGCACCGGTTGTGGTTTTTTGCCGCCAACGCTCATGACCTCCCTTTCCTGCAGAACTCTTAATAACTTTAC
The DNA here is from genome assembly GCA_910587035.1 of uncultured Desulfovibrio sp. Taxonomy (GTDB): domain Bacteria; phylum Desulfobacterota; class Desulfovibrionia; order Desulfovibrionales; family Desulfovibrionaceae; genus Desulfovibrio. The sequence continues at coordinate 4,160 of CAJUMQ010000011.1, read as the reverse complement.
CTGCATGGATGGAGTCATTTCACCTATTTCATCAAGGAATATGCTGCCATCGCCAGCCTCCAGGAAAAGGCCGGGATTTTTTTTGTCTGCGCCTGTGAAAGCGCCTTTTTCATGTCCAAACAGCTCCGATGCCAGCAGGGATTCAGTAAGGGCTCCGCAATTTACGGCAAGAAAAGGGCCCGCTGCATGCCTGCTTGCATCATGGATCGCCCTGGCGGCCAATTCCTTGCCTGTGCCGGATTCTCCACTTACTAGCACTGTGGCCTCACTTGGGGCGATTTTTTCTATAAGCTGGCCAAGTTCCCGCATGGCCGGGCTCTCGCCAAGCATTTGTGATGTTTTGTTTGTCGTCGCGCCATCAGTCTTTTTTGTCTTGACCGCAATCTGTGTAGCTGCATTTGCCAGGGTTTTCTCAAGATTGCAAAAATCAAGCGGCTTTGTCAGATAATCATATGCGCCATCGCGAATTGCGCCAACTGCATCGGGAATTTCCGAATATGCGGTCATGATGATGACAGGCAGATCCGGTCTGGCTTTTCTAATCTTCCGCATGGCTTCCATGCCATCCATTTTTGGCATTCTTACATCCATGAGTACCAGATCAGGCCGTACGCTGCTCCCCTTCGCGCCTTCGCAAATATTCACCGCTGTTGCCCCGTCCGCCGCCATGAGCACGCCATAACCCCAGTCAGAAAGCAATGTTGCGAGCATGTCGCGATGCTTGTTATCATCATCCGCGATCAATACAGTCAGCTGTTCCGCCATCTTTACTCCCATTGCTGTCCACAGGCAGGATAATCGTCATGGTGGCGCCCTGCCCCGGTACGCTTGCCGCAATCAGACTGCCGCCGTGGCTTTCCACAATTTGCCTTGTTATTGCAAGCCCAAGGCCTGTTCCTGTTGCCCTGGTGCTAAAATATGGTGTGAAAATCTGTTGCAAATTTTTATCTGATATGCCATGGCCAGTGTCTCTAACCCTAATCTGTATGTATGGCACATCATGCTGCAGGATGACTTTGGCGGCAAGGCACACAGATCCATCTTTTGGAGTGGCCTGGTGGGCATTTATGACCAGGTTTAAAAGCGCCTGTGTAAGTTTGTCGGCATCGGCCATGACCTCCGGAATATCCTGCGAAGTCTTGTCCATCTCAAGATTTATCCCTTTTTCCCTGGCATCAGGCAATGCCAGCATGTATACTTTTTGCAAAAGATTTTGAACAGACATCTTTTGCATGTTCAAACGCGGCGGACGCGCCAGCCTGAGCAGATCTGTGAGCACATTGTTTATGCGGGTCGTCTCCTCCACCAAAAGACGGGCGATCTCCTTTTCCATGCAGCCCTGGCCAAATTTCTGCTCAAGATAATGCGCGTAGCCACAGATGGAGCTCAAGGGATTCCTGATTTCATGGGCCAGCCCGGAGGCCAGCTTGCCTATGGCTGAAAGTTTGCGTGAAGTGGAAAGCTGCTCTTCCAGCCTCCTGATCTCCGCAAGATTGCGGAATGAAAAAATATGTCCCAGCGCATCCCTGCCAAGGGGAATGGAGCCCACTGTCAGGCTCACTGGCACCTGTCCGCCATCTGGCAGCATAATATTTTTTTCCTCCTCCACTATGCGGCCACCATTGCCTGTTTCTGCCAGCATACCTTCCCAGTCAAGACAGGGAAGGTCATCCAGGGTTGCAGGGATGATTTTCTGCCCGAACATTTGCTTTGCATGATCATTGAATAAAATGACGTTCCCTTTTTCATCGGTAACGATCAGGGGGTACGGATAATTTTTCAGTATCTGGATTGAGAATTCCTGGATGTCTCTAAGCCTGCGTCGTGAATTGCGATAATTCCAGGCGAAAAAAACCAGGGTAAGGCCGAATAGAAGGATCAGGGTTGACAGGATGGATTCGATGATCAGCCTGGTTCTGTAATGGTTTATGGCCTTGTTGAATTCTGTCGCGTCCAGGGCAACAAAAATGAGAGCCGGTTCCCGCTCCGATGCGGCATGATGCATATGCCCCCTTAATCTGCCTGGTCGAAACAGCTTCCATGTTTCATAAATATCGGGATCATCCGGACTAAAACGGCCCTTGATGGCAGATCCGGCATTGAGAGCTGCCAGCTCGCCGGGTGTATACAGCAAGGAGCCCTCCAGCTGGGCATTGCTATCGCCTATGATTCTGCCCTTGTCATTGACAACGGCTATCCAGGCAATTCCTGGCTGCCGCCCAATTTCCGCCATCATTGCGGAAAAACTTGCTCCATTCCTTCTGCCCATATATCGCGCCATGCCCTCAATAGCCCAGATGATGGAATCCGATCTTTCATGCATGGCAAAAAGTTCACTACGTTTCTCGTCTTCAATAGCAGTGGAAATAAAAATTGATGCAAAAATTATGGAAAAAAGCGTCAGAAAAGCAAGAGATAGCCAGTAGATCCCGCGGTTTTCCATTTTGCGGTTTCTTTCCAGGCCGTCTGGCAGGGAATTGTAGCCCACATCATTATAATATGCTGGCTTGTTCATGCATCGACAATAACCATCACAGGCTTGACAAGCAATGCCACACGTCATAAGAATGCGCCATGCGTCCGTAGCTCAGCCGGATAGAGCGTTGGCCTCCGGAGCCAAAGGTCGTGAGTTCGAATCTCGCCGGGCGCGCCAAATATTTCAAGGAGTTAGCTAAAGGTTTAGCTAACTCCTTTTCTATTGGTGCTAACAAATTGCTAACATGCTGCTTTTCTGCTATTTCTGCAAACGTACAGAATGGCAAAAAAGGCATGAAGTTATGGCTGTGAGCCCGCATGCAAAATGAGAATGAGCCAGAGCTTAATTTCCGCTTTGGCACGTTTTTTGATCCAGTGTTTAGGCAATTACAGGATTCGGTGGATTGCATTACAACCTTGCCGCGTGGCAGGCTGCCTATTCAAAATTCTTGATGATTAATTCTGCTGATTTGAGGTTCCTGTCATTGCTGCATGTATAAGATACCTAAGCTGAGCATCTTCCTGTCATTCTTTATATGCATGCCATGACGATGTGAAAAATGTTTACAAATTTTATTAAATTGCTTTTTCAATATAAGATGTGGTTCCATTTTTTAGACCTCATAGGCTTGTTTAAAATTTGGTGGTGGAAACACGTTTTTCTATTAAATATCTAAAATTTCAATTATTACAGACCTTAGTTAAATAATATTTAACATATTTAGGGCATTTAATATTTTTAAGAATTAAATTTTAGCAAGACATCTGGGAGAAAAGCACCTTTAAGCACAACAATATTATTTTGTTCTGCTAATTGCAAAAAATAATGTATGGGCTTTCTATAATTCTCAAAATCAGAAGGCTTAATATTCATGTCAAAAGATAATACAATCTTATTGACATTGTTCTTTTTTGCAGTGATAATCATATTAGGTACGTCTTCAATATTACCTTCTTCTAATATAAATTTTACAAGAGCTTGTCCATTGGTTTCCAGCATGTAAAGCTTGATATTCCTCCATGCATTCTTGAAGTTGTCAACGCCTTTGATTTTTAGATATGTTTCTGGTGTACCGGCATCAGGAGTAAGCCAAAGTCTGAAATTACCTTTATTCACACCTTCAGCAAATAAAGGAGAAAATTTAGCGGCATTTGAATTGATATCAGCAGTCCATCCATTATCTAATGCGTATTGAAGGATATCATGTATACCTTTAGATAAGCTTGGTTCCCCGCCTCCCACTCCAAGATAAAGTTTTTCTGAACATATATTTGCATTAATGCATGCTTGAATTGTCTCAAGAACTTGCTCATGTGGAGTATCATGCTCCATAGAGTCATTTTTCCTATAACCACAATGGGTACATTTCAAATTGCACGCTTTATAATGGTTCAGAGTAACTTCTGTAAATTTACCTTCAAGATGGTCAGACCATTCTCCCATTTGAAAATTAGGACAGGATAAACATGATTTAGGAGCATTACCCAATCTATGGGATTTTAATAATTTGCTTTGAAACGCCATAATACGCTGTGGTGTAATAGAATCATTAATAGTGCCAATGACAAGATTTGGATCTAAACTAAAACAGCAACTTGAAATTTTTCCAGATCTGTAAAAATTGAACCCCATTCTCACTGGACGGCATGAAAAGTATTTTGGCATATAATCTCCAATTAAACTT
>CAJUMQ010000010.1 GCA_910587035.1 uncultured Desulfovibrio sp. | reverse complement strand
GAGCAGCTGACTCTTAATCAGTTGGTTCGGGGTTCGAGTCCCTGATGGCCCACCAGAAATTTCAAGCCCTTAAGGTTTATGCCTTAAGGGCTTTTTCCATATCTGATATTCCGTCCCCACCTAGACCATCCGCCGCCTCCGGGATGTTGAAAAACCGCAGGCAAAAAGCTATGCTTAATCAATAAATTATGATTGCAAGGGGACAGGAGAAACAGATGAAAAATTTTATTGTCATGGCGGCCATTTTGGCGCTTCTTGGCGGATGCTCCACGTCTTCAGGCACATTGGGGCAAAGTGGCGCAGGCCTGTATTACCCCATGTGCTACTCGCCCCTGCAGCAGGCCAGACGGCTTGATTCAAGAGCGAGGGATATCGCTTCCGGCGCGGGACGCGGACTTCTTGTGGGGACCCTGGCAGGTCTGGCGGGTGGCGCCATCTCGGCGCTCTTCACCGGCAATGCCATGAATATAGTTTCCGGCGCAGCCATCGGTGCTGCCGGCGGCACTGTGGCCGGTGGCGTAACTGGAGGCATGCAGAGCAACCAGGCCGAAAAGGATGCCCTCATGGCCGAATGGTCCCAGGAAGCCGGACAGCCCCTTGAGGGACTTGGCTTTACCGGAGCGGCCGCCACATGGTCCATAGAGTGTTACAACAGACGCCTGGCCGAGGTCAAAAAAGAGATCGCCGATGGCATCGTTCCAGCATCCGTAGCGGAACCAAGACTCGTGGAGATTGAAAGGGGACGGCAGGAGGCATATGCCCTTTTGAACGGAGCCAATTAGAAGCACCTGAAGCCAACTCCGTCTGTTTAGATATTGGGGAGAATCCTTCGCGATTCCGTCCGATGTTTGCCGGATATGGTCAATGCAAGAGCTTATAGCCTTCTGTCTGGCCTTCGCCAGGGAGGGGCGGGAAATCTCACATGTCCAGATCAGCAACTTTTAAATAGTGCCGCTGAGCGATTCTCCCAGAAATGGATTTTTTTATGAAAAGAAATTCGCCGTTGATATTTGTTTTTAACAAACAGTCTGCCATGTGGGCTTGTCTGCATGGATGATGGCCACTGTATGCCCGGCGATGAGCCTGGATTTCGGCCTGCTGTCTTGTCTATGAGCAATACTTGAAATTATTTAAGCAACAGCTTAAAATCATTGCTACTGGAAATCGCAAGGGGTGGTGAAACCCCTTTTTTATTTTAATTTTGGGAGCTTGACTCCCTATTAGAGCATCCAGCAGTTGAAACGCTTTGTGCGTTTCAACCATATGCGCTGGCATTTCGCGGAAAAGTTCAATTTTTCCGTCCGCTTTTGAGCGGGTGCTTCAGAATAGGCGCATCGCTTTTGCCGACCTGGAGGCCTGAATGGATTTTTTCAAGAATATTCCTGTGCCTGTCCTGACAGTGCTCCTCCTCATGCTATCGAATATTTTCATGACCTTCGCCTGGTATGGGCATCTTCGTTACAAGGGACTGGCTCTGCCCGTGGTAATTCTCACCAGCTGGGGGATCGCTTTTTTTGAATATCTTCTCCAGGTCCCTGCCAACAGGCTGGGCTATGGCCATTTTTCTGCAGCGGAATTAAAAACACTGCAGGAAATCATCTCCCTGACTGTCTTCATGCTTTTTTCAACACTATGGCTGGGCGAGGGCTTGCGCTGGAACCATATCCTTGGCTTTGCGCTGATTGTGCTTGCAGCCTGGGTGATATTCAAGAAATGGTGACATTGGCGAGTTGCAATAGCCCCCAGCCAGAAGTGGGGACTCATGTCCTGCCACACTGATTAAAATTACAGGATGCATATGAGGACGCTGATATACTGGCCACCGCTGAAAAAGACCAGCGGGGGCATGATGGTGCTGGCGCAGGTGGCCAGCCAGCTTGGCAGCCTTGGGCATGACATATCACTGGCCATGTCTGCGCCGATGCCAACGGGAATCGCTTTGCATGAAAATGTGAAGCTTGTTCCATTTAAAGAACTCGATCTTGCTCCACAGGACAGATGGGTGGTGCCGGAAGGCTGGCCCAATGCCCTTTCGCCAGGCTTCAAGGCCGGTTGCAGCTGCAGTGTTTTTGTGCAGAACTGGATGCCCTTTCTTGGCCTGTTGCCAGACGGCGTGCGCTGGAATCGCCTGCCGGTTTCCATGCTTGCCATATCTCACCCTGTCAAAAATTTTATAAGGGAGACAACAGGACTTTCTGCCCGCATAATCCCGCCAGCCCTGGCCAGCAAATTTTTTTATTGTGATGGGCCCAATGCTCCAGATCTCTCCAGGCGGCCTTTACGGATAGCCCATATGCCAAGAAAAAACAGGGGCATCGTGACGCAGATTGCGGACATTATCGCATCAAGATCAGCTTTGCCGCAAAGTGACTGGTATCCGCGCCTGGAATGGCTGGAAATACATGGACAAACCCAGGAAAATGTGGGCAGGATGCTGAGAGACGCCCATATTTTTCTGGCCGTTGGCTTTCCGGAGGGTTTCGGACTGCCGCCTTTGGAGGCCATGGCCTGCGGTTGTCTTGTGGCCGGTTTTACTGGGCTGGGTGGTTGGGATTACATGCGCCCAGGTGAATCTTCAACTTGTGTCCCCCCCTTCCCCTTACAGCAAGTCTCCTGGGGAGCAAATGGCTTCTATGCCGCTGATGGGGATATATGGGGAGGGGCCATGGCTCTGGAATCGGCCATCCGGACTTTTGTAACCAAAGGCGGGGAGCTGGAAAACATGCTTGATAACTGCCTGACAGCCGCGCAGTGGTATTCGGAAAAAAGACAGCGTGAAGCGATAGAGGATGTCTGGGCGGATGACAGGTTTTGGGACAATGCCGGGAAGGACTGATTCTTTGCTGCAAAAAGAAAGCCCGCAAGTTTCAGGCTTGCGGGCTCCAGAAAATTTGCTGGGGCGAAAGATGGGGCTCGAACCCACGGTCTTCTGGGCCACAACCAGATGCTTTGCCAACTAAGCTACTTCCGCCATGTCAGCCTTTTTTAACCATTAAATTAAATTTTGGCAAGGCTTTTATCCAGATACTTCCCGGCAGCCGCCATTGGCTGCCAGTGTGGGCGGTTTCGTTACATTTTTGTCAGCGCAGCACAACAAAATAATAGACAAATGGCGCCAGCAGCAGCCTGTAGATGGCGAAGGGCACAAGAGTCACGCGGCCCAGCAGGGAGACGAAGGCCTTGACTGCCAGGATGGCGGAGACAAAGGCGCCAATCATTCCCACTGCAAAAAATGGCAGGTCGGCCATGGTGAAGAGGGAAAGATTTTTGAGCAGATCATAGCCAGTGGCGGCAAGCATGATGGGCACGGCGGCAATGAAGGAATATTCTGCGGCAATGGAGCGTTTGGCCCCCAGCAGCATGCCGCCCATGATGGTGGCTGCAGAGCGGGAAAAACCAGGCCACAGGGCCAGACATTGAAAGAAACCGATGCCCAGGGCAATTTTGGGGGTCAGATCGTCCAGGCTCAGGCAGTCTGGGCGGCTGCCCCTTTTTTCCACAAGGATCATGCAGATTGCGCCCACAATCAGGGCAATGAGCACAGTCAGGGGATTAAACATATATTCTTTAATGTAGGAATGCAGCAAAAGGCCGAATACACATGCCGGCAGGGATGTGAGAATGAGCAGCCATATGCCTCTTGCTCCGGAAAAGGGGGTGTAGGGTTTTGGTTTTATGAGGCCAAAAAACCTTGGCCAGTAGAGCACCACCACTGCCATGATGGCGCCAAGCTGGATCACCACTTCAAAGGTGGCTGCCTTCGGGCCGGTAAAATTCAGGAGATCTCCCGCCAGAATCAAATGCCCGGACGAAGATACGGGCAGAAATTCCGTAAGGCCTTCCACAATGCTCAAAACGAGGGCGACAAGGAGATTGTCCATGATATACCCGCGCCTATGCGGCCTGCTGTTTTTTTGCGGCGCGCATGGCGCGCAGCCAGTTGTACCAGTTTTCCAGACCGTTCCCTGTGCGGCAGGATACCTCGAAGACCTCAAGACCGCGATTTAGCCTTCTGGCATGTTTAATGGCCTTTTGCACATCAAAATCCACATGGGGCAGCAGGTCTGTCTTGTTGAGAACCATTGCCCCGGCCATATGGAAAAGCAGCGGATATTTTTCCGGCTTGTCATCCCCCTCCGCAACGCTGAGAATGGCCACCTTGGCGTCCTCGCCGCAGTCAAATTCCACAGGGCAGACGAGGTTGCCCACATTTTCGATGAAGAGAACGTCAATCTTGTCATAATCCAGATTTTCCAGAGCCGCCGCCACAAGATTGCTGTCCAGATGGCAGCCACCTTCGGTATTGATCTGCACGGCCTGTGCTCCCGTTGCGGCCACCCGCCTTGCGTCATTGTCCGTCTGCAGATCGCCCTCAATCACGGCCATGGCGAACTCGCCGGACAAATCCTGCAATGTGCGCTCCAGCAGGCTGGTCTTGCCTGCGCCTGGGGAGCTGATGAGGTTGAGGGCCAGGATGCCCTTTTGCGCGAATTTTTCGCGCAATGTGGCAGCCACCTTTTCATTGGCCTCCAGTATGTTGCGCACAATGGGTATATTCATGGCAATCTCCATTGATATGGTCTTTTAATGAAATGTTGCAATATTCAATCGTTCAGTTTATCTCCAAAGCCGCAAAAGCGCAATCAGGGCCGTGGCGCCCGGGCCACTCCATTGAGAAAAAGTTAAATAAAGGCTATCTATGGTCAAACAGCGCAAGCAAGGAGCAGTAAATGGCGCAGAATTGCAGATTCACAAATGAGGAAAAAGGGGAAACCTACTACATACTTGACAACAAGCTATATTACACGGATCAGGATTTTGAACAGGCCCTGATGAAAAAATATAATCTCCATTACCTTCATCAGCATGAAATAATGAAGGAAAAAGCCTGCAAGCTGGTCACCCAGGAGGAATTTGCAAAGGAACTGCGGATGTTTCTTGGCAAGGAGGATCTCATGCGCTTTGAAAGCAAGGGGCTTTTAAGCAAAAGGACAGCAGTGGCCAGCAGCCGTAAAAAGAAAAAGTGATGGATAGCGTGGCTGATGGATATTTCTGCGGGCGGCAATCTGAAGATGCCGCCAGGGGGTCCATGCTTTTTTTGAGCGGCGGCAATGCTTGCGGCCAATATCTTTTTGGGGCAAAATCCTTGGTAGTTGCGTGTGCGATTGCGCGGGCAGGCAAGTTGAACCTTTTCCATGATGCGTTTGGAGAATGCCGGTGGACATGCTGAAAATAGAGCGGGCCATAATAAGTGTTACAGACAAGACAGGCGTGGTGGAGCTGGCCCGTTTTCTCTTTGGGCACGGGGTCGAGATTGTCTCCACAGGCGGCACGCAAAAGGCGCTGGAAGAAGGCGGCGTGCCTGTTGTGCCTGTGAGCTCTGTGACAGGATTTCCCGAGATCCTGGGCGGCCGGGTCAAGACCCTGCATCCAGCCATCCATGGCGGCATTCTTGCCAACAAGGATGACCCGCTGCATATGCAGACCCTGCTGGAGCGGCAAATCCGGCCATTTGATCTGGTCTGTGTCAATCTTTATGATTTTTCTGGCGCTGTGGAGCGCAAGCTCTCACTCCCCCAGGCTGTAGAAGAGATTGATATTGGCGGCCCGTGCATGCTCAGGGCGGCAGCCAAAAATTTCCACAGCGTGCTGGTGCTGCCCTCTCCGGAATGGTATGCGCCGGCCATGGACGAGCTGCGCGCCAGGGACATGCATGCGGGCCTTGAGCTGCGCCAGCTTATGGCCTGCCGGGCCTTTGACGCCACATCCCGCTATGATTCCCTCATAGCATCCTATCTGCGCCCATAGGGAGAGACGCCATTTCCGCGCCCACCGGCAATCTGCAGGGTCTGAAACCGGGGCAGATACGAGCTCTTGAGCGCCTTGCCAAAAGGCGCTTTCCCATTGATGCGCTCTATACCCAGGAGCAGGCCAGGGAGCTTGCGCTTCTGTCCCGCGAGATCAACCGCCAGATTGGCCTCCTCATTGACCGTTCCGGCAAGGTCAGAATGGTCATTGCCGGCAAGGCTGCCTCAATTTATATTCCGGAACTGCCCCACCTGGCGGAAAGCGGCCGCCGCCTGCGCGGCTGGCGGCTTTTGCATACCCATCTGACTGACGAGGGACTGAGTCAGGAGGATCTGATGGATATGCTCTTTTTGCGTCTGGATGCGGCCATTGCCCTGACTGTGGATGAGCAGGGCTTTCCCGGCCGCTGGCAGGCCGCCTGGTTAAAGGCACCAGATCAATACGACTCCGGCGATCCCTATCAGGTGGCGCCATTCAGGCCCTGGCATGAGAGCAGCCTGGACTTCAGGGAGCTTGCCGCGGAGGTTGAAAAAGACCTGTCTTCTGCGGACACGCCGGGGCAGACCTGCGGCGAAATCGCTGTGCTCGTGTCCGTATCCACGCAACCCGTGAGCATCCAGGAGCGCAACCTGGACGAACTTGAAGAGCTGGCGGCAACTGCAGGCCTGAAGGTTGGCGGCAGGCTTTGCCAGCGCATAGGGCGCCGTGACCCGCGCTATATTCTCGGCAAGGGCAAACTGGCAGAGCTGGAGGTCATGGCCCTGCGGGCCAATGCCGGAATGCTGGTTTTTGATGGCGAGCTGGCCCCGGCTCAGCTGCATAAACTGGCGGATGTAACCGAGCGCAAGGTGCTGGACAGGACCCAGCTCATACTCGATATCTTTGCCCAGCATGCCCTGAGCAAGGCTGGCAGGCTGCAGGTGGAGCTGGCGCAGCTGGCCTACGCGTTGCCGCGGCTGGCAGGCCAGCGCAACAAGGCCTTTGACAGGCTTATGGGTGGCATAGGCGGCAGAGGCCCGGGGGAGAGCAGGCTGGAAACAGATCGGCGCAGGATTCGCGAACGCATGGGCGCCCTGAGACGGGCCCTGGAAAAGCTGCGCGGCCAGAGAGGTTTCACCCGCCAGCGCAGGGAGCGCAATGGCATCCCCGTGGCTGCTCTGGTGGGCTATACCAATGCCGGCAAATCATCCCTGCTGAACGCGCTCACAGCCTCCAGCGTGACTGTGGCCAACCAGCTTTTTGCCACACTGGATACTGCCACGCGCAGGCTGCGCTTTCCCCAGGAAAGGGAAATTACAATTTCGGACACAGTTGGTTTTATCCGCAACCTGCCCAGGGAGCTGCGCGAGGCCTTTCGCGCCACCCTTGAGGAGCTTGACAGCGCAGACCTGCTTATCCATGTGGCGGATGCATCCCACCCTGAGCTGGACAGGCAGCTTGAGGCCGTTTATGATATCCTCGCCGATCTGGATCTGACCCAAAAACCCCTTATGCTTGTGCTCAACAAATGCGATCTGCTCACCGCAGAGGCCAGGCTGGAGCTGTCCAGGGCCTGCCCTGGCGCCATTCTTGTGTCTGCGGCCACCAAAAGCGGACTGGATGAATTTTTGCTCAAACTGGAGCAGGAGCTGTTTATGGGCTCGATCCAGACAACAGCCAATGCCATTCTCAACATCAGTGGAGAGGCATGATGAAAACCATAATTCTGGCAACATCCAACAGTGGCAAGATTGCCGAGCTGGCAGAGATGCTGGCGGCCAGCGGGATTGAGGTTCTGGGTCTTGATGCCTTTCCGCAAATTGGTGAAATTGAGGAGAATGGCGCGACATTTGAGGAGAATGCCCTGATCAAGGCCATGGCTGTGGCCAAAGCCACAGGCCTGGCAGCCCTTGCCGATGATTCCGGCCTGATGGTGGATGCCCTGGAGGGGGCGCCAGGAGTGTACTCGGCCCGTTATGGCTTGGATTGGGCATATTTGCCAGGAGAAAACAGGGATCAGCGCAATATGCGCAAGCTTTTGCACGAAATGGCCAATGTGCCAGCCGGCAGGAGACAATGCCATTTTGTCACTGCCATGGCCGCGGTAAAGCCTGGCGTCAAACCACTTGTCTGCAGGGGAGAATGGCAGGGGGAGCTGCTGGGGGAGCCTTTGGGCAGCAATGGCTTTGGTTATGATCCTGTTTTTTTTGATCCGCAAATTCAAAAAAGCGCCGCGCAGCTCTCCCGGGAGGAAAAAAATTCCCGAAGCCATCGCGGCAGGGCTCTTGCATGCATGTTGCGGCTATTGCCCCAATATCTGGGCGATTAGGCAACACGAATTTCATATCCAGCCGTATTTCTGACACTTTTCCAATAACAGGGCCCCTGTTTAAGGTGGTGGCGTCCCGAAGCCGGCAATGCCGATACTGTACTTGAGGGATCGCCATATGCTTTGCACGATTTTTGCATAAAATCTGGCAAAGTCCATATTTGCCTTATGCAGGCTTAACTTTTTTATTATAACAAGAGGCAATAATGAGCGTCAGCATTTCAGGCTCCAACGCCATATCCGGCCTTGGCGGCCAGGATACGGATTTTGACAAGGTATTGAGCCAGCTCAAAAAGATTGAGCAGACCCAGCTGAACCGCCTGGAGGCCTGGAAGTCGGACTGGAACTTGCGCTATGAGGCGTTTACCCAGATTATCGAGCAAATTCAGGCTGCCAGCAGCATGCTTTCCCAGCTTAGCGACAAGAACAACTTTGTCACCAAGCTGGTCCAGAGCACCAATGATGGCGTCATCACCGCCGTGGCCAATGCCGCTGCACAGGATGTCCAGCATTCCATAAAGGTCAGCCAGGTCGCCAGCAATGCCATCTGGGCCAACACAGGCCATGTGTTTGACAGCAAGCAGGACCTTATAAACACCACCGGCGAGCCGCAGTATTTCAGCTACACCTATGCGGGCAAGAGGCATGATTTCAAGGTCCCGGCCAACACCACGCTGGAATCCTTTGCCAGCATGATCAACAATTCCTCGGATAACCCGGGCATCAAGGTCAGCCTTATCAATACGGGCAGCGGCTATGTGTTCCAGGTTGCCGGCAAGGATACAGGCGCGGCCAATGATCTGGTGATTCATGACAGCAAGCTGGTGGGCATGGATTCCAAGGGCGCAAGCTCCACCTGGCAGACCAACAGCGCTCTCGATATCAGCGACCAGCTCACCAATCCGACTTCCTATGTGTTCGATCTGGTGCTCCAGGGCGGCCAGAAAAAGAGCGTCACCATAAAAGGCGATGCCACGGTCGAGCAGATTGAACAGCAGCTCAATGCGGCTGCCGGGGGCATCAAGGCCTCCATTGACCGTACAACAGGCGCTCTGACCATTGATGGCGTGCAGTCCTTCAGCCGCCGCAAGGCCGGGGAGGAGGCCTATACTCCCGCATCAACCAAGGTGACCGTCAAGGGCGAGATGAAGGACAAGCTCAATGCCACTGGCGGGTTTGCCGATGGGCTGAAAGATGATGATCTGATCAATTTCACCATCACCCTTGATGACGGCACCACCAGGGATGTGCAGGTAAAGGCCGGCGCCACAAAGCAGGAGATGTTCACGGCCATTGGCCAGGCCACCCAGGGCGCCGGCATGACCATAGGCTTTGACAATGGCGTCTGGTCGGCCAACCTTGCAGGCGTGAAAGACGTGCAGTTTGCGGTGGATGGCAGCGCTTCCGACCCCAGTGTGGCGCTCAATGCCAATTCCGCATTTTCCTTTGAGGAAATTGCCGCCACTGGCGTGAAGGATACTCTTGGCGCAGTGCTTGACAAGGCCACCACTACCCTGACCTTTGACAAGGATGCCCTCTCAAAGCGCATAGATGGCCAGGCCGACGGCGCGGAGGCCAAGGATCTTGTCTTTACCGTGGTCAAAAAGGATGGCACTGCGGTCAATATCACCGGGCTTAATGGTGGCAAGACCAACCAGGAGATGCTTGATCATCTCAAGACGGAGCTGACCAATGCCGGCATAACCTGGGAATATAAAGATACAGACGACAAGGGCAACCCCCTGGACAATCCCATCCTGGTTCTTGAGGATGTCAAAAGCTTTGATCTGAGCAGCGGCGCCCTCAAGACGGCTGGCTATACGTCCGAAGTCAAGACATCCATGACTGTGGCAGCCACCAATGCCAAGCCCGGCGCCAATTCCACCGGCGACCTGTTCGTTGTGGACAATGGCACATTTCTTCTCGAGCAAGCGCCGGATCTAGAGTACACCATCACCACCAATGATGGCAAAACAGGCGTGCTCAAGCTCAAGTCGCCACAGACCATGGAAAATGTCATCAAGGCCCTGCAGGATACGAAGTCCGGTGACTGGACGTGGACCGAGCTTGATGAAGATAAAAAAGTGGTCAAGACCACGCCACCTGACGATCTTGGCATCAAATTTGTGGACAAGGATGGCAAGGAGTATGTGGACGAGGATGGCAATCCACTTGCTCTGGATGCCATTGACGGGCCGCTCTATCTGAGCTTCAAGGACATCACCAATGCCTCCGGCGTTGGCATCAGCGGCCAGGTATCCAGCTCTACCAACTGGAGCATTCAGCGCGCCGCCAATGCCCGCTATCAGGTGGACAACTGGCCCGTAGAAATGGAATCGGCCACCAACAGCATCAGCGATGCCATTGAGGGTGTGGTTTTCACCATTCAGGATGAGGGCACTGCCCGCCTCTCCGTGAGCACGGATATCACTTCGGTTGAGCAGTCCATCCAGAACTTCCTGGACGCCGTCAACTCGGTTCTGCTTACAGTAAACGAGCTGATGAAGTATGATGAAACCAAAGAAGTAACCTCCAATGACCCCAATGACATAGGCAACGAAAACTACAGCCCGTCCGGCCTGACCAGCCAGAAGGGCGCCCTGTTGCAGGGCAACTATGGCGTGCAGCTCTTCAAGTCCAGGTTCTCCAGCATGCTGGGCACGACTCCGCCGGGATTCAAGAGCAGGCAGTCCGCAGATGACATACTCTCTGGCGATGTGCTGGCATCCCTGGCCAATCTTGGCATCAAGACGGATACGGACACCACCAGCGACACCTATGGCCTCCTTGTGCTTGCCCCCAGCTCCAGCATTGCCGAGCTGCAGACAATGGACAAGGAAAACTACAACAACATGATCACCAACAATCTGGAAGCGGTGGTGGACTTTTTCTGCGCAAGCGGCAGCGGTTCATCCACCAGCTCGTATTTCCGCTATGGCAGTCATGTTGAGGGCATCACCGCGGCAGGCACCTATGAGGTGACCTATTCGGTGGATGATGATGGCAACATAACCAAGGTTATGATTGGCGGCCAGGAGGCAATCAGGGATGAAAGCCAGCCAGGCAACTATTACAGTGTGGCCAGTGGCGATGCCCGCGGCCTCTCGATCCTGATCGATTATGTCGAGCCTGGCGAGCATCCAAAGCCGGGTGAAGATCCCATGTATGTGCGCATCAAGCAGGGGCTTGTGCAGACCACCAACAATTTCCTGAAGGCCGAGCTGGTATTCAATGATGTGAATATTCCGGCCAATGCCACTCCCGAGGAAGTTGCCGATGCCGTTGCCCTTAAGTCCAAAAACGGCGCCCTGATGAGCCTGCGCGACAACTATATGACGATCATGGAGGGCATAGACGCCAAGATCGAGAGGGAGCAGCGGCGCATTTCCACCTGGGAGGCCAGGCAGAAAGCCATTTTCGCAAATCTGGAGACATTGCTGAAGCAGTATGAGCAGCAGCAGTCCTCCCTGGAGGCGCAGCTCAAGCAGCTTAGTGGCAACAGCTAAAATTTGTAGACGATAACTGCTGAAAACCGCAACAGTGCAGGAGGGCAAAATCAGGCAAGGGATGCGGAATTTCACGGCATCAATGATAAAAGGCTGAAAGGCGCCGGCATATGCCGGTAATGCAACCATAAGAGGAATGTATATGAACAAAGCCGCAAATGCGTACTTTCAAACCAAGGTCAGCACAACGGATCAAGGCCAGCTGCTGATCATGCTTTATGATGGCGCCCTGCGCTATCTGGCCCAGGCCAGGGACAAGATGCTGGCCAAGGATTATGCGGCCAAGGGCATTCTTATTTCCAAGGTTATTGACATTATTAACGAGCTTTCCGCCTCCCTCAATCTGGAGAAGGGCGGCAGCCTGGCGACGAATCTCAATAATCTGTATGTGCTTTGCACAGCCCGTCTGCTACAGGCGAATCTCAAGATGAATCTTGAATCCCTGGACAGCGTGGTGCAGATCCTGTCTGGCCTTCGCAGCGCATATGCCCAGATTGTGGAGACGCCGGAGGCCAAGCGCGCGGCGGCCGAGATTGCCGGACGCATGCAGCCGGCAGGCTCCATGACCAAGACCGCGCAGCCCATAACCCAGAATCAGGCTCCCATGGCGCCCAGGGCCCATGCCCAGGCCGCCTATGGCCGCACAGCCATGCAGATGCAGGCCCCTGGCGATCAGCCAGGTCATGCCCATGTGCAGCAGTTCAGCACGGCTGCCGCCAGTGTGGGCAAAAAACTGGGGGCCTACGCCCAGTCCTGATGCAAGGCAGGTTATCCCCGTGGCATGCGCCGCGGGGATAATCATAAGGACAGGCAGCCGGGTCAGATGGATCCGGCCTTTTTTATGGCCATGCTTCAGAGCTTTTCAATATATTCAATATTGTCGCCAGACTTGAGCTTCTCACAGACTCTTGCAAGCCTCAATTTGATAATCTCCGAAATATCCGGCTCAATATGGAATTTCAGGCAGATTTTGAAGGCCTTGCTGTTTTTCGCCACCATTTCTTTTTTTTGAATCAGTATAAAGCCGATATCAGATCCATCCTCCTGATTTATTTCCAGCACCGCCTGTCCGGTGGTGCCGCTGCCGCCATAACAGTCCAGGACATAATCATCCTTTGCAAGCCCGGCTATCCGGATCAGGAATTTTATCAGCTCGACCGGTTTGGGGGTGTCAAAAATATCCTTCAAGCCAAGCCTTTCAAGGTCTTTTGTGCCAAAGCGGGAATAAAAATTGAGAATGGATGGGGCATTGTCCTCTGCATCCACCAGGTATTTTTTCTGATATGGGCGCCCATTGCGATACACAAGCAGTTTTTTTTCGTGCAATTCAATAAATTTTTTATCCGATACCCAGCCTCTAGTCTGTAATGGCTCAAGATGCAAACCAATCTTTTCTATTTCAACCGCTCGGGGCATCCCTGGCACTGACAGGTCGGCTGCGAAATAGACATTCCCTCTTGCATCCACACAATTATAATTTTTAAGCCATGTGATACTGTACCGGCGGCAATAATCTTTTATCAGCCCATGCAGCCTGCTTTCGGCCCGCTTTATGCCATGGGGCATTTCGCTTTTTACCTTGGTCATTATATCATTAATCATATTTTTCTGTTCAGGTATTTTTATGCGCCTGATGGAAAATCTGGGCAGCTTTGTAATGTCTCTTGCATAGCATATTATATATTCATGTACTGTGTTTATAAGCCTGCTGTTGCTCCTCTGTGCCTGCCTGGTTATGAAAGTGCCAGCAAAATTGTTTCTGCCAAATATTCTGTCGCATAAGAGCTTGAGCTGGGCATATTCATTATCATCTATGCTTATAAAAATCACCCCATCTTGTTTAAGGTAAGAGTAAAGTGACATTAATACAGTAGAAATCTCATTTTCCCAAACACATAACTCAAGATTGTCCTGATAAGTTTTTGATTTTCTGGTGTTATAAGGTGGATCTATATATATCAGCTTTATTTTATTAATGTAACTGGACATATATTTAGATTGCAATATATATAAATTATCTCCTTTAATAACTTTATGCTTCATTTTAATTCCATTTATTTTTACATTGCATATACGCAGCATATTTGGCGGTAACTATATTAATCATAAATATTGAATATATATTTATGGCTGCTGCCTGAACGAGTGGAGCGGACTGGACTGCTGGACAAAGGAGATTTTAATTTTTATATTTATTTCGGGCAGTAATAATACTTTGCCGCCTTTATATTGGCAATCCCGCCAAAGTGTTGAAATCGGGCCTGCGTACAATCGCGCCAGCCCCTGGCGCCCGGCAGTTTTCCTTTTTCGTATAAAGGGCGTTTTGCGCCATATCCGCCTATGTCTCCTGCCAAAAAAAATACAAAATCCATCCGGTATCTGCTTTATGCTGGCGCGTTTATTGTTGCCGCATATTGCGTCTGGCACTTTTTTGGGCCGGGCGCCAAAAAGCCCATGCCGCAAGGGGAGATTGCCCCTGTGCGTGTTGCGGCCGCCAAAGTTCAGAATGTGCCCCATTTTCTCAATGGCCTTGGCACCGTGGCGCCATCAAGCGATGTGCTGGTGCAAAGCCGTGTGGATGGCCAGCTGCTGAAGCTGCATTTTACGGATGGCCAAAGGGTGAAGGCCGGCGACCTGCTGGCCGAGATTGATCCCCGGCCTTTTAAGGCCTCCCTGGAGCAGGCGCAGGGCAATCTGCTCAAGGACAAGGCCCAGCTGGACAATGCCAGGCGCGACCTTGCCCGCTATGAAAAACTTGCCAAAGGTGATTTCATTGCCGCCCAGCAGTATGAGAATCAGAGAGCCCTTGTGCGCCAGTACCAGGGCTCTGTGGCTGCCGATGAAGCCGCTGTGGACGCGGCCCGGCTGCAGGTGGAGTACAGCCGCATAACAGCGCCAGCCAGCGGCAGGCTTGGTTTGCGTGCGGTGGATGAGGGCAATCAGATAAAGGCCAATGACAGCAATGGTCTGGTGCGCATAACGGAGACATCCCCCTGTGATGTGATTTTCACCCTGCCGGAGGCCCAGCTGCCTCTTGTGACCACGGCCCTGAGAGAGAGGGAAAAGGATCCCGCCATGCCCCCCCTGGAAGTTCAGGCCTGGGACAGGAGCGATGCCAGGCTGCTTGGCGTGGGGCGGCTGGTCTCCATTGACAACAGGATTGATTCCGCCACTGGCACAGTCAGGCTCAAGGCCAGTTTCCCCAATGCCGATGATGCCCTTTTTCCCAACCAGTTCGTAAATGCCAGGCTGCTGGTCCGCGTGATACCAGATGCCGTCACTGTGCCCCAGGCGGCAGTGCAGCTGGGTTCAAAGGGATCTTACTGCTATGTCATCCAGTCCGTGGAAAAAGACGGCGAAAAGACGGACAGGGCGGAATTTCGCCAGGTTGTGCCAGGGATTGTCTATGGCGAGCTGCAGATTATCGACAAGGGCATAGCCGCCGGCGAGCTTGTGGTGGTGGATGGCGTGGATCGTTTGCGCGATGGCATTCCGGTGCGCATCGCGGCCACCATGGAAACGCCGGATGCCATGGCCGATGAGCCGCCTGATCAGGCAGCGGACATGCAGACGGAATAGGCCGGGATAATGCCGTGTAATTTTTATTTAATGTTTCCGCGATGAACATCTCCCGTATTTTTATCCTTCGGCCCATTGCCACATCCCTGCTGATGGTGGCTCTGCTGCTCTCCGGCCTGCTGGCCTGGCGCTATCTGCCTGTGGCTGCATTGCCGCAGATTGACTATCCCACCATTCAGGTGCAGACGCTCTATCCTGGCGCTTCGCCGGATGTCATTTCCGCTGTGGTCACAGCGCCTCTGGAGCGCCAGTTTGGCGTCATGCCCGGGCTGGTGCAGATGAGCTCGTTATCGTCTGCCGGCGCATCGGTGATTACCCTGCAGTTTGATCTCTCCATAGAGCTGGATGTGGCGGAGCAGGAGGTGCAGGCCGCCATCAACTCCGCTGCCAATCTTCTGCCTGGCGATCTCCCAAATCCGCCTGTTTACAACAAGGTAAACCCGGCTGATCCGCCCATCATCACCATAGCCGCCACCAGCGATGCCATTCCTCTGACAAAGCTGGAGGATCTTGTGGATACCAGGCTGGCCCAGAAAATATCCCAGCTGCCCGGGGTAGGGCTGGTCACTCTCTCCGGCGGCCAGAGGCCGGCTGTGCGCATCCAGGTGAATCCCCGCGCATTGGCTGGCGTTGGCCTGACCATGGCTGACATCCGCTCTGCCATAGCCTCCACCAATGTCAATGGCGCCAAGGGCAGTTTTGACGGCCCCCTGAGGGCAAGCACCATAGACGCCAACGATCAGCTGGATTCCGCCAGGGATTATGCGCGCACCATAATTGGCTACAAGGACGGCTCCCCACTCAGGCTGGAGGATGTGGCAAATGTTGTGGATGGTGCCGAAAATGCGCGCCTGGCCGCATTTGTGGCCGCAAGGGATGATTCCGGCAAGGAGATATTCAGCCCCGCCATAGTCCTCTCCGTGCAGAGGCAGCCTGGGGCCAATGTGATCAATGTGGCTGACAGTGTCAGCGCTCTCCTGCCCCAGCTGGAGGAGACCCTGCCTGGCAATATGAGCGTGCGCATTGTCACAGATCGCACAGTGACCATACGCGCCACAGTTCACGATGTTGAGTTTGAGCTGCTGCTGTCCATAGGCCTGGTCATTTTTGTCATCTGGCTTTTTTTGCGCAATGCCAGCGCCACCATCATTCCCGCCCTGGCCGTGCCCCTCTCTCTGGTAGGCTCTTTTGGCATTATGCATCTGGCCGGATATTCTCTTAACAACCTCACGCTTATGGCCCTTGTCATTGCCACCGGTTTTGTTGTGGATGACGCCATAGTTGTCATTGAAAACATCAGCCGCTATCTGGAGGCAGGCGAAAAACCGGTGCAGGCCGCCCTTGTGGGCGCCGGGCAGATCGGTTTTACCATCATATCCCTGACCATCTCCCTGGTTGCCGTGCTCATTCCCCTACTGTTCATGGGGGATGTGGTGGGGCGGCTTTTCCGCGAGTTCGCGGTCACCCTTGCGGTCACCATACTCATATCGGCCGTGGTCTCCCTCACCCTGACACCCATGCTTTGCGCTGTGATGCTGCGCGGCGACCACAAATCACCTGAGGATGGGCTGTTTTTCAAAAAACTGCTGGCCTGGTATGACAGATGCCTGCATTGGGTGTTCGCGCATCAGGGATTTATTCTGGCCGTGGCCGTGTTCACCATGATATTGACTGTCTTTCTCTATGTCGTGACGCCCAAGGGCTTTTTTCCCGTGCAGGACACAGGCGTTCTGCAGGGCGTGGTGGAAGGCCCGCAGGATGCCTCCTTTGCCGGCATCAGCCGCCGCCAGGAGGAGCTGGCAAAGGTCATAATGGCTGACCCGGCTGTTGAGGACGCCATTTTTTTTGTCGGCGTGGATGGCATCAATCAGAGTGTGGGCACATCGCGCTTTACCGTTTCGCTCAAGCCGCTGGAGGACAGGGACGCGCGCGCGCCGGCCATAGCCGCGAGACTTATGGCGGCCATGGCCAATTTGCCCGGCATCACCGCCTACATCCAGCCTGTGCAGGATCTGACAATAGAGGACAGGGTTTCGCGCACCCAGTACCAGTTCACCATTGAGGCCCTGAATGCCGAACAGCTGGAGGAATGGATTCCCCGTGTGATGGAGGATCTGCAAAAGGAGCCAGCCCTTGATATGGTGGCCAGCGATTTTCAGTCTCCAGGCCGCGTGGCATGGCTCAATGTCAACAGGGATGCGGCCTCAAGGCTGGGCATCAGCATGCAGGAAATTGACAATGCGCTTTATGACGCGCTGGGCCAGAGACTTATCTCCACAATTTTCACCCAGACAAACCAGTACAAGGTTGTGCTGGAGACAGCTCCGGAGTTTCGCGGCAGTCCTGGCGACATTGAAAACATATTTGTCAAGGGGGCGGATGGCGAACCTGTGCCCTTGACGAGCATTGCAAAAGTGGAGGAGAAGGCAGCCAGGCTTTCCATAGCGCGCCAGGGGCAGTTTCCCGTGGCGACCATATCTTTTAATGTAGCCGACGGTTATTCTCTCGGCGCGGCAGTGGCGGCCGTCATGGCGGCAGAGGCCAGGGCAGGGCTGCCGCCAGCCCTGCGCACGCAGTTCCAGGGGGCGGCCCATGCCTATTCCGCATCCGCGGACAATCAGGTCTGGCTAATACTCGCGGCCATCATCACCATGTATATTGTTCTTGGTGTGCTTTATGAAAGCTATATTCATCCCCTGACAATACTCTCGACTTTGCCCTCGGCAGGTGTGGGCGCCCTGCTGGCATTGCTGGTGGCGCGCATGGAGCTGGGGGTGGTGGGCATAATCGGAATTATTCTGCTCATAGGCATAGTCAAGAAAAACGCCATCATGATGATTGACTTTGCGCTGGATGCGGAGCGAAACGGCGGCAAGGCGCCACTGGATGCCATTCACCAGGCCTGTCTCTTGCGCCTGCGGCCCATATTGATGACTACAATGGCCGCATTGCTGGGGGCGCTCCCCCTGATGATTGGCTGGGGCATGGGCGCGGAGCTCAGGCGTCCCCTGGGCGTCACCATGGTGGGCGGACTCATCGCCAGCCAGGCTCTGACCCTGTTTACCACCCCCGTGATTTATTTGTGGTTTGATCGCCTTAGCGCAAGGATACGGCAATGGCGCGGCAGGGGAGAGGAAGCTGCGGATGGAGAGACAAATGTCGGATGATGGCGGCAAAAAACGCAGATTCGGGCCGGAATTTCTGCCCCTGAACATTTCCGCCCCCTTCATCAGGCGCCCTGTGGCCACAACATTGCTCACCCTGGCGGTGGCTCTTTCCGGCATAATCTCCTTCTATCTGCTGCCGGTTGCGCCACTGCCGCAGGTGGATTTCCCTGTTGTGGTGGCCAGGGCCAGCATGCCCGGCGCATCTCCGGAAACCATGGCGGCCACGGTGGCCACACCCCTGGAGCGCGCCCTGGGCAGAATCGCCGGCGTTACGGAGATGACATCTAACAGCAGCCTGGGCTCAAGCAATGTTGTGCTGCAGTTCGATCTGGATCGGGACATTGACGGGGCGGCCAGGGATGTGCAGGCTGCCATCAACGCTGCCCGCTCAACCCTGCCGACAATGCCCTCAAACCCCTCCTACCGCAAGGTAAACCCTGCCGGCGCGCCCATCATGATTCTCTCCATCACATCAGATGTTCTCAGCCGGGCGCAGCTCTATGATGCCGCCTCCACTGTGCTGGCGCAGAAAATTTCGCAAATACCGGGGGTAGGTGAGGTGACAGTGGGCGGCGGCGCGCTGCCGGCCGTGCGGGTGGAGGCCATCCCCGATGCTGTCAACCGCCTTGGCATAACCATGGATGATGTGCGCCAGGCGCTCAGGGGCGCAAACTCGTATCTGCCCAAGGGGCTTTTTGAAAATGATGACCAGATGTGGCTTGTGGGAGCAAATGACCAGCTGGGCAAGGCTGCGGACTATGAATCAATCATTGTGGCCCGCAAGGATGATGGATTTATTCGCCTGTCGGATGTCGCAAGAGTGGTCGATTCCTCTCAGAATGTGCGCAACATGGCCCTGGCCAATGGCAGCCCGGCCATTCTGCTGATAGTCTTTCGCGCGCCAGGCGCGAACATTATCGAAACTGTGGATCGCGTCAAGGACATGCTGCCGCAGCTGGCCTCCTGGCTGCCGGAAAGCGCCACATTGTCCGTGCGTATGGATCGCTCCCTTACCATCCGCGCATCATTGCGGGAAGTGGAAAAAAGCCTGATACTGGCCATGGCTCTGGTTGTGCTGGTGACCTTTCTCTTTTTGCGCAACACGCGGGCAACCGCCATACCTGCTGTGGCGGCGCCCGTGTCCCTGGTGGCCACATTTGGAGTAATGTATCTCTGCGGCTACAGTCTGGACAATCTTTCGCTGATGGCTCTTACCGTCTCCACCGGTTTTGTGGTGGATGACGCCATAGTTGTGCTGGAGAATATTGTGCGCCGCCTGGAACTGGGGGAGAGCCCCATGCGGGCGGCCCTGCGCGGAGCAAGGGAAGTTGGCTTTACGGTCATCTCCATATCCCTCTCCCTTGTGGCTGTATTTGCGCCCATTGTCTTCATGGGCGGAGTGATAGGGCGGCTTTTCCGCGAATTTGCCGTAGTACTCACTGCGGCGGTGCTCGTCTCCATGCTTGTTTCCCTAACCACCACGCCCATGATGTGCGCCCATGTGCTCAGGCCCCATGCCGGCCAGCTGGAAAGACGCAAAAAAAACTTGCTTGCCCTGCGCAGGGGTGGGCTGCGTCCCATTGCCCGGCTGTTCACCAGAATTGGCATAATCTGGGGCAAGGCTCTCACCGGCATGCAGAATGCCTATGCCCGCAGTCTGGAGCATGTGCTTGCCCACCCGCGCCTGACCATGCTGGCCCTGCTGGCTGTCATTGGCTGCAATGTGTGGCTGTATGTGATAATTCCCAAAGGGTTTTTTCCCCAGCAGGATACGGGAGTGATCATGGGGGGCATAAGGGCGGACCAGAGCTCCTCCTATCAGGCCATAGTCGGCAAACTGGAGAATTTGGTCAATGCCATCCGCTCGGATCCGGCAGTGGAGCAGGTTTCCGCACATATCTCCGGTGCCAGGGCCGGTGGCGGAGTATTCATAGCACTGAAACCCCTTGAGGAGCGCAAAATTAGCGCCCAGGGGGTGATTGCCAGATTGCGTGGCAAATTGTCCTCCGAGCCTGGCCTGAGAATATTTCTCTCGCCGGCGCAGGACATAATGATGGGCGGCCGCTCATCGCGCTCGACCTATCAATACACCCTCCAGGCAGATGATCTCGATGCCCTGCGGGAATGGGGGCGCAAGCTGCAGGCGGCCCTGGCGGCCGAGCCTTTGTTCAAGGATGTGGACAGCGACATAGAGGAACGTGGCCTGCAGACTATGCTCACAGTCAACCGCGATGCCCTCTCCCGTCTGGGTGTAACCATGCGTTCTGTGGATGATGCCCTGAACAATGCCTTTGGCCAGAGGCAGGTCTCCACAATTTATCGGGACAAGAACCAGTACAGGGTAGTGCTGGAATACGACAGCGACTGGCTCAATGATGCCAGCGCTCTGGAAAAGGTCTATCTGCCAGGGCGGGACGGGCTGGTGCCCCTGCTGTCCGTGGCTACCGTGGCCCCAGGTTTCGCGCCGCTTTCCGTGGCGCATCAGGGGCAGTTCGCAGCAGTGACAATTTCATTCAATATCGATCCAGGCACATCCCTGTCCCAGGCTCGGGAGGCCATTCTCAATACAAGGGTGAAGATAGGCATGCCCGCAGATATTGTGGGCAGCTTTCAGGGCACAGCCAAAATGTTCACCGATACCATGCGTAACCAGGTGATCATGATTTTGGCCGCCATTGCCGCCCTGTATATCGTGCTGGGCATTCTGTATGAAAGCCTGGTTCACCCCCTCACCATTCTTTCAACCTTGCCATCCGCCGGTGTGGGCGCGCTTCTGGCCCTCATGCTTTGCGGCATGGAGTTCAGCGTCATTGCCCTCATAGGGGTGCTTTTGCTGGCTGGCATAGTCAAGAAAAATGCCATCATGATGATAGATTTTGCGCTGGAGACACAGCGGACCAGGCGCATTGGCCCGCAACATGCCATCCATGAGGCCTGCCTGCTGCGTTTTCGGCCCATCATGATGACCACGGCGGCAGCCGTCATGGGCGCGGTGCCTCTTGCCCTTGGTCATGGCGACGGCGCGGAAATCCGCCAGCCTCTTGGCGTGACCATAATGGGCGGCCTCATTCTGAGTCAGCTTTTGACCCTCTATACGACTCCTGTTGTCTATCTTTGCCTTGACAGATGGCGCGTGCATATGCGCAGAATATGGTGGCGCTGGCGCTATGGCAATGCCAGGGCCGCGCGTCTGGCCGTGTTGAGCAAAAGGCTCTGATCATCACTCAAGTATAACGGAGTTGCCCATGGAATGTTCCCTCCTGCTGTTCAGCCCCACTGGAGGCACCAAAAAAGCGGCATTGATCCTCTGTCGCGCCCTGGGTGCCAAAACGGAAATTTACGACATCTCAAGGCCTGACTTCGCCTTCGCCGGGGCGAGGGGCGACGGCATTGCCATCATTGCCATGCCATCTTTCGCTGGCCGCGCGCCTGCCCTGGCGGCGGAGCGCCTGAAAAGGGCCAATGGCGGCGGCATGCCCTGCGTGCTTTTATGCGTTTATGGCAACAGGGCTTTTGAAGACACCCTGGTTGAAATGGATGATATTGCGCGGCAATGCGATTTCAACGTTATCGCTGCTGTGGCTGCCATTGCCGAGCACTCCATCGTGCGTCAGTTCGCGGCTGGCAGGCCGGATGCTGTGGATGAAAAAAATCTGGCGGAGATTGGGCGGCAAATAGGGCGGAAACTGGCGGAAGAGACCGTGGGGCACGATTTTGCAATACCAGGAAATCGCCCCTACAAGCAGACTGCCGGGGCGGCCCTTGTGCCCCAGGCCACAGCGGAGTGCATCGCCTGCGGCCTTTGCGCAGCCAACTGCCCGGCAGAGGCCATACCCGTGGCGGATCCCGCACAGACCGACAGGGAGCTTTGCATTGCCTGTATGCGCTGCGTTGAGATTTGCCCTGTGCATGCCAGACAGACAGATGAAAAAATCAGGGAGATGATTGCGGCAAGGATTGGCCCTGTATGCTCCATTCGCAAGGAGTGCGAATACTGGCTCTAGTGTCGCGTCAAGCGACAATAGTCGCAATCCCGATTAGGGATTGCGCGCCGCCAGCGGCGGCGTGAGCAAAGCAAAAACCACTCACTAGGCGCTTTAATCATGAAATTGCGTAAAAGCTCTGGCGGATGCGAAAGCAGCTGCCAGAGCCGAAAATAAAGCAGCACCTGCGCTGCTGAAATGCAGACAGCGAACTGAATGAAAATATCTAAAAATAGATATTTTCATTCAGTAAATGTCATAAAGGGCGCCTCATATAACCTTGTTCAGGGCGTATTCAATAATGCCCTCGGCGCCAGCCTTGCGCAAAGCCGGTATGAGATCGCGCACAATCTCCGTATCCACCACCGTTTCAAGAGACAGCCAGCGCGCATCTTTTAAAGGGGAAATGGTGGGGGATGTCAGCGCCGGCAACATTTCCAGAATGTCGTTCAGGCGGTCAGATGGAGCGTTCATCTTCAGTGCCACAAGATGCTCGGCCCTGAGCGCCCCCTGCAGAAGGAGGGTAATCTGCTCCAGTTTGGCCTTTTTTGCCGCATTGGCCATGGTTCGACTGCTGGCAATGAGAACAGGGTGTGAGATCATCACTTCGTCGATAATCTTCAGGCCATGGGCGCTGATGGTGGCTCCGGTTTCCGTAACTTCCACGATGCCGTCAGCCAGCCCCTCCACAACCTTGGCCTCCGTGGCGCCATAGGAATAAAAAATTTCGGCATCTATACCAAGATTGTCAAAGTAGCGTCTGGTGAGACCTTGCAGCTCTGTGGCGATGCGCCTGCCCCGCAGATCCTGTGGCTTTTGCCATGGCGAATCTCCTGCCACAGCCAGAACCCAGCGGCAGGGGCGGTTTGAGTTTTTGGAATAGACAAGATCCGCAAGATGCACGACATCGGATGCATGGCCGCTCTCATCCAGCCAGTCAAGACCGGTGATGCCGGCATCCAGAATGCCCTTTGCCACATAGCCGCCTATTTCCTGCACCCGGCACAGGGAGACTTTTATGGCCGGGTCATTGATTTCGGGAAAGTAGTTGCGGGCATGTTTGCGAATTTTCCAGCCTGCGCGTTCAAAGAGGGAAATGGTGGCCTCCTCCAGGGAACCCTTGGGCAGGCCAAGCTTGAGGCAATTCTCTGCTGTCATTATCTATACCTTTTTAATGGCGCTGGTGGAATGATCCGCCTGGCTGCCGTAAACTTTGGCCGGATCAAAGACAAGGGGGGAGCAGGGGCGGAGGGAGCCGTTTTTCAGCTCCCGGAAAAAGCATGAGGCATGGCCAGTGTGGCAGGCAGCGCCACCTACCTGATCCACAATCAGCAGGATGGCGTCACTGTCACAATCAAGGCGGATTGCGGCAATTTTTTGCACATGTCCAGATGTTTCGCCCTTGTGCCACAACTTTTGGCGGCTGCGGCTATAAAAATGCGCCTCGCCGCTGTCCAGGCATTTTTGCCAGGCTTCACTGTTCATCCAGGCAAGCATCAGAACCTCGCCATTATTGACATCCTGGACAATGGCCGGCAGCAAGCCACGGCTGAAATCGGGCTCAAAAGGCTGTTCCATGTAGTTCTGCATGGGGCCCACTCAGTTGCCGCCGGCAAAGGTGTTGCACTGGCCAGGGTCGCCACTGTCAAAACCTCGGCGAAACCATGTCAGGCGTTGCCTGGACGTGCCATGGGTAAAGCTGTCTGGCACCACCCGACCCATGCTCTGTTTCTGCAGCCGGTCATCGCCTATGGCGGAAGCGGTATTGAGTGCCTCTTCAAGATCCCCTTTTTCAAGGATGCCCTGCCTGTTCATATTGTGGCCCCACACACCGGCCAGACAGTCAGCCTGAAGCTCATTCAGGACGGATATCTTGTTGGCATCGCTTTTTGAGACCTCGCTTTGCCTGCGGCGCACCTCATCGGTTATGCCGAGCTGATTCTGCACATGATGGCCAATTTCGTGGGCCAGCACGTATCCCAGGGCAAAATCGCCCCCGCCTCCCATCCTGCGTTCCATATCGTTATAGAAGGAGAGATCAATATAAACCTTGTGATCGGCAGGGCAATAGAAAGGACCCATGGCACTCTGCCCGTAGCCGCAGGCGGTTTCGGTGGCACCACTGTAGAGAACCAGCACGGCCGGGGAGTATTCCCTGCCGGCTTCGCGAAAGATCTGGCTCCATGTGTCCTCTGTTGTGCGCAGGGCAACTTTGGTGAATTTTGCCAGCTCATCGTCGCCATCGGATTGCGGCTGGGGCGAGGAAACAACAGAGCCACCACTCATGCCGGTCAAAAGAGGTGTGAGGTCGTAGCCAAAATAACCTGCAACCAGAACCACCACGAGCAATATGGCGCCGGTTTTGCCACCTATCGGGATGCCGCGTATGCCCATGGGACCCTGGCTGCGGCGATCCTCTACATTTTCGCTTTCAGCGCGGTTTTGCCAGCGCATTATATTTCTCCTCAAAGTTGGTTGCTGCACGGGGCTGCCTAATGCAGACGCGCCCCTACTTTATGCCGGCAGCCCGCGGCTGGCAAGTGCGACAGGCCAGGCGGCGCAAAAATGGTTGGGCAAAATGGCGTTTTGACAAAAATTGCCAGTCTGGTAATCTTTTAAAAACTCTAAAAGATATACGAAGGCAGGTGGCCCATGTCTGCGTGGGGCTGGATTCAGAGGATGTTTGTGCCAAAGGCCGATGAGGAGCAGGAAGCTGAAGGTCTTGTGCCGGTGGAGGAGAAGTCCCCCTTTACCTGCAACCAGCATGTGCGCATTGTGCTTGCCATGGTTGTGGTGGCCATTTCGGCCATTGCCATGTGGTGGATACTGATATGAGCGGCATCTGGCAACTTGAGGTGACCGGGGATTTTTCATCCGCCCATGCCCTGAGAAACTATCAGGGCAAGTGCGAGCGGCCCCATGGCCATAATTTCGCAGTGGCCGTTTGCGTTGCGGGCTCCAGGCTTGATGAAAAGACGGAAATTCTGATTGATTTTAAAATTTTGCGGCGCATGCTCAAGGATACCCTGGATGAGCTGGATCATAAAATGCTTAACGACGATGCGCCATTTGACCGGATCAATCCCAGTTCGGAAAACCTTGCGCGCCATATCTGGCGGCAGATGAAACTCAAACTGGAGGATTCGCCTGCCGCCGGTACTGTGCAAATGGTCAGCGTGAAGGTTTCCGAAAAGCCGGGACAAAGCGCCAGCTATATGGAATGAAAGCTAAACCTGCGCCCTGATGGCCGCCACCTGTGACTGCATGGTGTTCAGCCTGCCCAGCATTCCGGCACCGCCGGCAGTAGCCCTGAATTGGCTGGCCAAACGGCGCAGATCATTCTGAAGATTGTCAAACTGGCGCGTCATGTGACCGGACTGATCATATGTTGCATCCTGGGGACAGGCTGAAAGGGTGCTTGCGCCCCCGGTGAGGAGCATTTCCATAGCCTCATCGGAAAGGCTTAAGCTGTCACCGCTGGACTTGAGCTGGGCCTTGCCCGTAGCCATGTCGTAGGCCGCATTTCTGCCGCCACGCATACCAAAACCGTGGCTGCCGGTTGCCGACCCTGCGGCATATGCTTTAAGTATTTGCATTTTGCTTCCCCCCGCTTGCCGCATTTGCGGCATGGCTTGTCAATTGGCTGGCGATCATTGCAAAAGGCTGAAGCCGGGTGGCTAGCGCTGATTGATATTCAGGGCGATCTCCAGATCCGTCAGTTTGCTGTCCAGCTCATTGATGGCTTCGGATATTTCAAGAAGTTTAATTTTGTCCGTCATTATGTCGTCATCGTTGGCAACGGCACATGAGTTGCATATCTCTGATTTTTCTTCCATGTCACTTGTCATCCAGAACAGGTTGTTATGATTTTGGCGGCATGGCCGCGCATACGGGTCATATTGCAACTTTCAGGCCATTACTAACACGGTAGCGCCGGCACATGGCATCCGGCCCTTATGATGGAGGGGAAATGCGGAGAATCTGTCTTTTATTAATTATGGCTATGATTTTGTCTGGCGCCTGTTCCCGCGGTGATGAGGCCAGCCAGCAGGCTGCCGCCGCGCCTGTGCATGTGGCGCCTGCGACAAGCGAGACTGTTTCCAGAACAATTCAGGCTGTGGGCAATGTGCGCGCGTCCGCGTCCGTGGGTCTGGTTCCCAGGGTTGCCGGTGAGATCCAGAGCGTCAATTTCAGGGAGGGGCAGGATGTCAGCGCCGGCCAGCCCCTCATTCAGATTGATCCCAGGCCCTATGAGGCTGCCCTCAGGGAGAAAAAAGGCGCGCTGGCCAAATCCGAGGCGCAGCTGGCCAAGGCCGCCGATGACCGCAGACGCTATTCCAAACTTGTCACTGGCGGCTATGTGAGCAGGGAGGCCTTTGAGCAAACGGCCACCGATGCGGCAGCCCTGCGGGCCACTGTACAGTCCGACCGGGCAGCCATGGAAAGCGCGGCCCTTGACTTGTCCTACTGCACTGTCATTGCTCCCATTAGCGGGCGCATCGGCGCTCTTCAGGTGGACAAGGGCAATATGGTCAAAAGCAGCGACGCCACGCCAATTGCCAGTATTGACACAATCTCCCCCTGTTATGTGACCTTCTCGGTTCCGGAGGAGCATCTGCAGGCCATAATGGAACACATGGCCAGCGGAGATGTGGAGCTTACCGCCAAGCCCACTGGAGGTACTCCGCAAAAGGGCAAGCTCATGCTTGTGGATAACAATGTGGACACAAATACGGGCACCATCCGCCTGCGCGGCATATTCGCCAATGAAAACCGCAAGCTATGGCCGGGACAGTTTGTGGAGGTGCGCCTGCCTCTCGGCATAGTCCAGGATGCCCTGGTTGTGCCATCCCGCGCAATTTTGCCAGGCAGAAACGAGGCCTTTGTCTATGTGGCCGATGATGATGGACATGCCAGCTATCACAAGGTGAAGGTGCTTTTTGAAAGCGAAGGCAAAAGCGTGCTGGAATCGGATTTGCAACCAGGCCAAAAGATCATTGTGGAAGGGCAGGTGCGCCTTGCTCCCGGTCTGCCAGTAAAAATTATTGACTGACTCCTGCCGCCTGGGCATTGGGCATGTGTTTTTGCGTGCAAAAATTTTGCCTTGCGCGCCCCTGCCTCATTGGCTATACAATTAAAACAGACATTCACAAAGGTAATGGCAAACCTGCGGTTTTATTAATTTTTAATATCCGTGTCAGGTTTTGCGCCGCTATTGCCTATGCCATTGAATGATGCTTTTCCCCGGCGGCATTGGCTGGCTTTTTTGCCACAAGGTTGAACTTCTTCTCTCATTTTAGCGATGCCGATTTGGTAAACAGGCGGGAAATACATGAAGAGATATGCATTTATATTACCGGTTCTTTTGGTCAGTTTTTTGACGGTTGCCACCAGAAGCCATGCCGCGCCGGCTGTTCCTCCCGACAGTTTTGTCGGGGTCTGTTCCGCAATAGTCTACGATCTGGATAATGACGCCATACTTTTTGAGCAAAATGTGGATCAGCGCATTCCACCTGCATCCCTGACCAAGGTCCTCTCCATGTTCCTGGCCATGGATTTTATCAAGGCTGGTCATGCTCGCCTGGATACGCAGGTGCAAATCAGCAAGGATGCGGCCAATGCCGGTGGCTCCAGCATGGGTCTCAGGGCTGGCGAGACAGTGCCTGTTGAAAGGCTGCTCCTGGGCATGGCCGTATCCTCTGGCAATGATGCAAGCCATGCCATTGCCGAGCTGGTAGGCGGGTCTGTGCCTGCATTTGTAAAAATGATGAATGCCCGCGCAAGGGAGCTGGGCATGCGCGACAGCAACTTTGTCAATCCGCATGGTTTGCCGGCTGAGGGGCAGTACACAACAGCCAGAGACATGCTCGCCGTTGCCAGGGCCTATCTTAAGGCCCATCCCAATGCCCTGGAGATGCACAATCAGCGCACCCTGACCCATGGCAATTATACCACATGGAACAAAAATCCTCTTCTGGGCCAGTATGAAGGCGCCGATGGACTGAAAACCGGCTGGATCCGCGCCTCTGGCTACAACCTTATCTTCACCGCCAGCAAGGGTGGCAAAAGGCTGCTTGCCGTCATTCTGGGCGCGCCAGATATCTTCGCCCGCGGCGGCGAGGCCTGCCGGCTGCTGGATGCGGGTTTTATGGTTTGCGATAATGGCGCGGTCTCCGTCACCGCGGCACTGGACAACATTCCCTTTGACGCAAAGCGCGTCGACCCCCTGAAAACAGGCAGGGAGTTTGGTCTACTGAAGAAAAGGGCCGTCAGTGCCAGGCTTGCAGCCGCCAGAAAGGCCAGGCCACGCAGCTCGGGCCTGCGCTGCTCATCATTGCCCATGCCAAAATCCGTGCGCGGCAAGGTTGGCTCCACCCCAGCCAGGGCAGCCGCCCAGTCCGGCAATGGGGCAAGCAAACGCAAGTCCCATGCCGCCAGACACAACTCCAGAGCCAACAGAAGCTGAGCTGTCTGCCGTATTTTCGATGTGTAAAATGACTTTGCAATTCATATTTACTGTGCTATAAGCACCCATCAAGAGGACATCATGAATGGCATTTCAGGCCTGAATCTGGCAACTGGCGCTCTGGACGTCTTTTCTGGCGGCATTCAGACTTCTGCCCATAATATTGCCAATGTATCCACAGAGGGATTTCAGCCTCTGCGTGCAGACTATGCCACCGGCCCCGGCGGCCAGGGGGTGCGTATGGATGCCATAAGAAAAGATTCCTCTGGTCTTGAAGCTAATGAAATGCGCGAGCTGTCCGATAATAATATAAAACGGCCAAGTGGCACAGAACTTGCTAAAGAATTTACTCTTATGATTCGCAATGAGCACGCTTTTGCGGCCAATGTGAAAGTAATTGAAACTCTTGATGCCAACCTTGGGACTCTACTAGACGCCACGACCTGATTTTTCACGCCAGTCCCGGTAAACGAATAATTTTGCGGTTCATTTTACCTCAGGAGGTTACATATGGGGAAATGCCTAAATCTTTGCGCTTTGCTTTTGGGGTCAGCCCTTGTTTTTGGTTGCGCCACCCAGAAAAACGCTCCAGTCACTCCTGAGCAGGCAAGTTCCGAGCGTTTTTGGCATAACTATGAAACCGCCCTCAAGGAGAATGATCCCGCCACAGGCCAGACTCTGGTTAAAAAGGCGCATAGCGCTATTGGCACTCCATATGTTCTAGGTGGCACCTCCCGCGCTGGTTTTGACTGTTCGGGGCTTGTCAAATGGGCATACAACAGCATTGGCGTGGAGCTGCCCCGCACAGCCAGGGAACAGTCCACGGTGGGCCAGAAAATCAAGAATGTTGAAGACATGCGCGCTGGGGACATTGTCGCCTTCAGGCATCCCAAGCGTGGCTATCATACCGGCATCTATGTGGGCGATGGCAAATTCATCCACAGCCCACGCAAGCGCACCAGAGTGCGCATCAATTCTCTGGATGATCCCTATTTCAGCAAGACCTTGCTTGGCGCGCGCCGTGTGAATATCTCCGCATCCGACAAGCTTGTGGCCCAGGCCGAGAGCAGGCTTGACGAATTTCTGGCGTCCCGCAGCATGCAGACAGCCGCCAAAACCAGTGTCGCCGCCAATGATGTGAAATCTGCCCGCAAGACATCTGCCAGGACAGCATCCAAAGCAGGGGCCGGCAATAAAAAGGCTGCGGCAAAAGCGGCCAAAAAGACAAAATCCGGCAAATCTGTTGTAAAAAAGAATGACAAACAGGCCAAGACTGTGGCGGCCAAAAAAGGCACACATAATAAAAAGAATGCCATCAGCACATCCAAAAACCGTGTGCGCACTGTTGCCCATCATACCTCCGACAAACCTGTAAAGAGCGCAAAAAACACGGTTGCAGCCAGGAAGACCCAGCAGAAGTCGGTATCCATGTTGCAGCATAAAAAGAAGCAGGCGGCCAAGCCTGGCAGGCATTCCTGATAAACTGCAAAATTGACGCGGCCCACGGGGCCGCGTTTTTCGTTAAACAATGCCCGCACCTCTAGTCACCCGTCTCGCGCCCAGCCCCACAGGCCAGCTGCATGTTGGCAATGCCTGGGCATTCCTGATTTGCTGGCTGGCTGCCCGTTCATCCTTTGGGCAGGTTATTCTGCGCATTGAAGACATTGACCTGCACAGATCCAGAAAGGAATATATAAACGCCATCATGGAAGATCTTGCATGGCTTGGCCTGGACTGGGACAAGGGACCGGACACGGAATGCCGTACCTACATGCAGAGCAGCCGCATGGAACTATATGCCGCCATGCTTGAACAGCTGCGGCAGAAAAAACTGGTTTATCCATGCTTTTGCAGCAGAAAGGAGCTTATGGCCATGGCTTCAGCTCCCCATGCCGGCGAAAACGCAGGTGTCTATCCCGGCACATGCGCCAATCTGCCTCCTGATCAGGCGGCAGCATTGATTGCAGGCGGCAGGCAGCACTGCATGCGATTGCGCTGCAATATGGACAGCATATCTTTTTATGACCGTATTCTTGGGCCTGTGGCTTTTGAATGCAGGGCCTGGGGGGGAGATTTTCCCCTGTTGCGCGCGGATGGCATATGGGCCTACCAGTTTGCAACCGCCATTGATGACGCCTTGATGGGTGTGAATCTCGTTGTGCGCGGCAATGATCTGCTGGATTCAACTCCCAGACAAATTCAGGTTCTCAAGTCTCTGGAATTGCGCATACCCGACTATGCGCATATCCCGTTATTGCTGTCTGAAGATGGAGAGCGCCTTGCCAAAAGACACAGGTCACTCTCCCTGGCCCAGCTCCGCGCCAATGGTGTTGATTCGCGCAGTCTGGTCGGCATCCTGGCAAAACTGATGGGCATAAATCCGGCTGGAGAGCCATTGTCTCCCCACAGCCTTGTGGACAGATTTTCTTTGGAAAAGCTGCCAAAACAGGATATAAGACTTGGCAAGAGTGACATGGGTATTTTATAGCGGTTTATGAATAAAATGAACAAGCTGCTGTGCCGGATTTGTGTGTTGGGTCGCACGGCAAAATGGCCAAAGGCGAAATTAATTGGTCATGAATATCATTTTTCAAACACAATTTGTTTAAATTGTCTTATTTGGAAAGGAGGTTGTGCATGGCTTGCCCGCCACAGGACGTTCTTGACAGGATTTTCCCACCGGAAAAGACAGACGCATTTTTTGACGCATTGTATGGCGGCGCGGAGGATGGGGCATATGATATCCGCCTGACATGCAAAAGTGCGGATGCTGACGATATCGAACTGGCCTTTGAACTTGTCCGCAGGCCCGGTAAATGTCTCAAATGCAGTCTGACCTATGGCTTGCCGGAGGTCTTTCGCAGGCATCCGCTTCTCAACATCGCAGAAGTTGCCACCAGGGTCGCCCAGGCGGCCGGCATGGAAGGAGATATAGCTTGGGAGCTGGGCCAGGTGCGGGAACTTGGCGATGATCTCCATGTCATTCCTTTTAACATCCATAAAAAACAGGCTGAATAAATATTTTGTGATTTTTTGTTAAACACTTCAACCGTGGGGGCTTTATGGCCGCAAAAAGGAAACTGGGGCTGCCAGCTCAAATGGGCATAGGCATGGTGCTTGGGGTAATAGCGGGCCTTGCGGCCCCATATATAAATTTTGACGCACAATGGTTCAAACCCTTTGGACAGCTGTTCATTAACCTCGTGCGCATGGTTGTTGTGCCCCTGGTCTTTACCACCCTTGTGGCTGGAGCGGCCAGCGTAAGCGACATCAGCCGCCTGGGCAGGGTAGCTGTAAAAACTCTCCTTTTCTTCTGCATCTGCACAATGCTGGGCACAGCCTTCGGGCTCCTGATGGGTGATCTGTTCCATCCTGGCATGGGCCTGACCATACCATCCGAGAATCTTGCCTCCAAGGATATCACTCCGCCAACCCTTGGGCAGGTGCTGATGAACATTGTGCCAATCAACCCCTTTGACTCCATGGCAAAGGGCAACATGCTGCAAATCATCTTTTTTGCGGTACTCACCGGTTTTTCGCTATCCCTTTGCGGAGAGCGGGCAATTGCGGTGACAACATTCTTCAATGGCTTTGCGGAAGTGATGATACGCATGACAACCATAGTCATGCTTTATGCGCCCGTGGGCGTATTCGCGCTCATTGCCTTTACAGTCGCTTCCCAGGGGCTTGGAGTGCTGCTGCCTCTTGTAAAGCTGGTGGGTATCATGTATCTCGGCTGCATATTGCTGGTGCTCATTCTCTATTTCCCCTGCCTTAAATACAGCGGCATTGGGCCAAAGAAATTTCTCAAGGGTTTTTCCGAGCCGTTGATGACCGCTTTTTCAACATGTTCCAGCGCTGCAGCCCTGTCTTCCAGCCTTGTCAGCGTGGAGAAAATGGGTGCATCCCGCAGTGTTTCCAGCTTCGCCATACCTTTGGGCAACACCATCAACATGGATGGCACAGCCATTTACATGGGGGTGGTGACAATATTCGCAGCGGAAATTTTTGGCATTCCCATGCCATTTGACAAACAGCTGAGTGTTGTCTTTATGGCATTGCTGGCTTCTGTGGGCACCATCGGGGTGCCGGGATCGGGGATGATCATGATTACCATGATCTTCACCCAGGTTGGCATTCCCCTTGAGGCCGTCGCCATTGTCGCCGGTGTGGACAGACTGCTGGACATGGCCAGAACCACAGTGAACGTGATGGGCGACGCTGTGGCTGCCATATTTGTATCCAAACTTGAAAATGATATTGACCCCAACCGTGGCGCTGCCATGGAGGAGTAGGGGCGAAGGTGGCAGACAATGCAGGATAGCACGAAGCATAAGACACGCCTGGAACATGATTTTTTGGGAGAGCTGGAGATCCCCGCAGATACATATTATGGCATCCAGACCTGCAGGGCTCTGGAAAATTTTAATGTTTCCGGCGAGCCGATCTCCACTTTTCCGGAATTTATTAAATCCCTTGCCTGGATCAAGAAGGCGGCAGCCATCGCCAATGCCAGGTTAGGGGTAATCCCTGAAAACATTTCAAAAGCCATCTGCGCCGCATGCGACGAAATAATTGATGGCGGTCTGCGGGACCAGTTTCCCGTTGATGTGATCCAGGGTGGGGCGGGCACCTCCACAAACATGAATGCCAATGAGGTCATTGCCAACCGGGCTCTTGAAATAATGGGCCATGCCAAGGGCGATTACCAGTATTGCCATCCCAATAATCATGTGAATTGTTCGCAATCGACCAATGACTCCTATCCATCCGCCCTGAGACTTGCCCTTTATGTGAAATTGGGGCGCCTGATGAATGACATTGCCTATTTGAGGGATGGTTTTGCCAAAAAGGGATCAGAGTTTGTCCATGTTGTTAAAATGGGCAGAACCCAGCTTCAGGACGCTGTGCCCATGACTCTGGGCATGGAATTCAATGCGTATGCCAATACTCTTGGTGAAGAAATTGTGCGGCTGGAGGAGGCCAGGGAGCTGGCTCTTGAGATAAACATGGGCGCCACAGCCATCGGCACTGGCATATGTTCTCCCAAGGGCTATACCAAAGCCGTAATAGAGGCGCTCAAGGAAGTCAGCGGTATTCCAGTGATGACATCGGCAAACCTCGTTGAGGCAACCTGGGACACAGGCTGCTATGTGCAGATTTCCGGAGCGCTCAAACGCACTGCCACCAAGATCTCCAAAATCTGCAATGACCTGCGCCTTTTGTCCTCCGGCCCAAGAACAGGCATAAATGAAATCAATCTGCCAAAGCTGCAGCCAGGTTCATCCATCATGCCTGGCAAGGTGAATCCGGTCATGCCCGAGATGGTCAATCAGATCTGCTTTGACATCATGGGCAAGGATGTCACTATCACAGTGGCAT
Organism: uncultured Desulfovibrio sp.; assembly: GCA_910587035.1. Lineage (GTDB taxonomy): Bacteria > Desulfobacterota > Desulfovibrionia > Desulfovibrionales > Desulfovibrionaceae > Desulfovibrio. Next base: position 47,534 of record CAJUMQ010000010.1, on the reverse strand, counting down.
CGGAGGCTGGCCAGCTGGAATTAAATGTCATGGAGCCCATCATGGCATTGTGCCTGTTTACAGGCATAGACAGGCTGGGCAAAGGCCTGCGTGCCCTTCAGGATAAATGCGTTGCCGGCATTACAGCCAATGAGGAGCGCTGCCGGCAGCTGGTGGAGCACAGCATTGGCATAGTGACAGCGTTATTGCCCTATATTGGCTATGAACAGGCCGCTTCCATTGCCAGGGATGCTCTGAGCACCGGCAGAAGCGTCATTGAAATAGCCCGGGAGCAAAAATTGCTGGACAAGGCGCAGATAGAAAAAATTCTTTCGCCTGACAATATGCTGCAGCCACAATAGAGTTTCAATTTAAATTAATAAAACAGATAACCCCGTGGACACCAGCAAGTCTTCACGGGGTTATCTGTTTAATCTTGTATGGCACAAAATATGGCGCATCATGCCTGCGTGTTGCGCAGTGGGGAGCATATGCCGGTGTTTGTCTCTTCATCAAAAATCATACTGAAACTTCATGCCAAGGCCAAAGACTGAATCTGGCTGCTCTGATGTTGCAGCATCTTCGCCTGTGCCCTCATCCCTTAAGATAAGCTCCGGGCCAATGCTGATATTGAAATCTTCTGTGGGATTAACGCCTGCATAGGCCCGCAGTACGTGGCGCCTTTCGCGCACATGATCTTCATCCGGGCGCATTGCCTTTTGTTGGGGCGCGACTTTCCAGGAAGTGGATTCGTTTTCCACACTGAGGCCCAGAGCCTTGTTCCTGGCGTTTTTATCCGCCGCACGCAGGGCATTGTCTATGCTTGCGGTTGTATCGGGGGTTGGCTTTTTGCGGTTTTGCGGCCTGGCATTTTTCTTTATGGTTTCGCCAGCCACACCTTTTTGCCAGATTGCGGATTTTCTGTCACTGGAATGTCCAAAAGCCCATGGCTGGCCATGCAATGGCTGTTCGTTATTCTGGGCAAGACAATCTCCTGGGCTATGGAATAAACCATAGCCCAGGAGGAGCATCAATAATATGGGCAGTAGTCCTGGTTTCAGACTGCGCATCCCCGCTTATCCAGGGGCTATCTTTGAACCGCGACCGGGGCGGCCTGTTCCGATTCCAGCAGTTTTTGCGCATCCACAATGGGGAAATCGGGTGTGATGCCGCTGTCTTTCCAACCGCCGCCCAGGGCCATGCAGACATTGACAACAGAATCGAGTCTGTCGCGCAACGCGGTGGCCAGCTGCAGTTCTGCCGCGAAAAGCTGCCTTTCGGCATCAAGCACGGTCAGGTAGTCGGTATAGCCATTGTCGTATTGCAATCGTGCCAGCTCGGTGGCCTTACGCAGACTGGCAACTTCAATCTCCATGCTGCGGACAATGGCATTGGCCTCACGCTGGGATGTGAGTGATGTTCGAATATCCTGGAATGCCGTTTGCACTGTCTTGCGATAGGCTGCAATGGCGGCCTTTTTCTGTGCCTCGGCATCCTTGAGATTGTACCAGTTGTTGCCAAAATCGAGAATTGGCAAGGTTCCTGCAGCGCCATAGCTCCAGGTTCCTGCCGGACCCGAGAAGAGGTTGCCCACAGCGGCGCTCAATGTGCCAAGAGCTCCTGTGAGGGATATTGAGGGGAAGAACTCCGCGCGCGCCACGCCTATATTGGCATTGTACGCCATGATGAGATATTCGGCCGCCCTTATGTCCGGCCTGCGCATGAGCAGGTCGCTGGGCAGACCGTCCGGCAATACTGGCGGAGCTGGCAATTTGCCTATGTCATGGCCTCTGGGCATGGCCCGGTTTATGATGTCGCGAGGGGAGCGGCCAAGAAGCACCGCCAGTGCCGCTTCGGCCTGATCCACGGCCACTGTGGTTGTATGCACCTGCGCGCGGGCAATTTCAACTTCCGCCCTGGCGCGCTGCCAGTCCAGCTCTGTTATATCTCCCTGATCGTAGCGGCTGGTGTAGATGCCAAAGGATTCCTCCCGGCTTTTAAGCGTGCGTCGCGCTGTCTCCAGCTGCATGTCCAGTGCCAGGAGGGCAAAATAGGCCTGCGCTGTTTCGCCGGCAATGGTCAGGCGCAAGCCCTCGTGCCCAATGACGGTGTTCATCAGCACATCGCTGAGCATGGTGCGCCTGTTGCGGAATTTTCCCCACAGATCCAGTTCCCAGGATGCCGAAAGAGCCCCCTGATACTGAGTGGTGGAACGGGACAGGCCGCTTTGGGAGAAGGGGACCTGGTTGGGGGCCTTCTCCGATGCACCCTGGGCTGTGGCCGCACCTGACCCGCTCACATGCGGAAAAAGGGCTGCCGTGGCCACACCCACCTGGGCAGCTGCCGAGTCGACACGGGCAAGGGATTCCGCCAGATCCTGGTTGTAGGCGAGGGCGTCCTGTATCATTGCTGTCAGCACGGGATCATTAAACCGTGTCCACCAATCGACATTCAGGGGCGTGTTGCCAAGATCTATCTTGCGCCACTCGGGTGGCAAATCCTGTTCTGGCCTCTGATACGCTGGCGCAAATGAGCAGGCAGCCAGCATGATCGCAAGCGCGGCCGCAATCAGCCCCTTGCCCACCGGCAGGATGCGGGAAATAATCATAACTCCTCAACCTCCTCGCCGCTCTTGCCGGCATTGGGGTCTGTCTTGCCCCTCAGTTTCAATGAGAGCTGCGTAATAACCTTAAAGAAGTAGGGCACGAACAATGTGGCCAGGAATGTGGAAGCCAGCATGCCGCCTATGACAGCGGTGCCAATGGCATGGCGGCTGTTGGCGCCTGCGCCTGTGCTGATGGCCAGGGGCACAACGCCGAAGATGAAGGCCAGCGATGTCATGATGATCGGCCGGAAGCGGATGCGCGCTGCAAACATGGCAGCCACGTCAAGGCTGCGGCCATTGCGCCATGCATCTACTGCAAACTCCACAATGAGAATGGAGTTTTTGGCTGAAAGGCCAATAATCGTGACGAGCGCCACCTGAAAATAGACATCATTTTCAAGCCCGCGCATATATGTCGCCAAAAGTGCGCCAAACACCCCAAAGGGCACGGCGGTGAGCACTGAAATTGGCAGGGACCACGATTCATACTGGGCCGCCAGAACAAGAAAGACCATAACAAGCGCCAGCACGAAAATCATGGCCGTATCCGCGCTGGCCAGCTTTTCCTGTAATGCGGAGCCCACCCAGCCCAGGGAGTAATCCTGGGGAAGTGTCGCGGCAACTTCTTCCATTGCGGCCAAAGCCTGACCGGAAGAATAGCCAGCAGCCGGGTTACCCATGACATGGGCGGCAGGGAAGACATTATAGCGCTCCACCACCTGTGGAGCGGTGCGCCGCTCAAGTGTCATAATGGCTGTCAGGGGAATCATCTCTCCCTTGTTGTTGGCCACATAAACATTGGACAGATCCTCCGGCAGCATGCGGAATGGCGCCTCGGACTGCAGGCGTACCTGGAATGTCCTGCCCATGTAGTTGAAGTCATTGACGTACATGCCGCCAAATGTGCCGCTCATGGCTGTGAATACATCCGATATGTTCACGCCCATATCCTTGCAGCGATCGCGATCCAGATTGGCATAGAGCTGTGGCGAACCTGTGGAAAAGAGGTTCTGGATGGTGCCTATGGCGGGATATTTACGTTTTCCGTCCGGCCCTGTGCTCATGGCCTCCGCCACAAAGGCATTAGCCTGGCGCTCCAGGTCACCAAGAGTGCCGTTGCCGCGCATCTGGATATAGCCTTCAAATCCGCCTGTAGTGCTCATGCCGCTGATGGGCGGAGGTGTAAAACCAAGAACAACTGCCTCCGGCTGCATCATGGTGACAGCACCCATTTTTCCCGTGAGGGCATCTGGGGTGCTGTCCTTGCCCTTGCGCTCACTCCAGGGAATCATGGTGGCAAAGTATGTTGTGTAGTTGCTTTTGACCGAGACTGTTGTGATGTCTATGCCGTTAATGTTTGAAAACACTTTCACATTGGGATCTTTCAGGCCGTAGTCTGTCAGAACGTCACCAACCACAATGGTGCGGTTCAGGGATGCGCCGTCGTCAAGGATGGCCATGCCAAGGATGTAGCCCTGATCCTCATTGGGAACAAGGCCGCCGGGAATTATCCTGAAAAACCACCATATGCCCACGCACATAATGACCATCATGACCATGCTCTTGACGCCATTGTTCTTTACCCAGCGCACCAGGCGCAGATAAAAACGGGTCACGCGCCCAAAAGCGTAGTTGAACCAGGTGAATACCTTTGGGGGCGTGTAATTGTGCGCGTGTGGTTTGAGAAGCAGGGCACAGAGAGCCGGCGTCAGCGTAAGCGCCACAGCGCCGGAAAGTACGACCGAGATCGATATGGTTATGGCAAACTGCTTGTACATCTGGCCGGCGAGGCCCCCCATGAAGGCCACGGGGATGAACACTGAGCACAATGAAAAGACAATGCCTATGACCGCGGGAGTGACCTCGTTCATGCCCTTGGCTGTGGCCTCAAGTGGCGGCAAATGTTCGTCGCTCATGATGCGCTCAACGTTTTCAAGCACGACAATGGCATCATCCACAACCAGGCCGATGGCCAGGACAAGGGCGAACAGGGTAAGCGTGTTGATGGAAAAACCAAGAGCATAGAGGCCGGCAAATGTGCCCACAATGGAAACCGGCACGGCCAGGCAGGGAATGATGGTGGCGCGCCAGTTTTGCAGAAATACATAGACCACGACAATAACGAGGACCATGGCCTCAAAAAGAGTCTGTATAACCTCGTGAATGGATTCCATGACGAAGTCGTTGGTGTCCACCACAAGGGCCAGTTCCATGCCGTCTGGCATGTTGGGCCTGATCTCGTCTATGCGGGCTGTAACCCTGTCGCCTGTGGCGATGGCGTTGGCTCCCGGCAGCAGATAAACCGCGCCCATGGCGGCAGGCGAGCCATTAAATTTTGAGCTTACGCTATAATCCTGTCCGCCCAGTTCAATTCTCGCCACATCCTTGAGGCGCAGCATGGCGCTGTCCGGCCCTGTGCGGATGATTATTTCACCAAACTGCTCAGGCGTGACGAGCCTGCCCATGGTGTCTATCTGCCAGTTGAGCTGTGTGTCCGGCAAAACCGGCATGGAGCCTAGGCGCCCCGGAGCAAACTGGGAGTTCTGCTCCTGGATGGCCTGGGCGATTTCACTGATGGAAATGCCGTATTTGCCAAGCTTGTCCGGCTGCAGCCAGATGCGCATGGAATAGTCGCGGCTTCCGAATATTGAACAGTCGCCAACGCCACTGACGCGCTTGAGCTCATCCACCAGGTTGATCTTCATCCAGTTCGCCAGCTCGGTCTCGTCATAGCGGGAATCCGGCGAATAGCAGGCAAAGACCTGCAGCATGGCAGGGGAGCGCTTGGTGACCGTAACACCCTGGCGGCGCACATCCTCAGGCAACTGGGTTTGGGCCAGGTTGACCTTGTTGTTGACATTGACCATGGCCATGTCCGGATCAGTGCCCAGGGAAAAATAGACGCTTATCTGACCGGAACCGGAGCCGGATGCGGCTGTGGAGGTCATGTAGAGCATGTTTTCCACGCCGTTGATATTGACTTCAAGCGGCGCAAGCACAGTGGCGGATATGGTCTCGGCTGATGCGCCGGGATATACCGTGGACACATTGACTGTCGGAGGCACCAGTTCAGGATACTGGGCGATGGGCAAAGCCGTGATTGCCAGAAAACCAACCAGTGTTATGACAATGGAGATGACCGCCGAAAGAATGGGCCTGCGTAAAAAGAGATTTGGTTTGGCCGATATTGCCATATTTCACCTGTTACTGCGCCTGGGCAGGCTGGTTTTTGTGCAATTCCTCCTCGGGCGGCATGACACGAACCTTTGAGCCAGGCCTGGCCTTGACTATGCCCTCGCTGATAATTCTCTCGCCGCCTGCAAGGCCACTCTGGATAAGATAGCGGTCGCCAACCGTGGCATCAATGGTCACGGGCACAATGGAGACCACGTCATCCTTGTCCAGCATCATCACAGAGGAGCCTTTCTGGGTATGCACAACGCACTTCTGGGGAATGAGGATGGCATCCTTGAGAATGTCACCCTTCATGTAGATGCGCACATACTGGCCTGGCATTATTGCGCCATTCTTGTTGGCAAAGACCGCCCGCGCCTGGATTACGCCAGTGGTGGGCTGCACCTGGCTGTCTATGAATGTGATTTCACCGTCACCATCATACATGCTGCCATCCAGCAGGCGCAAGGTCGCTTCGTAACGGCCATCCCTGGGCACTTCCAATCTGCCCTGGGCGGCCAGATTCTGCCTGGCCATTCTTTCCGGGGCGGCTATGGAAAAATCAATATACATGGGTTCCGTCTGATTGACATAGGTCAGAAGGGAATTGTTGCTGACAAGGTTGCCTGGCGTATAGTTTTCCTTGCTGCTGTATCCTGAAACAGGAGAAACCACCTGGCAGTAGTCCAGATTGATTTGCGCCTGCCGCAATTCGGCCTTGGCGCTTTCATAGGCTGCCCTGGCGGCATCCCTCTCCTTCTGGGAGACGGCATTTTTCTCATAAAGTGGCTTGACCCTGCGCCATTCGCGTTCCGCGTTCACATACTGGGCCTTGGCCTGCTCCATGCGGGCTTCGTACTGATCCCGCTCCAGCTGGAAGAGCTGCTGCCCCTCCTTGACGAAATCCCCTTCCTTGTAAAGGCGCTTTTCGATTATTGCCTCCACCCTGGCGCGCACTTCCACCGAGCGGGAGCCCGATGCCTGAGCCTGATACTCGGCGTCCCAGGGAGTATTCTCCTTTTTAACCTCAAAAACGGCCACCGGCGGCAGCATGGTGCCGTGGGATGCCTCCTTCTCCTTGCAGGCGCACAGGGCAAGACCAATTGTCAGACACAGCCCCAATTTCCATAGATATTTCCAATGCATGGCGCACTCCACTTATTGAATCCGGTTTTGCACTGCCAGCACCGTGCCTGGCGCCCGACAATGCCACCGGAGACGATCCGCAAAAAATGTTGCGATATTTGAAACATATAAAAAAGCAAAAGGCAAGAAGGCGCCCCAGGACCGGGCGGCGAGGTTGCAAACCAAAAAGTCTAATTATTACAGTTAGTTGGCAATACGATATTTATTTGCGTAACTAGCTGATTTAATTGATGATATTTATTCAGAAATTTCTTCGGGCCGATCCTCGATGCGGGCGCGAACACGCCGCGCATTGCGGCTGGCAATTTGCAGAAAAGCAGTCCACCAGACAGTATTTTTCAGGAGCTGCACCCTTTCAAAACGCTGCCTTTCATCCCCGGCCCGCAGGGTTGTTATTTCCAGGCTCTTCTCGGAGCCGCTTTCATCGTAGAAGTTCACACGCAGGGCTGCGCGCTCAATCTGGCGGATGGAATCCTGGGCCATGGACGCAATAACGCGATCGGCTATGTCGGTGGCCCGCAGGGATGTGGTGACCTGCTCGGATTCCAGGCCCACCGGCTGCTCATTGCCATTGATGAGAAATTCAGTGCGCGCCAGATTTGCCAGGTTTATGCGGCTGCGGATGATAACTTTGGCCTGTTTTATCATGCGGTAATAGAAAACACCCATCTCTTCCGATGCGCCTATGATGACTGTTGTCTGCAGATCCGGAGTAAAGACGCCCAGGCTGGCTGTCATGCCGGAGTCGTTGGCAATGGCGCGTTTTTCCTCCAGTACCACCTGCAGTATGCGTCTTGATTTGCGTCTTGTTTCAATGAACAGATAAATCAGGAAAACAACCAGCAAACCGCCAAGGGCATATTCCATGAAGGCGCTCCTTTATAAAGAATAATCAATTATAAACGGCATTTTTCGACAAAAGTCACGCCTTGCCAGGCCGCGGCTCATGTCTAAGACGCTTTAGGGTGCCACCTCTAGCTGCCAGCAGCTCCGCAACAATGCCCACAGCCTTCTCAACGGAGTTTTTGGGGCGGATGTTTAGGCCCATCGGGCAGCAAACCGCGGCAAGTTCGGCATCGGGCGCCCCATCGGCGCGCAAGGCTGCGAAGATTTCATCCTTTTTTTGCGCGCCGGCCGAAAGGCCAAGATAGCAGGCGTCGCTGGCCAGGGCCTGGCTCAGCAGCACTTCGCATTCCAGCATATCATCTTCAAAAATGCACACAAAATAATTGCGCTCTATGCCGCAGATGCCCACCAGATTGTCATAATCCGGAACACAGTGGATTTGTGTGGCTGCAGGGCAGTCCACCTCCGCAGTCTCGGCATTTATGGCCAGCTCCACCTCAAAGCCGCAATCGGCCGCCAGGCTGGCCATGGCGGCCGCATCTTCATTATAGCCGCATATGAGAGCCACCGGATGGGCAATATCCTCGCCCTGCGCGGGGACGGCCACAGGCAGCAGTTCTTCCTCCGGGGCCGCAATCTCATTCACCTGGAAAATGTCAGGAACTGGAGCGTCCTCATACTCCGGCAATGCCGCAAATCCATCCAGCACCGGGCCAATGGCCTCATCAGGTTCACTGCCGCGCCTGGGCATCTTCATCCTCCCTTTGATAATTGCATCCGCTGGCCGGACAAACAATTTTTGTGCCATCGCGCCTTTTCTTTTCTACCAGATAGGGATTGCCGCACACAGGGCATGCTTCAGGCAGAGGCCTGTCCCAGAGGGCGAAATCACATTGCGGGTAGCGGTCACAGGAATAGAACAGTTTGCCCTTTTTGCTGCTTTTTTCCACCAGCTGGCCCTCGCCGCAAGCCGGACAACTTACTCCGGTGGGATAGGAGCGGGCATAACGACAGTCGGGGTAGCCGGAACAGGCTATAAAACGGCTGCCTGTATGGGATTTTCTGACTACAAGATCCCTGCCGCACTCCGGGCATTGCCCCATTTTCTCCAGTTGCGGCTTTTCACGCTCCACAGCCTCGATCCTACCTTCGCTGTCACGCCCAAAATTGCTGGTATAGCGACATTCCGGATATCCGGAACAGGCCAGAAAAGCGCCGCTTTTGCCAAATTTTATCATCAATGGGCGTCCGCACTGCGGGCATTGCAAATCTGCGGGCAAGCCACTCTTGAAACTGCGCATATTCTTCGAGGCCGCCTCAAGCGTGGGATTGAAGTCCGAGGCAAAGGCTCCCAGAAGCTGCACCCAGTTTTCCACGCCTTCCGCCACCTTGTCCAGGCCTTCCTCCATTTGCGCGGTAAAACCTACATCCATCAGGCGGCTAAAATGCTCCACCAGCTGCTGGCACACTATGCGTCCCAGATCGGTGGGCACCAGCTGTCTTTCCTGCAAGTGCACATAATCGCGATCCTGCAGTGTTGAGATTATGGCGGCATAGGTGGAAGGCCTGCCAATGCCAAGCTCCTCCAGCTCCTTGACCAGGCTGGCCTCATTGTAGCGGGCCGGGGGCTGGGTGAATTTTTGCTCCTTCTCCAGCTTTTCCAGCTTGAGGCGCATGCCTTTTTCCAGTGGTGGCAGGGCGGTTTCACTCTCTCTGGCTGATTTTGGCATTACCGCCATGTATCCGTCAAAGAGAATTCTCTCTCCCTTTGCCCGCCATTGGGCCTCTCCGGACAAGATCAGCGCCGTGGTATCGTGGAAAATTGCGGACGCCATTTGGGATGCAACAAAACGGTTCCAGATCAGACGGTACAGATTATATTGATCAGGAGCAAGAAATTCGCGCACATCCTCGGGCCGGATGTCGATATCTACAGGGCGTATGGCCTCATGGGCATCCTGCGCGGAGCCCTTGGCCTTGTATATGCGGGGCCGGGGGGGCAGGTAGTCCGCGCCGAAATTTTCCTGGATGAAATTTTTGGCCTTGTCTCTGGCCTCATCGGCAATGCGCGTGGAATCTGTGCGCATATATGTTATGAGCGCGGTTAGGCCCCTGTCGCCCAGTTCCACACCTTCATAAAGTTTCTGGGCTATCTGCATGGTTCTTTTGGCGGGGTATCCATGCAGTTTGTTGGCATTCTGTTGCAGGGTGGACGTGATGAATGGCGGCTGGGGGGCGCGGCTGCGTTCCTTTTCCTCCACTGCGTCAACAATGAAATCCTTGCCGCGGATGGCCTCCTCAACAGCCTTGGCCTCCTCCTCACTTGCGATGTCGGCCTTTTTCCCCATGAATTTTATCAGCTCGGTACGGAAAGATGGTGGGGTGCCAGTGGACAGGGTAGCATGAAATGGCCAGTATTCGCGGGGTGTAAAGGCCTCACGCTCCTTCTCCCTCTCCACAATGAGGCGTAGGGCCACTGACTGGACGCGCCCGGCGGAGATGCCCCTTTTTATGGTTTTCCATAGCAGGGGAGAGATTTTATAGCCCACCAGCCTGTCCAGAATGCGCCTTGCCTGCTGGGCATCGAACAGATTGACATTGAGATCGCGTGGATGGGCAAGGGCAGCCTTGACGGCCTTCTCCGTGATTTCATTGAACTGGATGCGCTTGATCTCCCGGGCCTTGTCGCGGATGAGTTCGGCAACATGCCAGGCTATGGCCTCGCCCTCCCTGTCTGGGTCCGGCGCGAGATAGACAATGTCCGCCTTGGCGGCGGATTGCCGCAGATCATTGACAACCCCCTTTTTTTTATCAATAATTTCATAATGTGGCGCAAAACCATTGTTTTCGTCCACACCCAGGGAGCTGGCCGGCAAATCGCGCACATGACCAACACTGGCCTGCACCATATAGTTGGGGCCAAGAAATTTTTTTATGGTTTTCACCTTGGCCGGGGATTCCACAATGATCAAGTGTTTTGCCATATATTCACCTGCCATGGAAACAGGCTGTTTCCAGTTCATTCTTTCCAAAATAAAATTTGCTGCGCCAGAATTTAATCCACCACATTGTTTGCGGCTGAACATGCTGCGCCCAGGGCGGACGCCAGCCACCAGAAGCTCTAATTGCTCCAAAAATCCATAAGGTCAAGCCCGTTTGCGCCATTTTCCGAAATCTGCGCGTATTGCTCCTGAAAAAAATGGCGCCGTAACCACACCAGGGAGTTATATTGATGGAAATGAAAATATACAAGATGCGCCTGCTCTGCCTCGTATGCCTGCTCATGGTCCTGATGCCAGGCTGTCTCAGGCAGAAGGAGAGCGTCCCGGCAGCGGAAATAAAGACATTCCGTTCTGGCAGCCTGCATGTCAAGCCCAATCGCGAGGCCCCGCGCACAATATATATAGATGTGCGTAATGCCGCTGGCCTGCATCCCCTCCATGTGCAGACTCTGGGTACAGCCCTGAATGGAGAGGAGTTTCAGGTTACGGAATCGCCCAGCAAGGCCGGCTACATTCTCCATCTCTCACTTTTGCAGGAGGGACCGGTGGATTCCGCAATGCTGGAAAAACTGGTTGAGGCCGGATATGGCAGCGAGGCCAGATTTTCCGGAGCTGGCTCCACCGGCATGCTGGCCGATGCGCTGCTGGTTCAGCGCATGGTGCCCAGCTCCAAAAGGCCCAGCCGCGAGCGCCTGAAAAATATTTCCAAAAGAAATGCGCTGGACAGCACGCAAATGCGCCTGGGGCTTCTTTTGCCAGGAAATGACATTGAAAATCCGGGAGACCATGCCATGTTTTCTGATGCGCTTGTCAAGGAGATCATCCGGGCCATTTCTTTTGATGAGCGGGCGGACGCCGGCAACTGACCATAAAGTTGCTGCCGGGGCTGCGCCGTCGTAAATTTGTCTTTAAGCCCATGACCGTCCGCAAACCCCTGTGATTGGCCGTTTTTACGGATATGGCACTATTTTTGCTTTATATCCTCCCGAAAAAGGTTATGCAGTATTTTTTGGGAGGATACAATGTCTCATTCCTCATGGATGATTCCCGCAAAGACAGAAAAAAACACGCAGACTGGCCAGCTTTCCTCCAGAAAGCAGTCTGCAGTCAATACAAAACCATCGGATTCCTTCGCGGCCGTCATGGCGCGTGAACAGAATGGCGCGTCCTCTACCGGGTCCGAAAAAGCGTCTGGCTCTGAAAAAGACGCATCCATAAAGAATGCGACCCTGATGCCATCCCACAAGGTGGCCTCCACAAAGACCATCCCCAAGGTCGCCCGTCTGCAGGACACCCAGGGCATTCCCCTCAACAGCGCCACCATGGCTGGCCGCTCTCCCAATGACATGCTGAGAATGCAGAGCTTTGGCAGGGTAGGGTCCTCCGACTCAAGCGGTCTTTCCCTGGCCGGCCGCTCCGGCACCAGCCGCAATCTGAGGGTTCTTGCCGCTGGTGGCAATGGGCGCGGTTTTGCCCTGGCAAATTCGGACTTTATCCATACCCGCAATAATGCCGTCCGCTCTTCCAAAAACGGCAGGAGCAACCGGCGCGGGTCTGAAGATATGGGGCTGGGCAAATTGTCCGCAAGATTTGAGTCCGGTTCCGACGGCATTGCCGCCATAGGCTATGACAGCACCGGCGGCACTTCCTATGGCAAATACCAGATTGCCTCCAAGGTTGGCAGCATGCGCAGTTTCCTGAGCTTCCTTGACAGTGAGGCTCCTGATCTTTCCAAGCGTCTGCGCAATGCGGGGCCAGCCAATACAGGCAGCCGCCGTGGCGCCATGCCGGATGCCTGGCGCGCCATAGCCAGCGAACAGCCGGAACGCTTTGAGCAGCTGCAGGAGGCGTTTATTCATCAGAGCCACTACAAGCCAGCCCTGGATGCCATAGAACAGTGCACGGGCATTAAATCTGACAATCTTTCCGCAGCCATGCGCGAGGTAATCTGGAGCACAGCGGTGCAGCATGGTCCCGCCGGCGCTGCGAAAATCTTTGCCCGGGCAGACGATATGAGCGGCAAAGCCGGTGATGCCAACTATGAGCGCAAGCTCATAACCAATGTGTACAATGTGCGCGCTGGCCAGTTTGGCTCATCCACCAGCCAGGTGCGGGAGGCGGTGCGCAGCCGCTTCAGACAGGAGCGGCAGCTGGCTCTCAACATGCTGGATGGCACCAACCGCGCGACAATGGCCTAGGCAGCCGCCATGGGCATTGATGTTCTGGTCTGCAATCTCACCAGATTTGGTGATCTTCTGCAAAGCCAGCAGGTTATGGACGATCTGCATCGGGGAGGCCTGAAAACCGGTCTTGTCTGCCTGGAAAATTTTGAGCCTGCCACAAGACTCCTGAAGAATGTTGACCGCGTATGGGCCCTCCCCGGTGCAGCCCTCATGGCAGGGGTGGATAAAAGCTGGCCCCAGGCCTGCGCTGATATTCTGCTTTTTGCGGACCAGGTGCGCAGAGAATCCGGCGCAAAAAATGTGCTCAATCTGACCCCATCTGTGCCGGCGCGATTGCTTGCTCGGCTGCTTGCCGGCAGCGGAGGCCGGATATCCGGTTTTGGCATGGATGAATCCGGATTTGGCCATAATAATGGGGTCTGGGCATCTTTTCTATCTGTGGCAGCCACTGGCAGGCTTAATTCCCCCTTCAATCTTTCCAACATGATGCGCCGTATGGCGCTACCGCTTGGGGGCAATCTTTCCGGCAGTTTCCGTTTGCGTGAGCCGGATGCCGAGGCCATGGCCAGGGCCGATGCCCTTCTGGCACAATGGCGGCAAAAAAGCGGGGTGGCGCCAGCTGGCCATGTGGCCTTTCAGACTGGCGCTAGCAGTGAAAGCAGGCAATGGCCTGTGAGCCATTTTGTTGAGCTGGGCCGCCGCCTCTGGCGCCAGGAGCGGATTTGCCCGGTGCTTCTGGGCAGCAAGGGCGAGGAACCCCTGGCGGATGCTTTTGCCAGCCTGGCGGATTATCCATTTGTCAATGCAGTGGGGCGCACAGACCTGTCCACCCTGGGAGCCCTCCTGCTGCGTGCCGGTTTTCTTGTGACCAATGACACCGGCACCATGCATCTGGCATCAGGTCTTGGCGTTCCTTGCCTGGCCTTTTTTCTGGCCACAGCTCAGCCCTGGGATACAGGGCCGCTGCTGCCCGGTTGTTGCTGCCTTGAGCCCGCAATGGAATGCCATCCCTGCGCATTCAACACCACCTGTGAGAAAAATTTCGCCTGCCGGAGCGCCATAAGTCCACAGGCTGCCGGAGATCTCGTTATGGCGTGGTTGAAACAGCATGACTGGCGGCAGGGGCTTTCGGAGGATGTTCTTGCGCAATGCAGGGTATGGATCACAGGCAATGATGGCCACGGCATGGCGAGGCTGGAGCGGGCCGGAGCTAAAATGGATGAACACGGCCTTTGGCTGGAGTATTTGCGATATTTTTGGCGTCACATTCTTGACGATCTGGATAGGCTGGAGGGTTTTTTGCCAGATATTAATTCTGGAGACAGCGATGCTGTTCCGGCATTGCCGGGTGCGGGCATGGCTGCCAGGATGGGCGATCTTCTGGAGCAGGCCGCGCAGCTTCTGGACAATATTGGCGCATGTGGGGCCATAGCGCAAAAAAGCTCCCGTGGCGGGCAGCTGCTGCTGCGAAATTGCGAACGGCTCCAGGCGATGCTGGACAGCCAACCACATTTGGTGACTTTGGGGGCTTTCTGGCGTGAGTTCAGGCTTAATGAAGGCGGGGATCTGGAAAAATTTTTGCCGGCGCTTCCGGTACTGGGCCGTAATTTACGACACCATGCCGCAAAACTGGCATCTGCGGCGAATCTGCCTGACAACCACACTATTTAAGATTTGTAAATTTAATATGCATAAATATTCTAATGACAATGGCATGGACATTGCATATATTTTTGCAAAATATATTTGGCAAATAATTCCCGCTTAAGGAGGGGTAGATGATTACAGTTGATGGCCGTAAAAGCGAGCAGAAAATTTCCAATTTCGATAATCTCGAGCAGGTGCTGACCAGTGTCATGGAAGACGAGCAGATGGCCGGCCGTGTTGTGACAGATGTTTTTGTAAACAATGAAAGTTTTTCGGAAATTTATCCCCATCAGGCCGGGGACATGAGCTGCGAGAATATCACCTCCGTTGATGTGCGCTCCGAACCTGCCAGCCATATGGCAGTGGAAATGTCCGCAGAAATGGGCAAAGTTGCCCGCATGATGGCCAGTGGCGCGCGCAATGTGGCCAGCCTTATCCGGGAAGCCAGAGAAACCGACGCCCTTGAGCTTTTGCAGGACCTGCTGGATGTTACCCGCGATTTTATGGGTATGCTTGGGCATCTGCGCGACCGTTATCTTGGTGGAGCAGATGAGGAGTTTGTCACCCGCACGGAAGCTTTCTCCAATCTGATTTCAGAAATGTGTGAAGTGCTGGAAAATGAGGACTGGGTGCTTCTTTCCGACCTGCTTGAGTATGAATTCATGCCCATGTGCGATGAGTGGCGCGTATGCGGCGAGAACATTCACCGCCAGCTGCAGGCTTGCGTGCAGTAGCAAAATGGAGGAGCAGCCCATGAGTCAGGGACTGGATTTGCTTGATGAGGCTCTGGATTTGGCCCGCAAGGAAAAAAGCGCGCTCGAGGAAGGCTCGTATGAAGAGGCCATAGAGCTTGCTGAAAAAAGAGGCAATATCACAAAGATGGCATGGAATGTCTTTAAGGAGGGAGAGCGCGCTCCATACCACAAGCGTTTGCTTGAGCTTTCCGGCATTCAGGCACAGCTGACAGAAATTGCCAGCGCAGCCCAAAGCGTGATTCGCCAGAAGCTCAGCCGCTCAAAACTGGAAAAAAAAAGAATCCAGGGCTACCACCTGGCAGTTGGGCAGGCTCTGCAGTAGCATGCTTTCGCGCTGATAGGTCTGCGGGGGCAAGATGATTTTGAGAGGATGCGCAAAATCCGGCATATGCCGGATTTTGCGTTTTTTTTATTGGGTTCAGTTCATGTCTGCCATGGCCCTGCGCACTGCCGCGACCTTGGCGCCTATGTCCGGCGCGCCTGTAAATTCCGAAACAAGGGCACAGCATTTTGCTCCATGACTGGCCACCTTGGCTATATTATGCTCCTTGATGCCGCCAATGGCCACAAAGGGCAGCCTGATATTTGCGCTCACCCAATCCACATATTCAAGACCAACGGGATCGACGACATCCTCCTTGGTATTTGTGGCGAAGACCGGCCCAACACCAATATAGTCCGCTCCGGCAGCCAAGGCTTCCAAAGCCTGTTTTGGAGAGTGGGTGGAGAGGCCAATGCACATGTCTTTGCCAACCAGTTTTCTGGCCTCCCGCACGGGGATGTCATCCTGGCCCAGATGGATGCCATCCGCCCCAACGAGCATGGCAAGATCTATGTGATCATTGACAATGAAACAGGCATTGTATTCATTTGCAAGCTGGCGCAACTGCCTGCATTCCTCCAGCATTTTGGCCCCGGAGAGTTTTTTTTCCCTGTACTGGATGATTTTTACTCCTGCCTCCAGCAGCGCCTGCGCAACCTGGGCCACAGATCTGCCCAGGCTCAGGCGTGAATCCGTCAGCCCATACAGATCTGTATCACCGGGCAATATGACTGGCATGGGTTCTCCCTATTTTTAATGACCCGAATAATCGAGGACATTGTTCAATGGAGATGTTTTCAAGGTTATATGGCCACTCTTAAAAACATATCTTGCAAGTGTCCAGTTTTCAAGATCCAGAAAGTCCAGCTTGCCCTGCTGGGTTTGATCCAGGCTGGCCTCAATGGTGTCGAGAACCGCAGCCAGGGGAAAGTACAAACCTTCGAAAGATATATGCAGAAGATCGGCGTCCAAATCAAAAACCGGCCCTGCCTCAGGGCATGGCAGGCATTCCTTCTCCAGCGGCCGCAGGAGGTTCAGCAGATGATGCGTGGCCGGATGCAGATTGCCATAGACCTTGAGCAGAACAGGCTGGCTCAATCTTTTCGCGCCTCCGCCGGCATGCCGCCGCACAGCCCCTGGCGCCTGGCAATGGCATAATTCTGACATTGCCCCTGCCCGCAGGCCTCCTGGAGAGCTGCGCACATGGCGTCCATATCCCGACGCATACGGGCTATCTCCCCAAGTTTAAGATATATGCCGGCCAAAAAATCGCATTTTATGCCGCATTCGCGCATAAGACGGGCGGCTGTGGCGAGATCGGAGCTGGCCAGGGCCGGCTGGTCCAGCCGCCAGTGGGCCAGGGCGCGCTCATAATGGATATTTGCAGAAAAAACGCGCAGAATGCCGGCATATCTTGGGTCTCCAGAATTAATTTCCATGGCCAGACTTTTGTTGGCCGCTGCAATGGCGGCTTGCGGGAGGCCGGCCTTAAGCGCGGCTCTGGCAATCAGAAATTGCACAAGTGCGCTTTGTGGCGCAAGTTCAGCAATGGCATGCAGTTTCTTGAGCTGCCTGTTCCAAGGGATATCGCCCCTGGGCTTGAGCAATGCGCAAGCCTGCCACAATCCCTCCAGAGCCTTTGTATAATCTTCAAGCTCGGTAATGCGTCCCATAGCCCTGGCAATACTTTGCGGCCATGCCTGGCGTGTCTTTTCCAGAACAGCCATGGTCTCGCAGACCAGCACAGTGGCCAGGCCCAGCAAAGCGGGATCCGCGAGAAGTTCCTCAATGGACTGGCTTATATTGGCTGGCTCTGCCAGGTAGACCCTGATTTGGCGCGCAGGGGAAATTTCCGGTGTGACTATCTCTATGGCGAACATGCTGGCGCATATCCCTAGCCTGGCGACAGACACATCAAAC
The DNA here is from genome assembly GCA_910587035.1 of uncultured Desulfovibrio sp. Lineage (GTDB taxonomy): Bacteria > Desulfobacterota > Desulfovibrionia > Desulfovibrionales > Desulfovibrionaceae > Desulfovibrio. Next base: position 29,955 of record CAJUMQ010000010.1, on the reverse strand, counting down.
TCCAGGCTGCGCAGGCGCGCGTCTATGGACGAAGGGAGGAGCCCTGTCGCATTTTTCAGGGCATTAAGCCATGCCGCAGCCCGGCCTGGGGCATAATCCAGGCTCATGATGGCAGGGAAGGGCTTGTTGGCCATGCCATATGGGGCAGATGCAAGAGTGGATTTTGGCAATAGGCCCATGGCAGCCAAAAGCAGCCACAAGGCCATGGCAAGGTGGCGCAGTATCAATGCTGCATGCGCCACCTTCTGGAGATATCCGGGAAAAAATGTGCCGGACAGGGCTGGTCTGTTATTTCCTGTTTTCAACTGTCTGCATTATTTTCTGGGCAATGGGACCCACAAGATCGCCAAGGGTGTTGAGCAACAGATTGTCGGCTGTTGATCCGGATGGCAGGCTGGTGCGCGTCTGGTTGGAGTTGCAGGATTCACTCCATATTTTACCCTTGCGATTGGCAAGGGTGCAGCTTACGCGCATCTGCACGGACATTTCCGTGGCGGAATATTCCTTGAGCCACACCTCAAGCACATTGCCGGTGACCAGATAGTCCGGGTTGCTGCTCCTGGCCTGTTTGGCATCCATGGCAAAGGTGACCCGAAAGCCTTTGCGAGCGAGCTCGTCCGCAAGGGCTCTGCTTATCCACAGCGGCACATCGCCGGTTGTCACAAAAGATGAGCCATCCCTGCGCACGCCAAGGGTCGCGGAATCCATTCTGTCATCCGTAAAATTGACCACGCTGACACTAGGGGCATTTGGAGCTGGCAGCGTGGAGGCCGCAAGCGGCGGAGGCGCCAGCAGACGCACGGTGTTGCCTGGGCCGCATGCGGTGAGACAGAGCAGACAGAGGGCCAGGGGCACAAAAATGAAAGCGGTTTTTTTCATAAAACACCCTTTCCAAATTTAATGATCCACATCCACCCGGATGGTCACGGCGCCCTTTGCTCAGGCGCCCTGGCATTCCGCCTGGGCGGCATGTCCCTTGTGCGGGATTCTGTGTTTGATTATTGGAGCATATCCCCAAAAAGGCCGGCTTGCAAGGTGAATGGGCGCCTGCTATAATTCATAACTCCCGGATTGGCAGCCGGATACTCTTAACAGTTTTAATTATACAGGTAAATTTGATGATTGATCTTAAACTTGCCCAAAAGCAGCCGGAGATATTGGCCAGGGCCCTGGCGGACAGGCATTCGCCTCTTGATGTCAATGATTTTACCAGGCTTGATGAGCGCAGGCGCGCCATTCTGGCCGAGGTGGAGACGCTCAAGAACACGCGCAACCGGGCCAGCGCGAAGGTGGCGGAGTTGAAAAGGCAGGGGGAGGATACATCGTCCATGTATGCGGAGCTGGCAGTTCTTTCTGACCGCATAAAACAGTTGGATGTGGAGGCTGCCCAGGCCAGGGAAGCAGTGGAAAACTGGCTTTATTCTGTTCCCAACATTCCCTCTCCGACTACTCCTGTGGGCGCTGACGAGAGTGAGAATGTGGAAATTCGCAAATGGGGAGCGCCTGGGGAATTTGATTTTGAACCCAGGGAGCATGGCCAGCTGGGCCTGGATCTGGGTGGGTTTGATTTTGAGCGCGCCAGCAGACTCACAGGCAGCCGCTTTGTTGTTGAAAAAGGCTGGGCAGCCAGACTTGACCGGGCATTGATCAATTTTTTTCTGGATCGGCACACCCGCAATGAGGGGTATATTGAGGTAAGCCCCCCCTATATGGTCAATCGCGCCACCATGACTGGCACCGGGCAATTGCCAAAATTTGAGGAGGATTTGTTCAGGATTGCGGAATGGGACTATTTTTTGATTCCCACAGCCGAGGTTCCCCTGACAAACCTCCATTCTGGCGATGTGTTGCCGGAGGAAAGCCTGCCCCTTGCCTATTGCGCGGCAACCCCATGTTTCCGCTCGGAGGCCGGCAATGCCGGTAAGGACACGCGGGGCATTATCCGCATGCATCAGTTCAACAAGGTGGAGATGGTGCGCTTCAGCCATCCGGACGACAGTTACAATCAGCTGGAGCTGATGGTCTCCCAGGCTGCAGGCCTGCTTGAAGAGCTAAATCTGCCCTACAGGGTGATCAGCCTTTGCACTGGTGACCTGGGTTTTGGCGCCACAAAAACCTATGATCTGGAAGTCTGGCTGCCTGCCCAAAAAAACTACCGTGAAATTTCCTCCTGTTCCAACTGCGGCGATTTTCAGGCCAGACGCGCCAATATCCGCTTTAGACCCAAGGGAGGCAAGCCTGCCTTTTTGCATACCCTGAACGGCTCCGGCCTGCCCACAGGCAGAGCCATGGCGGCCATACTTGAAAACGGGCAGCAGAAGGATGGCAGCATTGTACTGCCGACTGCGCTACGGCCCTATATGGACGGCCTGGAAGTCATTGAGCCAGCGGGAAAAGGCTAACACCGCGTTAGGTTTCAATTGTCGAGGTGGCGCAAAACATGTCGCATGGGCAAAGGCAATCCCATTGTTCTTAGCGGTTGATTTGTTCCGATTGCAACTATAGTCCATAGCCTCGATTATGACATGATTTCTCTTTAAATCCTCCACAGGCAGCCATGAAATCCAATAATAAAGTGGCAGACGCCATCCCAAAACTGCTCAATAATTACTGGATATTGGGTCTGCTTTTTATTGGGTATGGTCTTTTTTTGGCCTATCACGATTCGCTGGTGGCCGATTTCTATTTTTTGCCTGGCGGCTGCGATGGCAGACTGAACCATTACTTCCTTGAACATTCCTGGCTGTGGATATCGGGTGCTCCACTTCATTCAGAATTCTGGAATGCCCCCTTTTTTTACCCGGTCAAGAATGTGATGGCCTATTCCGATGTCCTGCTGGGAACGGCTCCAATTTATTGGCTGTTTCGATGCCTGGGCATATCAGAGATAAATTCTTTTTTATTATGGCCACCTTCGCTTGCGATTTTAAATTGGCTCTGCATGTTCCTGCTGCTTAGGAAAGGTTTTCATACCGATAACCTCTCATCCGGCACTGGCGCATTTTTGTTCGCCTTTTGCGCGCCAAGACTAAATAAACTGGTGCATTTACAATTGTGGCCCCAGTTTTATACTGTCCTGTTTATATATTTCCTGATTATTTTTTATAAAAAACGGGAAACCATAAAATCCCATATTGCGCTATTTTTTTGCGCAATATGTATGGCCTTACAGTTTTATGCTGGTTTTTATCTGGGCTGGTTTCTTTTATTTGGCATTTCTGTATATCTGTTTTCATTAGTTTGTATCAGGAAGACAAGAATAATTGTTATAAATATAATAAAAAATCAATATAAATTTATTATTTTGGGCGCAGTTCTTTTCTTTATCCTCGTAAGTCCCATGCTCATCCATTATATGGATGTTCAAAAAACCGTGGGACATCGTTCCTGGGGTGACATAGCCACATATTTACCCACAATAAATAGTTGGTTTTCTACTCCAAGCTTTATATATAAAGGCTTTGATTATATTGCCGCCAGCGATGGTGAATTTTGGATAGGTATTGGATTTGTAGTAATTTTTATTTGTCTTTATGGATTAATAAAATATTCCAGTAAAAATGTTTGGATAAGAGCTTTACTGTTTTGCGGCATAATTATATTTTGCATATCCACGATTAGGTATGGAAGATTTGATCTTTGGAAAGCGGTATATTTATTGTTCCCAGGAGCATCTGCAATTCGGGCTGTATCCAGAATATTCTTTATTTTATTGATACCATTGAGCATTGGCTATGCCCTGGCCATGAGTTCCAGAAAAATCACAATCCAGCTGATATTAATATTTATTGTCCTTCTGGAAAATTCAAATTGGGGAATAATGGCAAATATCCGCTCACAATATGAGGTCAGCCATATGATTGCCAGCGAGGCAGGAAAAAGCAATCTGGCATTTGTTTATGTCAGCAATCAAGATTGCGGGACTTTTGATAAAAATCTGGATGCAATGTGGGCAGGTATTTTTGCAAACAGGCGGACATTCAATGGATATTCGGGAAACTTTCCAAGCATGGCTCAGTATGAAGTTTCATCAACCCCATTTGACAAAATACAAAATTCAGAGTTCCTCTCTCATATTAATGAACCATACATGCTAATTATAAGTAAAGATGGCAAATTGAAATCAAAAATTATAAATACAGATTCCATGGACCTTGAAAATGTGATAAATTAGACATCATTTGTATTAATACGAAAAGATGTCTCCAAGACCGCGATATAGCATGTTTTACATGATAATGAAATACATGCTGTGGAGTGTGCCCAATTTCAGCAGCCCATGCCATGATCTTGCAGTGGGCGAAAACACTGCAAGTGTGCAAGGAAGCGCTTTTCAGGCCCCAGCTTCGCGGGGCATCCAGCTTTCAAGAAGGTCGCCTATTCTGCGGGCCATGGCCTCAAGTCCAATGGCCTGTCTCTCGGATGCGGCGCTTGCCACCAGTCTCTGTCTCAGGCGATGGTCGCGCATGACCCCAATCATCGCCCTGGCCAACTCCTGCGGATTGGCATTATCTACACGCAGGGCCGCATTGGCCGGGAAAATCTGCATTCGCTCCCTGTGAAGAGGGCTATGCGAACAGATGACCGGGAGTCCGGAGGCAAAACCGCACCACAGTGTCTCGGGCAGCTCATTATCATCAGTGCCCGGCGCCAGCCACGCATGGCACATGGATGCCGAATAGGGGAGCGGCTGATCCGCAAGAATTGAGAGACGGGATGCCACGCCAAGATTCTGGGCCCCGGAGAGAATTTCCTGGTAGCGCGGTCCTGTGCCAAACATGCGCACTTCCCAGGGGGGCAGCTCTTCCCTGAGCCACATGGAGCCCATGGCGCGTACCACCTGCAGGGCGCCAGACCTGGGCAGAAGGCTGGAGGACATGCCAAATACAAAATGTGCTCCATTTTCAGATATAAATGGTTGCGCAGGGGTTTTGTAGGCCTCCAGGTCCAGGCATGGTGGGGAGATGGTGAGCTCCGGCTGATGCTTGGCGATCTTTTTTGCGGACACTTTGTCCAGGGCCGAGCCAATTTTGTCCGCAATGAAAGATGATCCGCAAATGCAATGGCGTAGCAGGGCCAGACTGCCCTCCATGCCGGCTGTGGGGGCGCGAAGCAAAAAAGCCGCGCATGGGACTGTTGTTCTTTTGCCGCGCATGCGCAGGGCTGAGCGGGTAAAGCGCAGGCTTTTTGAGCCAATGGCCAGAAGCATCAGCGCTGGAAATTTCCTCTGCCAGCGCCAGAAACGCGCATAGCCTGCTATGGGACCACCCACGGGCAGCGTGGGCAGGTTTAAATCCCTGGCCATGGCCTCCAGACTGGAATTGCGGTCGCAAACAATAACTGGAGCCAGTTTGCCGCCATCTCGCATGTGCCTGGCGATGATGGTGGCATACAATTTTTCAAGACTTGCGTACTCCCTGTCCAGATCCTGGCGCCAGATATCCTCCAGGGCGTTGGGCGGAGCCTTGCCGTCCAGGCAGATTATGGCTATGCGCATGGGCTGCTCCCGCAACTGGCCCCAATCCAGTCCAGAAATTGCCTATGGCCATCAGTTATGGGCAAAGCCATGATGCAGGGCACCTTATCGGTATGGCTGGCAAGGATGGAGGCTTTAAGTGATTCAAATTGTCCTGATGTGGTCTGGGCCAGGAGGAGCCATTCCTCACGCTGCCGGATTTCACCCTGCCAGCGGTAGGTTGAGCAGACGGGGCCAATCATGTTTGCGCCGGCTGCGCAACCTTTTTGCACCAGCATCCTGGCAATGGCGAGGGCTTCCTCCCTTGACGGAATTGTGACATATGCCAGCAGATTCACTGATGCTCCTGAGTAATATGCATGGTTGGATGGCTGACAATTGACCGGTCAACCGGCCATGTTTCCGGGATTGATGTCATTGTCCTGCGGCCAAAGGATCTTTCGCCAAAAAGGTGGCTTTACCTTGCCTGGGCGTCAAGGAAGGCGCAGCTCCGGGTCAGGCCTTTTCCGGCTTCCAACACGGCGCAGTGGCATCCTTGTGGGAGAGGGTGGGGGTTACCACAGGCCAGGAGATGTTGAAGAAAGGATCATTCCAGACAAAAGCGCCCTCATCCCCAGGCTGGTAATAATCCGTGCACTTGTATTCGAACAGCGCGCAGTCGCTCAATACGGCGAAACCATGGGCCAGACCTGGCGCGATCCATAGCTGCCACTGGTTTTCCTCATTCAGCTCCACCCCGTACCACTGGCCATAGGTTGGGGAATTGGGCCGGATGTCACAGGCCACATCATAAACGGAGCCAAGGGGGCAGCTGACCAGCTTGCCCTGGGGGTGACGAATTTGAAAATGCATGCCCCTTAAGGTGTTTTTTTGCGAAAGGGAGCGGTTGTCCTGGACAAAAGGCAGCTCAATGCCGGCCTCCTCATAGCGCCGCTTTTGCCATGTTTCGACAAAATAGCCACGGCTGTCGCGCCTGACCAAAGGCTTGATCAGCAACACCCCCGCAATGGGCGTTTTTATCACATCCATTTGCAGCAATCCTGTTATTAGCACTTGATGTATGGAAAATAAAACCGAACCGCCATTTTTTCAATACGAAGTTAAGCCTTTTTGCATCAGGCCTGGCTGTGATATGTGTTTAAATTCTTGCCAACCGGGTGCTTGCAAGCTATTGTCTTTGCAATAACGGTTATTTTTGGCGTGAGGCGGAGAGGCGAGCCATAAGGCGGCACTGCCTGCAAAGCCGGGCGCGGAATGAACCTGCGCGAATCACGCCTTGTGCGGGGAGATTATTCCCCAGCGAAGATGCATACGCATCCCAGTTTTCAGGCAAACCAGAGGGAGAAATTCATGTTACGATCTTTTTTTGCAGCGGCAGCGGTCCTGCTGCTTTCGGCCTCAATATCCATGGCTGCGCCAGTCACTCTCAAACTTGGCCATATCGCCGAGCCGGAAAATGTCTATGGCCAGGGAGCTGATCACTTCGCCAAACTGGTGAAGGAGCGCAGCAATGGCGAAATCGATGTCAAGGTTTTCCCATCCAGCCAGCTGGGCAACCAGAGGGATCTTGTTGAAGGTCTTGGCCTTGGCACCGTTGATATGACCCTCACCGGCACGGCCGTGCTTGGCAATTTTATTCCCGAAGTGGCTGTTTTTGATCTGCCATTTATTTTTCGTGATGTGAATCATGCCTACAAGGCGCTGGACACAGTGGGCATGGACCTGGCCAAGAAGGGCGAGGATCGCGGCATGATTACCCTGGCCATATGGGAGAATGGCGTGCGCCACATGACGAACAACAAGCATGCCGTGAAAGAGCCCGGGGACATGAAGGGCCTCAAGATGCGCGTCATGGAGCAGCCTGTCTATATTGAAATGATGAAATCCCTTGGCGCCAGCCCCACGCCCATGGCCATGAGCGAGTTGTATACAGCTCTCCAGAAGGGTGTCATCGATGGCCAGGAGAATCCGCTGGGGCACATAGCCACAAAGCGTTTCAACGAGGTTCAGAAGTATCTCTCGCTCACCGGGCATACCTACGCCTCGGAGCCGCTGCTTATCAGCAAGATTGCCTGGAACAAGCTGACCCCCCAGCAGCAGGAGATTGTGCGCCAGGCGGCCATAGACACCCGCGACTGGGAAAGACAGCTCTGCCGCGATCTTGAGGGCAAATTCCTGCAGCAAATCAAGGATGCCGGCACAACCCAGGTCAATGACGATGTGGACAAGGAGGCCTTTGCAAAGGCCACCCGTCCAGTATGGGATACCTACGCCAAGCGTTTTGGCGACAAGAACATCAAGGCCATCCAGGCCATCCAGTAAACCGCTTTTCGGCTGCGCCCGTGCCTCCTCACCAGAAGCCGGGCGCAGCCGCCTTTTTCCAAATTCCCTCCGCCCACAGAGGTAACACATCATGAAAGACGAACCAGGACGGCAAGGTCCTGTCGCAAAATTTTTTGCGGCCCTGGACTGGATTCTCAAGGCGCTTGTGGTGGTTGGCAACGGCATTATGCTCCTGCTGGTTTTCGGCCAGGTTATAACGCGCTATATATTCAACTACACTCCATATTTTGGCGAGGAACTGGCCAGATACCTGTTTGTCTGGGTAGTATTTCTCTCCCTGCCCCTGGTGGCGCGCTATGGGGGCCATATGTGCATTGAAACCCTCACCAGCCGGGTCAAGGGCGCAACTCTCAAGTTTTTGAATATCCTCGCTGATGTCTTCACCATAATCTTTCTTGGCATAATGGTGTGGTGCGGCATACAGATGGTGGCGCGCACCAGTTACCAGACCTCGCCCGCAATGATGATACCCATGTCCTGGGTCTATATTGTCATTCCCTTCGGCTGCGGGATTATGCTGCTCTATACCATTGCCAATCTTGTGAATGTCCTGCAAACGCCAGCCAGGGAAATCAAGTAGGAGCGGGCCATGACTCTCTGGGTAATACTAATCTCCTTTATACTGATATTGTCCACAGGCGCCTCCATTGGCGTTGGCCTTGGCCTTTCTTCCGCCATTGTGCTTTATGCCGTGCAGGATATGCCCCTGGTTGTGGTTGTGCAGAGAATGTTCACATCCGTGGATTCCTTCTCCTTCATGGCTGTGCCATTCTTTATGCTTGCGGGCGCCTTTATGAGTGAAGGCGGCGTCACCCGGCGCATTGTGGATTTTGCCATGGCGCTGGTGGGCGCGCTTGCCGGAGGCCTCGCCCTGGTGGTGGCCGTGGCAGGCATGTTTTTCGCCGCTCTCTCCGGCTCATCGGCAGCCACAACTGCTGCCATTGGCGCGGCCATGATCGACGAGATGGAGAAACGCGGCTACCCGCGCTCCTTTGCGGCTGCAGTGGTGGCAAGCGGCGGCACTGTCGGCATTGTCATCCCCCCATCCATCACCATGGTTGTGTATGGCTCCATTGCCAACACCAGCATTGCCGACCTGTTCATGGCCGGTTTTGTACCTGGCATCCTCATGGGCGTCACCATGTGCCTTGTCAGCTGGGTTATTTCCAAAAGGAATGGCTACAAGGGCGAGGGCAAATTTTCGTTTGCCCGCATCCTGCGCTCCTTCCGTGAATGCTTTTGGGCCTTGATGATGCCTGTGATCATTCTTGGCGGCATATATACCGGCATCTTCACACCTACGGAGGCGGCCGCCGTGGCAGCTGTGTACGGCGCACTGGTGGGCTTTTTTGTCTATAGGGAACTTAAGCTCAAGGACCTGCCCAGAACACTTTTGAATGCGGCCTACAATACAACCATGATCATGTTTGTGGTTGGCGCAGCAAACCTTTTTGGCTGGATTCTCACAAATGCCCAGGTTCCCCACATGCTGGCGCAATCATTCGCCACACTCACCACCAGCCCCCTGATCTTCCTGATGCTGGTGAATATTCTTCTGCTGTTCATAGGCACCCTGATCAATGCCTCGGCCGCGGTGGTCATTCTCACACCCATCCTGCTGCCTGTGGCTCTGGGCATGGGCATCGATCCGGTCTTCTTTGGCGTCCTGATGGTCATCAACCTTGCCATTGGCTGCATCACTCCGCCTGTTGGTCTTGATCTTTTTGTTGTGTCATCCATCACAGGTATTTCCATTGACAAGGTGACGGCAAAAGTGATGCCATATCTGCTGATGCTTCTGGTGGATCTGGTGCTGTTTACCTATTTCCCGTCCATAATCACTTTCATGCCCGCGCTCATGCGCTAACCAACTAAAAAATTGCCAAGATTGGAGCAGACATGTCGGAAACAAAAAATACAGAAGTATTGCTGGAGACAACAGAAGGAGACATCCTTCTTGAACTCTATCCGGACAAGGCCCCGGAAACCGTGGCCAACTTCCTGAAATATGTTGATGATGGCTTTTATGACAATACCATCTTTCATCGCGTGATCCCTGGTTTCATGATCCAGGGCGGTGGGCTGGATGCGAAGATGCGTGAGAAAGATACTCGCGAACCAGTGAAGAACGAAGCGGACAATGGCCTGAAAAATGAGCGCGGCGCCATTGCCATGGCCAGAACCGGCGACCCGCACAGCGCCACGGCGCAATTTTTCATCAACCATGCGGACAATGATTTTCTCGATTTCCGCGCTCCCACCAGAGATGGCTGGGGTTATGCCGTCTTTGGCAAGGTGACTGACGGCATGGATGTGGTGGACAAGATCGCCAAAATTAAAACCGGCTCCGTTGGTGGTTATGATGATGTGCCAAAGGATATGGTGCTGATTTCAAAAGCCAGCAGATTTGAATAGATCCGGTCTTAATTAGAGTAATAGCGCATGAATCAAAAACAGGGCCCCGAATACCAACGGGGCCCTGTTTTTTGTAAAGGGGGCCTGCAAAGAGGATTTACCAGGCTACATTGGCTCAATAACCATGCTCTGGCCCCGCTGCATTGGCAGGCATTGGCAGCCGGGGGCAATCCTGGCTGCCTGGCCGCAAAATTCATCTGGGCTTTGAGCCAGCACCGGAAATGTTCCCCAATGCATGGGCACAACCTGGCGGCAGCCAAGCAGTTTGCAGGCATTGGCAGCCTGCAGGCCATCCATCGTGAAAACCCCGCCAATTGGCAGCAGGGCAAGCTGTATGTGGTATAGCTTTCCCAGAAGTGACAAGGTGGAAAAAATCCCCGTATCGCCGGCATGATACAGCACAAGCCCATCCGGCATGCGGATTATGAAGCCCGTTGGCACGCCACTGTCGCTGGAATGAAAGGCCTGGGTCATGGTGGCCGCCATGCCCTTATATTCCATGGTGCCGCCAATGTTGAAACCTATGCCATTAAGTATCTGTCTCTCCGGCACGCCCAGATTGGCCATTTTCGCGGCTGTGCCAACCACGCATCCCAGCATGGCGCCAGTTTCGCGGCATATGGCCACGGCATCGCCCACATGGTCGCCATGATCATGGGTGACAAGCACAAGATCCGGCTTGCCGGCGTCTCTCCAGGTGAATCCTGAACCTGGGGCAAAAAAAGGATCAATGAGAACACTGGCGTCGTCTGACTCCACTTTGAACGCAGAATGCCCAAACCAGGTGATTTTGCTCATCCCAAGCTCCCCACTGGCAAAATGATATCGGCATATGCCATATTCGCCATGCGCCCATGAGGTCAAAGCCGGCATTGCTGCCGGCTTTGATTCTGGTGCTATTAATCCTCGGCCTGGGCCGCTTTTTTATCCAGTCTGGCCTTTTGCGCCCTCTTTATGATTTCCTTTGACTTGGCCAGACGCTTGCGGGACATGAGCGGCTGATCCGGAGCAAAGCCGCACAGTTTTTTGTAATCCTCCACGCTGATGCCATGCATGCCAAGATGTTTCGCGGTGAGGCTCTGGCGCGGCTCGCCGCAGATGCAGCAGAAAATCTCGGTATCGGTAATGGAATCTTCAGGTTTTACTTTCAGGCTTCTGCGCGTGTATCTCTTTTTAGGGGCCTCCACCGGCTCCACTATGATATCTTCCACCACGGGAGCGCATTCGGCGCATTCGTCCTGTGTGGTCTCAAAGGGATTTGCGCCAATGCGTTTCTCAATATCCATATTGAGTCGTTTGGCTTTTTCAAACTGTTCCATGATGAACTCAATTGGCTGATCCGCAAATCTGTCATAGATGGCCAGAAAAATATCTCTGTCTTCCAGAGGCATGTTCGCTCCCTTGGTTAAATGTCATTGCTGTTGCAGCTTTTGCAACATGAAAACTAATGAAAATTGATATCAAAATCAATAAATAAATTGTGAAACCTCGATAATTATTTAAGCTTTTATAACAGGATTGCATAATATACTGCCTTCATGCAAGAGATGCTGCGCCAAAGAGGGATTCAAAAAAACTTTTGGGCGGGCAGTTCAACTCAAAAATCTCATGCTCACAGACTCTGCCATAGTTGATTTATCCTCCATGGTGACCATGAAGATGAGGCGCGCTGCACATAACAGGGCGCCATTATGGGTCGTTTCTGACTGATCAAGGCCGCTCTTGCCGTAATGCGAGGCATAAAGTATGCTGGAGGTGTTGGCGGATGTAGCGGCTGCATTGCGGCCGGCGCCGGCCAGTTTTGCCTGCCGCCAGCGAAAATGATTTTCGCAACCTTAAAAATATGTTTATAGAGCGAGGTTGTTATGTATCGTAATGCAAAGAATGTTGGATATTACATGATTGGCGATGGCGCACTTTCCCAGCTGACGGATCTGCTTTCTCCCCTGAGGGATAAGATGCCAGCCGCCCCGGCAATTCATTTTATAGATCATTATTTTGAAAAGACAGAACTGTGCCAGCAGTTGCCAATCCTGGAATGGGATCAAAGAATTTTTGTTGATACCACAGATGAGCCAACCTGTGAAAGCGTGGATTATTATACCGGGCAGGTTAAAAAATTTCTCAATGGCTCAAAACCCTGCGCCCTCATTGCCTATGGTGGCGGCTCGACCATGGATACCTGCAAATGTGTTGGCAACCTTTTGACCAACCCCGGCAAAGCCGCCGACTACCAGGGCTGGGATCTGGTGAAAAATCCAGCACCATACAAGGTTGCGGTGCCCACTCTTTCTGGAACAGGTTCCGAAACTTCGCGCACAGGCATCATGCTCAACAAGGAAAAGAAGCTGAAACTGGGCATGAACAGCGATTACAGCATGTTTGATCAGGTTCTTCTGGATCAGCGCCTGACAGCCTCCGTGCCCCGCGACCAGTATTTCTATACAGGCGTGGACACTTTCATGCACTGCTTTGAAAGCCTCTCAGGTTCCTACCGCAACACTGTTGTCGATTCCTTTGCAGAAAAAGCCCTTGACCTTACAAAAAAGGTTTTTCTCTCAGATGACATGATGAGCGACCACAACCGCGAGCTTTTGATGATTGCTTCCTTCAAGGGTGGCATGGCTGCCGGATTTGTTGGCGTTGTGCATCCCCTCTCGGCCGGCCTGAGCGTGGTGCTTGGCATGCATCATGGCATTGCCAACTGTTACGCCCTGTCCGTTCTGCAAGATATATATCCGGAACCATATGAGATATTTATGGAAATGCTCAAGAAGCAGAAGGTCAATCTGCCAAAGGGCATCTGCAAAAACCTCACTGCGGAGCAGTATGACGCCCTGTATGAGGCCAGTATCGTGCACGAAAAGCCACTTATCAACAGGCTGGGAGAAAAATATAAGGAAATTCTCACCAAAGAGAATGTCATAGATCGCTTCAAGAGAATGTAGCCCAAACCTGCTGTCGTATAACGTTCCGGCGCAGAGGCTGACCCTGCGCCGGCTATTTTTATGCCGGCGGATTTTTGCGGGAGATATCTTTATGGATCTGAAAATCGATTTCAGCGGCAGGGCCGTTCACTATACCGAAGATGAGATTGCCGCGGTTGTGGATGCCATGCGCAATGCCGCAACACTTACCCAGGGCAGATACCTGGCGGAATTTGAAAGCAGGTTCGCCGCCTATCAGGGAGTGGAGCAGGGGAGCTGCCATGCGGTAATGAATGGCACGGGGGCCCTGGAAATGGCGGCCCAGCTCTGTGCCTTCAAGCCGGGCGACGAGTTTGTCATTCCATCCCATACCTTTACCTCCTCGGCATATCCCTTCATCAAGCATGGTGGCAGACCCGTATGGGCGGATATTGATCCCCTGACCAGGGTGGTCACAGCTGAAAGCATTGCCAGGGCGCTGACGCCGGCCACCAGGGTGGTTGTGGTGGTGCATTTATATGGCTATGTGGCGGACATGCCGGCCATACTGGATCTGTGCAGACAAAAAAACCTTGTCTGCATTGAGGACGCGGCCCAGGCCATAGGCTCGGAGCTGGATGGCCGCAAGGCGGGATCTTTTGGGGATATGGCGATTTTTTCCTTCCATTCCCACAAAAATCTCACCACCCTGGGTGAGGGGGGAATGCTCTATGTGGCCGATCCCGCACTGTCCAGCCTTGTGCCAATGCTGAGACATAATGGCCATTGCGCCTATGCCGGCGACAGGCCGGATTACTGGAAGCCTGCCATGGGCAATGTCGATTTGCCCATGCTTGGCGATGCGCCGGTGATGCCGGCCAACTACTGCATTGGCGAGATTGAGTGCGCCCTGGGCTCTGTATTGCTGAACCGAATTGACGAGATCAATGCCCAAAAAAGGGCCAGGGCCATCAGGCTCATTGACGCCCTTGCCGGATATCAGGAGCTGGAATTTCACAGGGTGCCCACCACGCGGCACAACTATCATCTGCTTGCGGCCAGATGCGAGCCCGGGGCGGACTACAGGGACAAATTCATCCGGAATATGTATGAGCGCCGCGGCGTCAAGTGCGTGGTGCAGTATCTGCCCCTCAACCGCTACGATTTCTATAGGAAGCTTGGCTTTGGCCAGGCGAACTGCCCTCAGGCGGACGCCTTTTTTGACACAATGGTCAGCTTCCCCTTCCAGCACTGGATGAGCGACAGGGATTTTGAGTATCTCATTGGCGCCATAGAGGCCACGCTGCTTGAATTGCGCAATGAAAATGCTGGTGATGCCTGATATTGCGGAGCCGGAAGCATATGAAAGAGCGCTGCATTGTCATACCGGCTGTCAAAAAAAATGCCGTCATTCCCGATCAGCTTGTTAAAAAGCTGGCCGGCATAACGCTGATAGAAAGGGCGCTCAACACCGCCCGTGCATGCGCGCGCGGCGAGGACATAATTACGCTTACAGATAGCGAGGAGATTGGCCTCATCTGTCAAAGGGCTGGAGTGCGGCACATCCGCAGGCCGGCCCTTCGCTTTCAGACCTGGGATATAGTTGCGGAAATGCGCGATCTGCTGCAGGAGCTTGCGCAGGAATATGCCCATTGCGTCATCCTGCGCGCGTCCTGCCCACTACTGACATGGGTTGATATAGAAAATGCCTGGAAAAAATACCGCGCAGCCGGAGCTGACACACTGATCTCGGCAAAAAAGGTGCGGCAAAGGCTCTGGCGCGGTGGCGATGACAGCCTTGATGGCATTATTGCCGGCGCCAGCGGGGATGACTCCGACAGCAAAAGCTATCTTGTGGAAACAAGAGCCCTGATAATTCTCGATCTCGCCGCCATCCGCCATGGCAGGGAGCATGCCTCCGCCAGGGTTGTGCCTTTCTTTCTCAATGAGCGCAGCATCGAGATAGAGGATTATCAGGACTGGTGGATCTGTGAGCGCCTGCTGGAGCGCAGGCATGTTGTTTTTGTGGTGGCAGGATATCCCGCCATTGGCATGGGCCATGTGTACCGGGCCCTGATGCTGGCCCATGAAATCAGCAGCCACAAGATCACCTTTGTCTGCACCAGCCGGAGCGGCCTGGCTGTGGAAAGCGTGGCCAGCAGGGATTATCATGTGGTCAGGCAGGGCAATGAGCCGCTTTGGCAGA
This sequence comes from uncultured Desulfovibrio sp., assembly GCA_910587035.1. GTDB lineage: Bacteria > Desulfobacterota > Desulfovibrionia > Desulfovibrionales > Desulfovibrionaceae > Desulfovibrio. The sequence goes on along the minus strand of CAJUMQ010000010.1, from coordinate 14,609 downwards.
CGGTGGGCTCCCAGCGGCCGGATCTGGTGGTAAATGATTTTTTAAATACGGGCCGCGAATACATGGAGCGGGTGCTGGCAACCGGGGCGCGCTGCGTGAACTTTGAGGATGAGGGCGATGGCGCTGCCCTGGCCAATCTTGTAATTAATGCCCTGTATGAATCCAGTCACAGCACAGCCAGGGTGCGTTGTGGCCCGGATTATTTTTGCCTGCGAGATGAATTTGTCAATGCCAGGCGCAATCCCCTGCGGGCGCAGGTGTCCACCCTGCTGATCACTTTTGGCGGCACGGATCAGCATGACTGCACCCGCAGGGTACTGGAAATCACAGCGCCCATTTGTCTGGCCTACGGCATCGCAATCCGCGTGGTCGCCGGTCCCGGCTATGCCCACAGGCAGGAGCTTGAGGCGTGGCTTGGGGAATATGGCAATCCCGGCATAGTCTTTACCTGGGCCACAAATATAATGAGCCGCATGATGGAGGGCGCGGATCTGGCAATCTGTTCGGCTGGGCGCACTGTTTACGAACTGGCCCACATGCGCGTGCCGGGCATTGTGCTTGCTACCCATGAGCGGGAGGCGACCCATGCCTTTGCCAGGCCGCGCAACGGCTTTGCCTTTGCCGGCCTGATGACAAAGATTGATGATGGCAGAATACGCAATGTGTTTCTGGCAATGCTGAAACAGAAAAGAAGGGCAAGATACTGGGAGCGCCAGAACAGGCTCAGTTTTGCCGGCAACAAGGAGCGGGTTGTGGGCCTGATGCAGGATCAGCTTGAAAAAACGGATATTGCGGAATGAAAAAAAATACTGGCAGAACTGTGGCCATTGCCCAGGCCAGGCTTGGCTCAAGCCGGCTGCCCCTTAAATCCCTGCTCACCCTTGGCGACAGGCCGATAATTGACTGGGTGGTTCACAGGCTTGCAAAGGCCAAATCCCTGGATGCTGTGATAGTGGCCGTGCCGGACACGCCTCTGGATCGCGTGCTGCTTGGGCATCTTCGGAGCATGGGGGTGGAATGCCTTGCCGGACCTGAAAACGATGTCCTGGAACGCTACAGGCTGGCTGCTAGGCATGCGCGGGCGGATCACATTGTGCGTGTCTGCGCGGACAATCCTCTTGTTGACCCGGATGCCATAGATGAGCTTGTGGAGTTTTACAGGCACGGTAAGCCTGATTATGCCTATAATCACATTCCCCGCGGCAATCTCTGGCCGGATGGCCTTGGCGCGGAGATAATAGCCGCGGATCTGCTTGAGCGCATGGCGGAAAGCGCCACGCAGCCTTCCCAAAGGGAACATTGCATGAACTATATCTGGGACAATGCGGACAGTTTTTCCATAGCCACCTTTGATCCCGCCCAAAAATGGCTGCAAAGACCGGATATAAAACTTGATATCGATACCGCGGAGGATTTTGGCCGCCTGGCTCTGCTGCCGATAAATCCCGATTCCAGCGCCAGGGAAATTATCGAGGCCTGGGATGCCGCAAGGGGGTAAAAAAAATTAAACTTTTTTCTTGCATCCTTTTTTGATTTTCGGTACAAAAATTTTGCCTGAAACAGGAACAGGCAAATATGTTTAATTTGTATCGGGTCCGTTCCATGGGACCAGATCTGAAAAGGAAGGAAATGATGAAAAAGCTTTGTACGCTTCTGCTTTGCGCCGGCATGCTTCTGGGGGGAGTATCCGGAGCCGCGGCCATTGATTTCAAGGCCAAGGGCCAGTGGCTTATGGGATTCACCCTGTCGGATACAAAATTGATCCACTCCTTCAGGCATGAAAATACCAAGCAAACCAAATTAAGGGAACAATTCGAGGCTGTACAGCGGGTGCGTCTGCAACTGGATGCCGTTGCCAGCGAGAGTCTCTCCGGCACCGTGTTCTTTGAAATCGGCAACACCCGTTGGGGCCAGGGCTCCTCTGGCGGCGCGCTTGGCGCTGACGGCAACAACATAATCAAGCTCAAAAGGGCATACATCGACTGGATGCTGCCCGATGCGCCCCTCAGCGTGCGCATGGGTCTGCAGGGCGTGACCATGCCCAATGCGGCCGGCGGATCTGCCATCATGGATACCGATGCCGCGGCCATCACCGCCAATTACAAGATCAATGATAATGTGGGTGTGACAGCTCTGTGGGCCCGTCCGCTCAATGACAACTACAATGGCCTGCAGGAAAATGGCATAATCAATTCCAACCGTGCCGGCTATCTGGACAATATGGATCTCTTCGCCCTGATGGTGCCCATCACCATGGACGGCTTTGAGATTACACCCTGGGCCATGTATGGCATGAAGGGCAAAAATGCCATGAAGGGCATAGACGAGTTCCAGGGCTTCCAGAATGGCTTCTCCACCTCGGACGGCAACCTGCCCTTCAGCCTCTATCCCTATCCGGGCATTAACAATATTTCCGGCAGGGATGCCATAGGTGGCACCAGCAAGGCCTACGGCTCCATGTTCTGGGCCGGCCTGCCCATCCAGATCACAGCCTTTGATCCCTTCAACATCGAGATTGACCTCAATTACGGCTATGTTGAGGAGATGGGCCGCTACTGGGCTAAAAAGGAATACTATAACCAGGTCAAGCGCGCCAGCACCGAGCGTCAGGGCTGGCTGGCCAAGGCCCTTATTGAATACAAGATGGACTGGGGCGTTCCCGGCATTCTTGGCTGGTACGGTTCCGGAGATGACGGCAACCCCAAGAACGGCTCCGAGCGCATGCCGTCCATAGTGCCCATGGGTACATTCACCTCGTTCCTTGGCGATGGCAACATGGGCTGGGCCTGGAACGACTATGATCTTGACTATTCCGGCACCTGGGGCATTGGCCTGCAGCTGCGCGACATGACCTTCCTGGAAAATCTGTCCCATACCTTCCGCGCTGTCTGGTGGGGTGGCACAAACAGCACAGGCATGGTCAAATACATGAGCTGGTCCGATTCCTGGAATGAGGGCTGGGGTAGCAATACCGGGCCATACCTGACCACCAATGACGGCCTGCTGGAGTTCAACCTCATCAGCAACTACCAGATGTATGAAAACTTCAACATAAACCTTGATCTGGCCTATGTGGCCAACTTCATGGACAATGACACCTGGAAGAAGGCCGGCAACCGCAATTCCTCCTTCCAGAAGCAGGATGCCTGGAAGGCGCAGCTGGTGTTTGCCTACAGCTTCTAAACCGGTCGCACATATCAGGGCACGCTTTGCCTGACCCGTGGCCCGCCGGCAATCCGTCTGGCGGGCCATTGTGTTTAATTGCGGGACAATTAAAAAGGCATAAAGTTTAATTGTAAGAATCCGATTGAAATAAAAGACAAGGTATAATATCTATAAAGTTCACGGTTGGCGCGACCAGGGACGGTATTGCGCCACAGACGCAAAGGAAGGAAAAATGCAAAGCTATCATCCTCTGGAACCCGCAAGCCCTACAGAAAATGTTTTGAACAGCCTTGGGCGCAAGCTTGGCACAGGCGCCGATCTGACATTGCCGGAGCGCCTGATGGCCATGACTGCCACAGCCCGCTCCACAGTGGACTACTACGGGCCTGGTCCGGCAGAAATGGAGCTCAAGCAGCCGGAATTGCCGGAAACAGTGAAAGGCGTGCTGGCAAATTACGTCAGCTAGGTTTTTTTCTGTCCTTCCCGCCGCCTGCCGGCGGTCTCTGTAGGCGCCCTTTTGCGAGATGGGGCGCTTTTAACTTTTTCCACGGGGTCAGTGTGAACGAAACCATAGATGATCTTACTGTTGAATATGAGGAAAATGGCCAGGTGCTCGTAAAGGAGCTGGACAAGGTTGCCCTGAGCAAGGGCGCCTGGACCACCATCCTTTTTCGCTATCAGCAATGGCGCCCCGAAACCAGCGATTACGGGCCTGATAAATATGTCATTCAACGCTACAAGAAATCGGGCGGGGAATATCGCCGCCAGTCCAAATTTAATATTTCCAGCCCGGAACAGGCGCGCAAGCTGGTGGACGCCCTGAGCGCGTGGCTGGAGTAAATATACAGGGGTTTTTTAATGAAAATCGGTGAACTGCCCACCTGGCTCAAGGCGCATCTTGTTCTCAAGACCATAGGCATTCAGCTTGCCATTCTTGTGGGCATTCTTTTCGTCCTGTGGGGCTCGCAGAAACTTTATTCCATGCTTGATCCCACCAAGTTTCCCACACCGGCCCCGATACCGGAAAATGCTGCCAGCCTGCCGGAAAATGAAAAGGGCAAGGTGCTTCTCGATGCCATCACCCATCAGATGCGAGTCGAGCTGGATTCTCCCCTGGGCTGGACTTTCAATGACATAATCTTCAACCGCTTTTTCTTTGACAACCGGGCATACAGGCAGTATGGCGTCTACCACGCCACCCGTTTCCTGCTGGATCTCTATTCCAGCCAGATTGCCAAGCTGGGCCCCAGCGACAGGGAAAGCGAGTTTCTATACAAGGCCAGGATAAACAGTTTTGCCCTGGATCCGCGCAGTTTCATGTTCCCCTCGGCAGAGGGCGCCTATCGCAAGGGTTTCAAACTGCTGGAGCAGTACAAGGCCTCCCTGGACAAGGGCACAGGCGTTTATAATGCGCGCACGGATGATCTTTATGCGTCCTTTGTGACCGTCACCGGAGAGAATCTTCTGGGCTATTCGCTGGGCCTTCTGGAAAACTCGCAGGAAATGCCTTTTTACGAGCTGGACAACCGCATTTATGAGGTTCAGGGCATATGTCTGGTGCTAAGGGACTTCATAGGCACTCTCTATGAGCTTTATCCCGAGATCAAGGCCAAGAACAATGAGGAGAACATGAAGGCGGCTATGGAATACCTCACCAGGATCTGCACCTATGATCCCCTTCTGGTCACCTCATTCTTCAACTCCGGCGAGCTTGTCGTCTCCTATCTCCTTTTTGCCAAAGCCAGGCTGGAGGACATAAGGGACAGCATTCGCATCTAAACGCAATGGTACAGGAGACATTATGAAGGTTTTGCTGGTCAATGGCAGTCCTCACCCCAAGGGCTCCACATTTCATGCCCTTTCGCAGGTGGCCGGGCAGCTTGAAAAAGCCGGTATTGAAACACACATCATGCAGATTGGCAGCAAAGGAATCCGAGGCTGTATCGCCTGTGGCAAATGCGCCGACACCGGCTATTGCATCTTCAAGGATGATCCCGTCAACGAGGGCATTGATCTGCTGCGGGCAGCCGATGGCCTTGTTGTAGGCTCACCTGTCTACTATGCCGGACCCAATGCGACGTTGTGCGCCTTTCTGGATCGCGTATTTTTCCTGAAATCCGCTCCCTATGCCTTCAAGCCGGCAGCTTCTGTTGTCAGCTGTCGCCGGGGCGGCGCAAGCGCGTCTTTTGATCGCCTGAACAAGTATTTCACCATCGCGCGCATGCCTGTGGTCTCCTCGCAGTACTGGAACTCCGTGCATGGCAACAATGCCGAAGAGGAGGCGCAGGATCTGGAGGGCATCCAGACCATGCGCACCCTTGGCGACAATATGGCATGGCTGCTCAAGTGCATTGAGGCAGGCCGCAAGGCAGGCATCAATCCGCCTGTGCCAGAGCCCTGGGTGGCCACCAATTTTATTCGCTAGCGCAATTTGCTCTGGCAGAATGGGGAGAGGCTGCGGGCCGCTCCCCAATTTTTTTATGGAGAAGCAAATGACAGCCCAATGGACAGCTTTTTATCAGGCCATGGCCGATGGCATCGCGCCATACAGCACCCGTCAGGACGAGCTGTATGCAAAAATTGAGAAACTTGCGCAATCCACGCCGCTAATGGCCTATCTGCATTTTGAGAAAAAGGATTTCTGGCAGCAGCGCGATTTTGCCATTGATCCCTTCACCACCATGGCTATCTTCAATCGTGGCGTCACCGATGCCCACCGCATTGAACTCGCGCAAAAGCTGGCTGCTCTTCTTGGGGTTGAGCTTGAGCCTCCGCGTGTTTTCCACGGCATTCCGCATCTGGACCCCCGCAATTCCATCTATGCCGGCAATGACGAGCTATGGCGGCTGTTTCTGTCGGCCATTGGCAATGGCACCGGGGAATCCTTCCAGACCGCCTTTGACTCGGCAGTGGGCATCAGGGGCAATGCCGCCGGCATGCTCTCCATTGGCCTGTTCTGGATGCGGCCAGACCTCTACATGCCCATCGACCGCATCTCGGCGCCGCTTATTGAGAAGCGGTATGGCCTGAAACTGTCAGGCGATGGCAGGGATTATCCCCAATTCAATGCCAGGCTTGGCGCCAGATGCAATGATGATGGCATAAGTTTTCCGCAGCTGGCCTTTGAGGCGTGGCAGTCATTCCATAAAAACAGGTGGTAAGCGGGGCTATTTTGTCTGTGTGTGCCGCAAATCCGTAACACGCTTTGATTTGCTAAAGGTGCGCGGCAGGGAGCCATAATCCGCGATTTTCACATCCATGCGCGCCAGTATGGCCTTGCGCAGTTTTGAGGCAATGGCTGCGGCGAGATTTTCGTCATTGGCAGCGCTTTGGCCCATGGCCCGCTCCACAGTAAGCAGCATGTGGTCCTGCGCATGGGCGTCACGCGTTATCTCCGCCTGATATTCGCCGCCAAGCTCGGCAAACTGGCAAATGACATCCATAATCTGGCCGGGATAGATATTCACGCCGCGAAAAACCACCATGTCATCCGATCTGCCAAGAATGGCATCATGCCTTGGCATGGAAAGGCCGCAGGCGCATCTGCCGGGGACAAGGCGCGTCAGATCATGGGTGCGGTAGCGCAGCAGGGGGGCGGCCTGCTTGCGCAGGGTGGTGACAACCATCTCGCCAATTTCGCCAGGGGCCACAGGCCTTAGGGTCACCGGGTCAACAACCTCTATGATGAACAGATCCGCCCAATAATGCAGGCCTGTATGGCAATCGCAGTCTATGGCGGTGCCGGGGCCATACATTTCCGTCATGCCGGCAATGTCATAGCTGCCTTCAAGCCCCAGCTTTTCCTCAATGGCAAGACGCATTTTTTCGCTGCGCGTCTCGGCGCCGCAAATCATTTTCCTAAGGCGCAGCCTGTCGCCAATGCCGGCCCGTTCCGCCTCCTCCGCCACCAGCAGGGCCATGGACGCAGTGGCGCCAAAGCATGTCGGCTGCATGTCCATAAGCAGCTGCAGGTGCATTTCCAGATTGCCGGGGCCAACAGGTATGGTCAGCATGCCCATGAGCTCGCTGCCCAGCTGAAAGCCTATGCCGGCAGTCCAGAGGCCGTAGCCCACAGCGATCTGCATCCTGTCATCCGGGCCAAGACCGGCCATTTCGTAGCAGCGGGCCATCTGCAGGGCGAATGTGTCCACATCCTCCCTGGTATAGGCCAGGATCTTGCGCTTGCCAGTGGTGCCGCTGGAGGCATGGATGCGCACAACTTCCCGTTCTGGCACGCAGAGGAGGGGCAGGGGATAGCCGGCCCGCAAATCCTCGGCGTCAAAGGCCGGCAATTTCGCCAGATCGTCCAGATCGCGCACATCGCCAGGCTCAATGCCATGGGCGGCCAGTTTTTCCCTGTATTGCGGCGATTTCCAGACCTGCCGCATGGTGTACTGGAGCCCATCCCTCTGGATTTTGCCAATCTCCTCTTCCGTGTAATCGGGCACAAAATGCTTGCCGGCCATAAGGCATGTCCATCTCGCCAGAAGGCGGTTAAAGATTATGCGGGCGCCTTAAGCAACTGCCCACATGGATTATTTGCAATTTTGCAAGGCAAAACGCGACCCGGATTCGCTTTTGTCTCTTCCCTTTTGCGGGATGTAAATATAATCTTTATTCGATGAATCCTCAAATCTCCGTACTCCTGCCCGTTTACAACAGCAATCGCTTTCTGCCGGAGGCCATCGCATCCCTCCAGAGGCAGAGCTTTGGCGATTTTGAATGCCTGATATGCGATGGCAGCCCGGAAGGAACCGATCCATGGCTGACACGCCTTGTGGGGGAGGATCGCCGCTTCCGTCTTCTATATGAGAAAAACGCCTCCCTGCCTGAATCCCTGCGCATGGGCATGGAGCGGGCCAGGGCGCCACTGCTTGCCCGCATGGATGCCGATGATGTCTGTCTGCCGGAGCGTTTCGCAGTGCAGCTGGCTGCCATGAAAGAAAGGCCGCAGACTGTTCTGCTGGGCTGCTCATACCGTTATATTGATGCCACAGGCAAACCCGGCCGCGTCAAGATCATGCCACAAAGACCGGAGCTCGCGGATCTCCTCTGGGGCTGTCCATTTCTCCATCCCGGCGTCCTCCTTCGCCGCGATGCCGTTCTTGCGGCCGGTGGCTACAGGAAGGAATTTAAAAGAGCCGAGGATTATGATCTGTGGTTTCGCCTGCTGAAGGAGGGGCGGCTGGAAAATCTTGCCGATGTGCTCATGCACTATCGCGTCCATGGCGGCAATGCCAGCCTGGATCAGGCGGCAGCCACAAGAAGGCAGGCCATCAGGGCACAGGCCCTGTATTTTTTGCAACAGGACGCCCCTGCCGACATGGGGAGCGACGCACTGCTGGAAAAGCTGTATCCGGCCCAGGCCGCGGACATAATTATGCGGATGCTTGCCTGTCACGCCCAGAGTCTTGGCGACATGGATGAGGATGCAGAGGGCAGGGACTGGCTGGCAAGATATGCGCCCCTGGCCACAAGGCAGATAAGGGACAAGGCTCTTGCCCTTTGGCATCTGCACTGCGCCCTGCGCTATCTGCCAGGACAGAAAAGGCGCGCCCTTGGGCATATGGCCAGAGCCTTTCTGCGCGACTGGCGGGCTTCATTCGCAGCCATGGCGGCATGGACCCGCAGCTTGCTGCCTTCATGAGATCTGGCAATTTCCCTGCTGGCTCGTGCCAGGGCCCACAGGAACATTTGCCTGTTTTCAATCGGCAAAAGCCCTAGTCCTGTCGCAGGCCCTTCATCCTTTCGCAAAACATGGTCCAGCGCCAGGCCGCGCCCTTGCGGCCCAGCCTTGCGGCGTCAATGGGCAGCATGGCCAGGGGGGCTGTGGCTGTCAGCAGCCTGTACCAGAAGGGAAAGCCATGCTTGGACAGCAGGCGCATTCTGCCAGCCGCATAGCGCCCGGTTTTGAAGAGCAGCCCCGGGTCATCGAGATCGAGCCAGGGATGCATGACACGCACTTTTGGATCCCGCAGCACCTTGTAGCCCAGCTGAATGGCCCGCAGCACATAGTCCGTATCCTCGCCGCTGCCATAGGGCAGGCCGCTGCCCCAGCCCAGCTTTTCGTCAAAACCGCCCACCGCTTCGGCGCATGCCCGGGTATAGAACTGCAGAAAGGTCTGGCTGCCGCCAAAGGCCCCATAGGGGCCGACATATTTTTGACTATAGGTGGCGGTGGCCTTCTGGGCCGTTATCTGCACACCCAGAATGCCGCCAAGCTCCGGCATACGCGCAAAGGTCTCCACAACATTTGCAAGAGTATCCGGCAGATATTCGCAGTCATCATCAGGAAAGGCGATAATATCGCCATCCACATGGGCCATGGCGCGATTGCGCGCCTCCGATACCCCACATGGTTGCAGGGCAATTCTGCGCAGGGGAAAACATGCCCCATACTTGCTGGCGAGGGTGGCGGCCTCCGCCTCACAAGCCGCGTCATGGGCAAAGACGACAGAAAAGTTTTTCCAGGTCTGCCTGCCAAGACTGCGCAGAAAGGCGTCCACAAGCTGCAGGCGATCCCGCGTGACCACAACAAGGGACACATGGGGCTGCATTACGCATTCTCTATCTTGTTGAAACTGGCCCGGTACTCGGGCAGGATCTCCTCGGGCGGCCCGCTTTTTATGACCTTGCCATTCTCAAACCAGTAGATAAGATCACAATGCTCCACTGTGCTCAGGCGATGGGCTATGATTACGCAGGTCACCTTGCCGCGCAATTTTTCTATGGATGAGACAATTATGTTTTCATTGCCTGTATCCAGCGCGCTGGTGGCCTCATCAAAGATGATGATTTCCGGTTCCGCATACAGGGCTCTGGCTATGGAAAGCCTCTGGGCCTGACCGCCCGACAGACCGGCGCCATTGTCGCCTATGGAGTGCATGATGCCCTCCTCATCGAGGGGGAAAAAGTCCACAGCTGCAAGCTGGCAGGCGCGGATGACCTTGTCCTTATCCCAGGGCTGGCCCCATTCGCTGAAAGCCACATTGGCCGCCACAGAGCCTGCAAGCAGAAATGGAGCCTGCGGCACAAAGCCTATGCGTTTCTTCAGGGCTGCGATCTCTGCATCATCCAGTCTGCGGCCATCCACCAGAAAATCGCCGGCTGTGGGGGAGCAGAGGCCGCTTATGAGATTGCAGCAGGTGCTTTTTCCGGCGCCGGACTGGCCGATAAATCCAACCAGCTTGCCCTTGGGAATGACGATATTGACATCATGCAGGGCCGCTTCCCTGCTTTCCGGATAGCAAAAGCCGGCATTTTTCAGCTCTATGGCCTTATCGAAGCTGAAATCGCTGCTGGGCGGCGGCGGCAGGGTCTGCTTGTTGGCGCGCAGGCTTTGCAGGAATGATAGCACCGGCCGCGCCATTGGCAGAATGGAGCGGATGGCCACCATCTGCCCCACGCCGCGATTGAGATAGGGTAGAACGCGCCAGGCCGTGAGTATGAGCAGCATGACAGCGGAGATCATCTCTGCCAGTGTGGCGCCCCAGTAGAGGAAAAGGCCCACTGTGAAGGGGATTAGCAGAAAGCCGGCTGTTTCAAGTATCAGGGTTGGCGCCGAGTTGGCCACAAGCAGGAAGATTTTGGGCCGGATGCTGTGGGTGATGGCCTTGGCAAAGGACGAGTCAAAATTTTTCTGCTGACCATAGATGAGCACATCGCGAATGCCCCTGGTGGCCGCCAGAATGACCTGGTTTTCCTCCACAGCCGCGTCTGTGGCCGCCTGGGCATTTTTGTCTATGCCATGCCGCAGGGAGGCATAGAGGATTATGCCGAGACTGACCATTATGCCCATGATGGAGGCAGACAGGGCAGGCTCCTCTATGATCATGCCGGCAAACAGCACGCTGCAGGTCACAAGACCCGTGAGGGCCGAAAGCTGCTGCACCAGCAGATTGGCCACAGAATTGCGCCACATGAGCATCTGCAGGGCCTCGCCGCTTTTGCTTGAAAGATGCCAGCGATACTCGCTGTAAAGGAATCTCTGCATCATTTCGCGGCCTATGCTCAGGGAGACCTTTTCGCTGACGCTGCCTGTATATTGCATGCAGAGGCCGGTTACGACATTTTTCAGCACCACAAAAAAGCCCAGCACGATGGTGGCGATGAGCAGAAATCTGGTGGGCACAAGCATGGACCAGTCATGCAGCTCTGGCGAGCAGGCAAAAATGATGTCATAGGGAAACTGGGTGGCCAGGCCTGCGGGATCGGCGGGGGCCATGCCCAGATGGCGTATGGACATGATCATCAGCAGCTCGGCCGCGGCCTGGCAGAACATCAGCACCACAAGAAGCAGCATGCCTCTTTTCAGGCCTGGGGGGAGCAGCCTGAAAAGATCGCAGATATCCTTGAACAGCAGCTGATAGGCACTGCGCAGAAATTTCACAGGATGAAGAAGGGGAGATGCATATATGGCTGCTTGCATTTCAGCGTCTGATGTTGTTTGCTCCGCGCTGCATTGCCAGGCCGCGGTGCGTGAATGGTAAAGGCGATGCGTCCGTTCCGCTATTAAATCTGTCAAACTGATAACATTGCCTGTGTGGCTGGCAATGGGGCCGCATCCGCCTCAACAATATTTTGGGTGTTCGTATATCTATAGGACAAAAGCATTTTTTATTCAAGCCGCGACACGACAACAAGGAAAATCGGGCCAGCGGCGCTGTCATTGAGGGCCGGCCTGTTTGAGCGCTGTCATGGCCATGTGATCAATTATCATGTGCACATCTTCCGCAATCTGCATGTTGTTTATGTCCACATGCACGCAATGGTCCGCCAGTTTTTTGAGCTGGCCGCCATCATAGCCCGCAAGGCCAACCGTAAGGCAGCCCCTTGCGCGGGCATACTCCACGGCCCTGATGATGTTGGGGGAGTTGCCGCTGCCTGAGATGGCCACGACAATATCCCCATCCTCAAGCAGGTTGCGCAGCTGCTCCACAAAAATGTCGGCATAGCCCTGGTCATTGCCCCAGGCCAGCATGGCCGGGATATTGTCATTGAGGCAGATGAACTTGAAGGGTTTTTGCCCCGGCTGGTTGAGGCCCTTGTTGAAATCGCAGACAAAATGGGAGGCCGTGGCCGCGCTGCCGCCATTGCCCATGATGAAAATGCGGCTGCCCCTTTCTCTTGCAGCCAGAAGAATTCGCATGAAGGCCAGCATGTCCGGGCGGCTCAGCCTGTCCAGCTGCTCCTTGAGTGTGCCGATGTAAGTTTCCATTGCCGCCGCAAGACTGGAGTCTGGCATATGGCTCCCTGTAGTCCGGCGCCAGGGCGCCGGTCAGCTGTCAGAGGATTTGTCGCTGCCGGGCATTATCCCCTCCCGCGCGAACTTGTCAACAAGGCCAAAAACCTCGGCATTGCCCAAAAAATTGCCCCTGGCAATGTTTGCCGCGTATGCTGGGCAGGATTTTTCAAAATCATCCAGAAAACGCGCGTCCAGCATGTCCATGGCGGCCTGGCGGCCATAGCCCAGCCGCTCCAGATACAGGGCATTGAAACGCTGTTCCACCATTGCCAGCAATGGGATGGATAGCACGGGCTTGCCCAGATAGAGGGCCTCGCTCATGAGGGTATGGCTACCGCCCTGAATCACATAGGCGCAGCCTTCCAGCAGCCTTGCGAATGTCAGCTCGTCCCTTGGGCAGAAGACCACATTGCCAAGCCTGCCAGAGGCGTCGCCATAGCCGAAAACATAGGCTGTCCTGTCCGTGGCCTGGCGCAGAAAGTCAATCAGGCGCCTGTCTGTGGAATTGCTCTGGTAAACGAGAATATGGCCATCATCGCGGGGCTTGAGGCTGGTTACAATGTCCCGCAATATGGGGGGCGCTATGCGGGCATTATAGCGCGGCAGCACTGGCGGCGCGTAAAAGGAGATGATGAGATTGGCCTCCGTGGGCCGGAACAGCCATCTGGGGGTCAGACCCTGCACAAATGCGTCCCAGAGCATGTTTGCCGGCAAATTGTGCCGGCAGCAGGTGATTACATGCTGGTGATCAAGGGTCATGCAGGGCAGCCCGGCAATGCGGGCGGCCCTGGGTACAAAATATTCCAGATCCGTCATGCAGACGTCGGGCCGGAACTCGTCGATCAGGCGCAGGGCCTGGCGGATGTACTGCCGTGAATGGAGCAGGGTGGGAATGGCGCGGCCAATGGTGGCCCCAAGATCCACGCGATAATTTTTGAAAACAGTGCCCAGATTGGGCAGGCGCGCCACCTGGAACTCAGGCTCCAGCACACTGGGCGCGTCATCGCTGGCCACAAACAGAAATTCATGCTGCGGCAGGGCGCGCGCAATGGTCAGGCCGCGCATGGCGTGGCCATGCCCCGTGCCGTGTATGCCATAGAGTACGCGCGCCATAAAAAATCCGCAAAAGAGATCTAGGAATCAGCGTCAATGCCAAAGGGATCGGGCTCGCCCTTGACATCTGCCACCAGCGCAGCGCCCAGCTCCCTGGCATTGGCGCAGTCCACGGGAAACTGCAGCTCCCTCTGTTTGGCCTTGTCCGCCTCGGAGAAGACTTCCATCTTGTATTTGCTGTAGTCATTGAACTGGTAGGTGTCATTGACATACTGCAGCCTTGGCTTGAAGCCAAAAAGCTTGTGGGCAAAACCTTCCATAAGGCCCAGCCTGGCCGGGTAGCCCATCTTCTGCATGACGTCCACATTGACATTCATGGTATAGACAAAGGCTGTATGCACCTTTTTGGGCGCAATGGAGGAGTAGTTTTTGTCATAGACAAAGCAGGGAAAGAACAGGCGCTCCAGAAAGCAGCGCATCATGCCGGTTATCTCGCCAAAATAGATGGGCGAGCCAAAAATGACCGCATCGGCATTCAGCACATTCTGCAAAATTGGCCCCATGTCATCCTTCACTGCGCATTTGCCATAGGATGGGCCGCCAATGCGCTTGCACTGAAAGCAGCTTATACAGCCCTTGTAATTGTAGTCATAGAGATTGATTGTCTCGGTCAGCACATCGGGGGCGGATTCCGCCGCGCCATCCAGCGCGTTCTGGAGGATTGTGCCTGTATTCCATTTTTTTCTGGGACTGCCGTTTATGGCATAGATCTGCATAACAGCGCTCCTTGTATTACAGCAATAAAAAAGGCCATGAAAACATTGTTTTTATAGCCCTTATCCGCCAAGTGGGCAAGGAGCGCAAAAGCGGCGCCCGGTTTTGGCCATAAAAAAAGGGGAGGGCCCCCAAACCCTCCCCGCCGGATTTTCCGTCCGGCATCTATTCGGCATTCACTGTGCCAACGGACTGCAATCTTATATCCGATGGAATCTCCGCCTGCGAAATCACCGGCACACCGGGCATGAACCGGGTGATCAGCTGCGCCAGATGGGGGCGCACCATCGGGCTGGCCAGGATTACAGGCTGGCCATCAGTATTAACGGCATTTTCCACAGCCGAGTTTATATTCTGCATCAGCTTTTGCGCC
>CAJUMQ010000009.1:80633-86126 GCA_910587035.1 uncultured Desulfovibrio sp. | reverse complement strand
TTGCTTTGCGATCTTCATGTTTTTACGACAGTAAAAACATGACATCTCACTAGAGACTCTGGCGGTATTTGAGAGACTGCCGCAAGGTTTCCTTGTCCATAAATTTGACCTCGGCTCCCAGAGGCAGCCCCTGTGCAAGCCTGCTCACACGCAGTTGGGGATATTTTTTGGCCAGCATCTGCCTGATGAAGGAGGCGGTATTCTCCGCCGCCAGGGTGGAGCCCAGAGCCAGAATCACCTCTGCAATCACTCCCTGAGCCAGACGCCGCTCCAGCCTTTCCAGATCCAGGCTTTGCGAATCCCTTCTGTCCATGGGATCAATCAAGCCGCCAAGAACAAGATACTGGCCATGATAAAAGGCGCCTTCCTCAAGAGCCAGCATGCTGTCCCATTCCGGCACAATGCAGATTACATCAACCGATCTTTGGGGATCTGCGCACACCGGGCAGGGGGTGGCCGCGGCAAGACCGCCGCATAGCTCGCAAATGCAGAGATTGTCACGCAGGGAACTGATGGACGCGCCCAGGGATCTGGTGTCGTTCTCCGGCCATTTAAGCAGTTGCATGGCAATGCGCATGGCCGATTTTGGACCCAGACCGGGGAGTTTGCCCAGCTGCGCCACAAGCTCCCGCAATGGAACAGGCAGACGGGATGACATTGCTAGAACATGCCAGGCAATTTTATACCACCGGATATGGCGTTCATCTCGCGCTCCATGCTTTCGCGGGCAATGCGCATGGCTTCATTAACGGCAGCAATGACCAGATCCTGAAGCATTTCCACATCTCCGCCAGCAACCGCCTGGGGATCAATCTCCAGTTTCAGCAGCTCCTGCTTGCCGGAAACAACAGCCTTGACCATGCCGCCGCCGCTGGCAGCCTCATAGGTTTTGTCTGCCATTTCCTGTTGCAGTTTGGCCAATTTGTTCTGCATCACCTGCGCCTGGCGCAGAATATCATTCATATTACGCATTGCTAGCTCTCCTGTGTCTGCCCATTCTTTTCATGGCAATCTGTTATGGTCGCGCCCAATATCCTTGCGCAAAGCTGCAGCTCGGGTTTTTCAGCGCATTCTTTCAATAAATCCTGATGTGATCTGGGTGGCGGGGGATACTTGATATGGACTGAAATGCTTTGTCCAGGCGCATATTGCGCAAGCAGCCTTTCCAGCAGCTGTTTCTTTTTGGCAAGCCTTTCGCCAAGAGACGCATTGCCAGCCTCAAGCAGCAACCCGCCATTGCCCCATTGCGCGCTGACATGGCGCAGAATATCTCCGGGCAGGCTTTCCTGGCCTTCAGTCTGCCTGGCACGGCAAAAAGAGCAAAAGCCCTCCCAGTTTGTCTCATTGTTTACGGCCGATTGTGGCTGCTGCAGCTCATTATCAACCTTTGGCGATTCTTCCGGTTTTGGAGTACGATTATCTGCCGACTGGGCAACTTTGCTGTCATACGGGGCCACCTCCTGCGCATTTGACTGGCTGGCAGCCATATCTACTGGCAAGAGGCGCGGCAACATGGCCAGGTTTATGAGAAGCAGCTCAAGGGCAGCCCCAGGTTCCAGGCTTTGGGTTATGCTCCTCTGGCTTTCGATGGCCATCTGCCAGGCCGCATGCAGATGAGCCACCCCGAACAGGGCAGCCTGCTCTCTGAGAAAGGCGCCCTCATCACCGGATACGCCCAATGCCGGCAAAATGCCGTCGCCCATTTGCCGCAGCAGAAAAAGGTTGCGCAGATTGGCCGCCAGATCCCGCATAAAAAAACCGATATCAACCCCGGAACCCAACAGCCTGCCCGTGAGCGCAAGAATCCTGTCGCATTTTCTCTGCGCCAGAGCCGGGAACAATTCCTGAAAAAAATCCTGCCCGGCCAGACCAAGCGCCTCGCGCGTGGCCTCTGCCGCCAGATTGCCCCCGGTCATCGAAAGAGCCTGATCGAGGAGCGAGAGACTGTCCCTGGCGCTGCCGGACGCCCTGCGGGCAATCATCCGCACAGCACCCTCCGCGTGCTCAATGCCCTCCCGGTCCAGTATGCCGCAAAGATGCTTAAATATCGTGTCCTCGGGCAAATGCCTGAAGACATAATGCTGGCAGCGGCTGACAATGGTGGCGGGAAAGCGATGCACCTCCGTGGTGGCAAACATGAACACAGTGCGCGGAGGTGGCTCCTCCAGAGTTTTCAGCAGGGCATTGAAAGCGCTTTTGGAAAGCATGTGCGCTTCATCGATTATAAAAATCTTGTAGCGCCCCTCCATTGGCAGATAGCCGATATTTTCCCGCAGAGCGCGCACATCATCCACACCGGTATTGGATGCGCCGTCAATTTCATTGACATCGACATGGTTGCCGGCTGTAATACGGGAGCATGAGCCGCACTCGTTGCAGGGTTCCTCGGCTGGAGCATGCTCGCAGTTGAGCGCCTTGGCGAAAATGCGCGCCACTGTGGTCTTGCCCACCCCCCTTGTGCCGCTCAAAAGATAGGCCGGGGCCACGCGATCCGTGGCAGCCGCCCTGGATAGCGCGGTGATGGCCATTTGCTGGCCAATAACTTCCGAGAATTTTTGGGGGCGGTATCTGGCCGCGAGGGATTTATTTTTCATTTCTGAAAAAAAGGGCGGGGCACAGGCTGGCATTAACGCATGCCCATGTGCCCCGAACTGGCGCAAAGCGCCCCCTAAACTTTATAATATGTCAGCCATTCGGCGTATTTGGGATCCTCGCCCTTGGCAATTTTGAAGAACTCGTCCTGTATGGATTTTGTCACAGGGCCGCGATGCCCCTCGCCTATGATGCGGTGATCCACCTCGCGGATTGGCGTGAGCTCCGCCGCGGTGCCACATAAAAAGGCCTCGTCTGCGCTGTAGAGTTCATCGCGGGTAAATAGCTGCTCCACGATCTCGTAACCAAGATCTCTGGCGATGCGGATGATGGAATCTCGGGTTATGCCTTCCAGAATTGATGTGAGCGGGGTGGTTTTTATCACACCCTTGCGCACAATGAAGACATTCTCCCCTGTGGCTTCGGAGACATAACCACTTGCGTCCAGCATGACGGCCTCATCATAACCGTCTTCCTTGGCTTCTATCTTGGCCAGGATCGAGTTTATATAGTTGCCGGCGGATTTGGCCTTGGTCATGTTGGCGTTGACATGGCTGCGTGTAAAGGTGCTGGTTTTTATTGATATGCCCTGCTCCAGGGCTTCCGGGCCAAGATATGCGCCCCATGGCCAGCATGCGATAATGGTCTGCACCGGATTATTGCCGGGGTATACACCCATTTCCCCATAGCCAACAAAGGAAAGCGGCCTTATGTAGCCCTGCGACAGCTTGTTTGCGCGCACAACCTCAAGGCATGCCTCCTCGAGGCTTTTGGCATTATAGGGAATGGCCAGGCGCACTATTTTGGCTGAATTGACCATTCTTTTACAATGGTCGGCCAGCCGGAAAATGGCTGATTCGCCATTTGTGCAGGCATAGGCGCGAATGCCCTCAAATATTGCGCTCCCATAGTGCAGAGAATGGGAAAGAACATGCACATGGGCCTGATCCCAGGGCATCAGCTTGCCATCAAACCAGATAAATTCCGTTGTTTGCATATTGGCCTCACAAAAATAAATGAACAGGCGATATTGGCTGGGCGGATGCCTGAATGGCATGCGCCACGGCAAAACCCAACACAAAAATAAGATGGCGACGTCAGCCGGCACCTGCCCGATTCTGGCTCCAGGCTGCTATCAAGTATCCTGAGGCAGGTCTAGCATACTAATTAAAAGCCGCGCCATTGGCAAGCATCATACAACCGTGACCGCCCCCTGCAGCCTTGAGGGCCACCTTTTAATCTCAAATTGCATGTATTGACAATAACTGTTAGAAGTGATGGAAGGATGTTCTTTAATTTGCAAATTTTCAAGATACACCGGGGTTGGAGTTGTGGCCAGAAAAAACGCACAGCCGGACGAAGAAATAATCGATCTCACAGAACTGATTGAATCGGGCGCTCCCGCAAAATCCGCTGCCAAAAAGGCCTATGGGGATGCTCCAGTCAGCGCGCCCCCTGATGATGATTTTGAAAGCCTCCTTGCCGGCGCGGAAGCCGCAGATGGCAAAAAGGCCAACTCCCGTCCGGTCGACCCCAATGAGCAGCTGGACATGTCTGACATGGGCGACATTGACAACTTGCTCGAATCCCTGGACATCCCGCCCCAGCCTGCCGAGAGGCAGGCGCCACCGCCCGCTGAGGAGCCGGAGCCTGCGGCAGCCCAGACTGCCCCCGAGGCGGAGGACGATCTTGACAGTGTGCTGGATGACCTGCTCGGCGCCGGCGATCCGCAGCCTGCTCCCAGGGAGACATCACAGCCCGCCCCCCAGCCTGAGGCTCCCGAGCCGGACATTGACGCGGATCTGGACAATATCCTTTCATCTTTTGACGAGGATCCCAAACCCGCGCCACAGGCTCCTCCGCAGCCAGCCCCGGCAAAAAAACAGGAACAGGCTGCCGGGGAGATCAATCTCGATGCCGAGCTCGATGGCATTCTGGCCGAAATGGATGCCCAACCGGCAAAGGCGCCCAAACCTGCGGCGCCTGCGACCCCTCCCCCCGCGCCAGAAGATGCATTTCCGCTGCCGGAGGATCTTGACGGTCTGCTGGATGAACCGCAGCCCACCAAAGCCGTACCGGCCCAGGATTTGCCGGATATGCCCCAACCCAGGGCACCGGAATCAATGGTGGCGGCATCGAACATGCCACATGCTGCTCCCATGCAGACTGTGCCCCAGGAGCTCATCGCCGGCATCTGCCGCAATGTAATGGCAGTTCAGGGAGCGGCCTCCCAGGATGCGCTACAGGATTTTTCCCGCCAGCTTGGCAGCCAGGGCGCGCATATTGAGGACCTCTCCCGCAATGTGACAGATCTGAGCAAGCGCCTGTTCGCCTGCGAATCCAAATTGGGCGCAGCCAAGGCCAGGGTGGCGGCCATGGAAAAAAGCATTGCCTCCAACAATGGCATCGAGGATCTGATCCGGGAAGGAACGCCAATGCATGCCGGATTCATGGCCCTTATCGCATCCGCTGTGAGTAACGCAGTGCAGGGCATGACTCCCCAAAATGTTCCCGATGAAGGACTGCAGGCTTCTCTGGCAACCCTTACGACACATCTAAAAAAAATGGATGGCGCCATCAAGTCCCTGGAAGAGCGCCTGGGCGTCCTGGAACAGGATAAATCCGGGGATGACATCGATCAGGATGCGCGGCTGGCAAGTCTAGCTGAAAGTGAACGCCATTCTCTCGACCGCATTGAGGCGCTTGAGAACAGATTGAAGGAGCTTGAGGCAGAGGAACCTCAGGCCGATGCCCACATTCCTCTTGAAGATCTCATTCAGCGTGTTTCCACTCTCGAAACCAATTCTGCCGGCAATGAAGCCAATGCTGAAACAAGGCTTGCTGCTCTTGCCGAAAACAGCGATGCAACACTCACAAGGCTTGAGGAGCTGGAAAAACGCC
>CAJUMQ010000009.1:1296-80533 GCA_910587035.1 uncultured Desulfovibrio sp. | reverse complement strand
CCGAAAAGACCGGAGAGATTGAAAAACGTCTGGCCGCCCTTGAGACCAATGATGCCGGCATGGCCGCTGATGTCGAAACAAGGCTTGCCGCGCTTGCCGAAAACAGCGATGCAACACTCACAAGGCTTGAGGAGCTGGAAAAACGCCTGGCAGCGATCCCGGCTCAGCCCCAGTTTGCAGACCCTGCTCCCAGGCTGGATGAGTTGGCAGCCCGAGCGGATGCAGGAGCCGAAAAGACCGGAGAGATTGAAAAACGTCTGGCCGCCCTTGAGACCAATGATGCAGGCATGGCCGCTGATGTCGAAACAAGGCTTGCCGCGCTTGCCGAAAACAGTGATGCCACACTCACAAGGCTTGAGGAGCTGGAAAAACGCCTAAATGACTTGCCATCTGAACCCCAGATGCCAGATCTTGCTGAAAAGATCGCGAGACTGGATGCCCTGGAAAAAGATCTTGATGCAAAAATGGACGCCTTGTCAGGTCGACTGACCTCCATGGAGGAGCAGACTGCGGCCACGGGCGCGGCAATTGAAGCCAGACTGGCTGAATATGCCCAAAATGGCGAGGCGGCCTCGAAGCAGATTGCCCACCTTGAAAAGAGCATTCTCGAGGCAGCGGAAAAAGCCCCGCAGGCAGGCGGAGAGGTTGAGAAATCCATTAAACGCCTGTCCACCGGTGAGCGAAGCGCAAGGGCCCGCATGGATTCCCTGGAAAAGAGGCTGGATGAACTCGAACCCAACTTCAATATTCAGGTGGAAAAAGCAGCTGCCACTGCGGTGGCCCGCATTCTGAATGAGGAAATCAGAAAGCTGTCTGAAGGATAGCCTGCGCATATGGAGATGCCGGATGCGAAAAAGCCCGCCACCGGAGCCGGAGAGAAATCCTCCAGCACCATGCAGGTGCGTTTCTCAACGCTTCTGGTGCTTGTGTTTCTTTCGATTTTCGCCATCGTGCTGGCCTATATTGGCGGGGTAATGACAGGCCGTAGCACATCGCGGCATGCGCTGGAGGTTGCGCAAGCCCCAGCAATGCAGCAGCCTGCTACCACTGAAGAAAAGGATGATCAGGGTAAAATCCTGACCCCTCAGGAGCTTGAATTTGCCCGGGTTTTGCGGGGTGAGGCCGCCGCAAAACCGGCAAATCCTGCGCCAACGCCGCCTGCTGTTCAGGCCCCCCCCCAGCCTTCAGAGCCCCTGCCGGAGTCCTCTCCCGACCCGCAGCCAGCCAGCCAGCCGGAGCCTGTGCCAACGCGGGGAGAGGTCTTTGATTATGTGCTGCAGATGGGTGTGTTCAGGGACGAAAATGCCGCGGACACCTTGCGGCAGAAACTTGAGGGGCATGGCCTGCGCACCGGGCTTGAACGGGGATCCAAATCATATGTTGTGCTGGTGAGGATGCGCGGCAATGCTGAAAGACTGGCCGAAATTTTCCGCATTGCCACGTCCCTGCGCCTGGGCGAGCCGCTCATGCGCAGCCGCAAGCCCGTAAACAACTGACCCGCAGCCCCAAAGCGCGCCTCGACATAGCGTCAGGCGGCGAGTTCGCCGCCTGGGACCACAACTGCGGTGGTGCAGGGTTTTGCCATAGCCGTGTCCTAGCCACTTTCGGCCTGTCTGCTTTTGTCCGGAGTTTCCTGCGCCAACAGCCCGCACAGCTTTTGCAGCCCCTGCATATTAATCATGTGTATTCCGGCTGGGAAAAGCCTTAATTCCCGCTTGTCAATGCCTGTCCATAGCGGCATACTGCCTTTTTATTACCCATAAAGGAACATATATGAAACCCGTCTCACTTCAGCACAAAAAAATGTCACGCCGCAAATCCGTCTGGCGGGAGTATGCCGAAGCATTGATAGTGGCTCTCGTTCTCGCGCTGGTTATCCGTACCTTCATCGTGCAGGCATTTAAAATTCCCTCGGAATCCATGCTCCAGACACTCCAGGTGGGGGACCATCTTCTTGCGAGCAAATTTGCCTATGGCATCAAGATCCCCTTTACAGACAAATATTTGTATGAAGGCGAAGCCCCACAGCGGGGCGATATAATCATCTTCCAGTATCCCAATGACCCCAGCGTGGACTACATTAAACGTATCATAGGTGTGCCTGGCGATGTGATAGAGGTGCGCGACAAACAGCTTTATCGCAATGGCCAGCCGGTAAAGGAGGCCTATATCCGGCATACCGATCCTGATGGAGTGGAACCACTGCGTGATAATTATGCGCCGGTGACAGTGCCCCCCGACAAATATTTTGTCATGGGCGACAACCGCGACAATTCCCTTGACTCCAGATTTTGGGGCTTTGTGGATCGCAAGGCCATAAAGGCCAAGGCGTGGCGCATCTATTGGTCCTGGGCCGGTCTCAATGATATACGCTGGTCCCGCATAGGCCAGAAAATCCAGTAGAACGCATGAATGTAAGACTCTACTCCGGTGGGCTGGCAGGAGTTGATGCCTTCGTAGTTGATGTGGAGGTGGATCTCGCCAGGCAGGGCTTGCCCGGCTTCAATCTTGTGGGACTGCCGGAAACAGAAGTGCGCGAATCGCGGGACAGGGTTTTTGCGGCCATCCGCGCAAGCGGTTTTCATCTGCCTCCGGCCAGGGTAACGGTCAATCTGGCTCCAGCAGGCAGGCGCAAAAGTGGCGCCGGCTATGATCTGCCTTTGGCAATCGGTTTGCTCGCGGCCTCGGGCATGATCGATCCCGAAAAAATCAGGGGCCTTTTTTTTGCCGCAGAGCTGTCTCTTTCAGGCATACTCAAGCCTGTTCCCGGCATTCTGCCCCTTGCAATCCTTGCCAGCCAAAAGCGCTCACCTGGCCTGATTCTGTCTCCAGCCAATGCTGGCGAAGCTGCAGTAGTGGCGGATCTTGCGGTATTCGCGCCGCAAAACCTTTCCGAATGTGTGGCTTTTCTGCGCTCCGAGGCAATTCTCGAGCCCTGGCCCAGAACTTCCATATCCTCCAGGGAAATAGCGAGCAGGGCTCCGGTGGCGGATTTTTCGGAAGTAAAAGGACAGCAGGCCGCAAAAAGGGCCCTGGAAATCGCGGCTGCCGGCAATCACAACATTTTGCTCATTGGCCCCCCTGGCAGTGGCAAAACCATGCTTGCCCAAAGGCTGCCCGGCATTCTGCCGCCCCTTACTTTTGAGGAAGCCCTGGATGTAACCCGCATCTACAGTGTTGCCGGCATGCTCCCGCCAGAAGAGGGCATTATGGTTGAGCGTCCCTTTCGCGCGCCCCATCATACAATTTCGGATGTGGCCATGATTGGTGGCGGCCGGAACCCCAGGCCTGGCGAGGTAAGTCTGGCCCACAGGGGCGTCCTTTTTCTGGATGAATTGCCTGAATATGGCAAACCAAGCCTGGAGGCTCTCCGCCAGCCTCTTGAGGATGGCGTGGTGACGGTTTCACGTGCGGCAGGCAGTGTCAGATACCCTGCAGCCTGCATGCTGGTAGCGGCCATGAACCCGTGCCCATGCGGTTATCTGGGGGATCCTTCCCATGTCTGCTCCTGCCGCCCGGATCAGATTGCCCGCTACAGGCATAAATTGTCCGGTCCTCTGCTCGACCGCATTGACCTGCATGTGGAGGCTCCAGCCGTAAGTTTTGAAGAGCTCAGTTCTCAAAAACTGGAAAACGAGGAGCACTGGTCCTCCGGGGCAATGCGCCAGCGAATTCTTCAGGCCCGGGCGCTGCAAGAGGAGCGTTTCGCCGGCGCGCCATTCAGCTGCAACTCGGAGCTGTCCGGAGCGAAGCTGGAGGAGCATTGTGCCTTGAATCAATCCTGCCATAATTTGATGCGGGCAGCCATGAAGCGGCTGGCCCTTTCGGCCCGCGCCTATACCAGAATATTGCGGGTGGCCCGCACCATTGCCGATCTGGGCGGCTGCCAGCACATTGGCGATGAGCATCTCGCGGAAGCCATCGGATTGCGGCTGCTGGATCGCCCCATTGCGCACTGATTGACCAAGTCACTTTTTTCCACAACTTTCCGCCATATCATATCTCTATCAATTGTCCCAATTTCATATGGAATCACGTTTCACCGCAAAACACGATCTTGCTCTTCGCCATGGGCCGCCACTCCGCCTTAACAGCGGCCCAAGCATGGTTATTTTTAATGACATCCGCGCTATATCAAATACTTACTTGCGGTCGCGCTTTTTTTCACCTATAGAAAAAAATCTCGGGCAGACATGGAATTTTCGCAGTTGCGTGATGCTGCAGGCAGTCTGGCAGTATTCCACACCAATGCCCGCGCCAGGCGCTAACGATACTGGTGAAATGTCATGTTTTTTGTTGTGGTAAAAACATGAAGATCGCAAAGCAAAATGCGTGATTTTTGCTTTCACCGTCGCTGCTTGCGCGCAATCCATGGGGATTGCGAAAATTATCGCTTGACACGACACTGGCCTGGAGCGCATCTCTGCAATTTTGTAGCCAGGCGTAGAAAAAAACAGCGGATTTTTTAGAGTCCGATCTTGTATACAGGCTTTTACAGATTGGAAAATTCTGCCCCATCAGCTGTAATGGAAAAAAAAATGCCCAATCAAAAAAGCAGCCATATCCCCCGTGCCACCATTCAGCGTCTTGCCACTTATGTGCAAACGCTTGAAATCCTGGCCAGGGATGGCGTGGAAGTGATCTCATCCAATCCCCTGGCAGATGCCTGCGGAGTCAATGGCTCCCAGATCCGCAAGGATCTGGCCTATTTTGGGGAATTTGGGGTGCGCGGTGTCGGTTACAATGTCAAGGCTCTGATCATGGCCATCACCAGGTCCCTGGGGGTGGACAGGGAGTGGAAGATGGCTCTTGTGGGAGTCGGCAATCTGGGGAGGGCCATTCTCAACCATGCCGAATTTCGCGCCCGTGGGTTTAACATTGTCGGAATTTTTGATTGCGATCCTTTCAAGATCGGCGAAGTCATGCATGGCATGGAGGTCTGCTGCACCGATGACCTCAAAAATTGCGCATCCCGGCTGGGCATAGAAATAGGTATCATAACCACTCCGCCGGAACGCGCCCAGAGAGCGGCAAACAATATCATCGATGCAGGCATAAACGCCATCCTCTGCTTTGCGCCGGCGCGCATCCGGGTTCCGGCCAATGTGCATGTGGAATATGTGGACTTTTTCCATCATCTGTATGCGCTTGCCTTTAACAAAATCCAGGATGAATCCTGAAAAAGGCATCTGTGCGCCCTTTGTGACCGCCCTCGCCTTTTTGACAAGGCTTGCGCCTGCCAGGCGGCTATCCGAAGCGGATCTTGCGCCGGCCATCCCCTGGTTTGCCGCCGCGGGCCTGACGATAGGCTGCCTGGCCACCATGGCCTCCGCTTGTCTTGGCCTTGCGCTCCCTGCGGAGCAGTTCTCATTTTTCCCGGCACTGCTCATGGGTTGGGTCTGGCTGATTATCGAAATCTGGCTCAGCCACGGCATGCATTGGGATGGCGTCGCCGATTTGGCAGACGCCCTGGGCAGCGGCGCATCCGGTGAAAGATTCTGGCAGATCATGCAGGATAGCAGGCTTGGCAGCTATGGCGCTCTTTGCCTTATTTCCATATTCGGCTTGCAATGGCTGCTGGCATCCTGGCATTTTTCCCAGGCTTTCTCTGGCATATCCGGCAATTTTCAACTGCAACCGCTCATCTTTCTCGCTCTGGCCCCAGCCTGGGGGCGCCTGGAGCCGGCATGGCTGTCTTCATGTCCGGCTGCTCCTGCCAGCAGGCTAGGCAAATTAATCTGCAATCACCACAATACCACCCGTAGCTTGGCTTTTTTTTTGAGCTTTTCATGTCTGGTGCTATGCTGTATTTTGGGTCTGCCGCCAGTTAAGGCTTTTTTGCTTGGCCTTGCACAGTGGTGCCTAAACCGCTTTCTCAGCAATGCAGCCCGTAGACATGGTGGCATGTCGGGAGATTTTTTTGGCGCAGGCATTGAAATGGGGCAGACATTGTTCTTGCTTTTGACAATTTTATGAAGCAGTTTTTCCGAACAGCGAAAAAAGGAGGACAGCATGGATTTTCTGGAACTGGTGCGCCAGGCGAGATCCTGTCGCAGGTTTGTTGAATCTTCACCTCTTGGGAGCGCTGACATCAGGTGGCTGCTTGAATGCGCCAGACTTGCCCCAAGCGCCAGAAATGCCCAGCAGCTGCGTTTTATAAGCATAAGCCATGGGCCGATATGTGACAAACTGTTCCCCCTCACACGCTGGGCCGGCGCGCTGAAGGATTGGAATGGCCCCAAACCGGGAGAGAGGCCAACCGCATTCATTGCTGTGCTAATGCCCGAAAAAGGCGGTGATCTGCTCTGTTATGATGTGGGCATAGCCTGCCAGACAATACAGCTCGCAGCCACAAGCCGCGGCTGGGGGGCATGCATGATCCAGTCCTTTGAACGACAGGGAGCCACGGAACTCCTCAATGTTCCGGCTGGTCTCAAAATTGCCCTTTTACTAGGTCTTGGGGTCGCCCTCGAAACCAGGGTCATAGACGATGTGCCGGCAAACGCTTCAACAGCATACTGGCGGGATGCGCAACAAATTCATCATGTTCCCAAGCTGGATCTCCAGGAGCTGCTGGTGGCCGAATTTTAAAAGGCCTTGAACCCTGTCCTGATTTTGTTATCCTGTCTCCAGCATATCCGGATTGGCTGCCATTGCAAATCCGGATATGCCAGTGCCGGCCAATTTATTATGTTCAAATTATATCGTGACGCCATCCGGACCCTGCCATGAAACTTAAATATAGACGCATTCTTCTGAAATTAAGCGGCGAGGCCCTGGCCGGTGATGAAAAAACCGGCATCGATCCGGCTACTGTAGCCACAGTATGCTCAGAGCTTGAACAGGTGCTCGCCATGGGCGTGGAAATGGCGCTGGTTATTGGTGGCGGCAACATATTCCGTGGCCTATCCGCCTCGGCTAGGGGCATGGACCGTTCCTCGGCCGACTATATGGGAATGCTGGCCACAGTTCTTAATGCCCTAGCTGTGCAGGGGATGCTGGAAAAAGCGGGCTATCCCACCAGAGTGCTTTCCGCCATCAGCATGAAAGAGATATGCGAGCCATTCATCCGGCGCCGGGCCCTGCGGCATCTGGAAAAAGGCCGGGTTGTGATTTGCGCAGGCGGCACCGGCAATCCATATTTCACAACAGACACCACGGCAGCCTTGAGAGGCATGGAATTGAAATGCGATGTCATCATCAAGGCCACCAAGGTTGATGGCATTTATGATTCCGATCCAGTCAAAAATCCCGCTGCGAAAAAATTCACCCACCTCACATATGAGGAAACCCTGGCCAGGCGCCTTGGGGTCATGGATGCCACAGCCTTTGCCCTGGTGCGCGACAATCATATTCCGATTATCGTCTGCCGCATGTTTGGCGGTGATATTTGCAGGGCAGTCTGCGGCGAGGACGTGGGCACGATTGTTGACGAAAAAATCTGGCCTCCGAATTAATAGCCCAACTTGCGCATCAGACCCGAAGGTTTATTTGCCTTTGCAGGGCTCATATATGGCGCATATCCGTATGGTTAAACGGGAACAAATTCATGTGGTACATGATCCGGGTTGGCGAGACTTCAGCAAGGATGTGATAAATGGATATTGATACAACAATTCTTGATGCCGAGGAGAGGATGGAAAAGGCGGTGGGCTCGCTTGATCGCGATTTTGCCAAACTGCGCACAGGCCGGGCCTCCACAGGTCTGGTTGACAACATCAAGGCAGACTATTACGGCACCCCCACCCCCATAAGCCAGATGGCATCCGTGGCTGTGCCAGACAGCCGCACCATAACCATCCAGCCCTGGGACAAGGGCGGCATGGGCGCAGTGGAAAAGGCCATTCAAAAATCAGACCTTGGACTCATGCCCATAAATGACGGCAAAATTATACGCATTTCCATTCCCCCACTAACCGGGGAGCGCAGGCGGGAGCTGGTTTCCATTGCCAGAAAATATGGCGAAGAGGCCAAGGTGGCAGTGCGCAATGTGCGTAGAGATGCCAATGACAGCCTTAAAAAGGCGGAAAAGGACAAGGAAATTACGGCTGACGAGTTAAAACGGGCCACAGACGAGGTGCAAAAGCTGACAGATCGCTATGTAGGCGAGGTGGACAGCCGCTGCGCAGCCAAGGAAAAGGAAATCATGGAGATCTAGCGGGCACGCATGCTTTTACTGTTGTAAAAGCATGTGGATCGCAAGGCAAAAAGTGCTTTTTGCTTATGCCTCCGCTTTCGGCGTCCAGTTCCGCAGTATTTAGGCCATAGTCGCCTAATTCGACGCCAGCCCCGATTTACACAGGCAGAGCCTAACGTGACGGGCCATAAACATACTTATTTTACAGCCTCGCAGGTCCATTTGTGGTTGAAGATACAGAAAACAATAAATTGCCGCGGCACATTGCCATAATAATGGATGGCAATGGGCGCTGGGCTGCCAGGCGCGGCCTGCCCCGTTCCGAGGGCCATAAGGCCGGAGCTGCCGCAGTCAGGGATATTGTAACCCATTGCCGCCGGCTCGGCATCGGCTATCTTACCCTCTATGCTTTTTCCAGCGAGAACTGGAATCGCCCCAAAAATGAAATCGCCGCCCTTTTCCGGCTTTTGCTTGAGTTTTTGAATGTTGAGACGCCGCTCATGGTTGAAAACGACATTCGCCTCAATGTAATCGGCGACATTACGGCATTGCCGGCTCCACAAAGGGCGGCCCTGCGGCACAGTATGTCCAGAACCGGTAAGGGGAGACAGATGGTTCTCAATCTTGCCATCAACTATGGTGGCAGAACCGAGATTGCCCGCGCTGTCAAAAACATTCTCCTGGCAAACCTGACCGCAGATGACATAACAGAACAAAGCATAAGCGATCATCTCTATACAGCCGGGCAACCCGATCCGGACCTGCTGATTCGCACCAGCGGGGAGCTGCGGTTAAGCAATTTTCTTCTTTACCAATGCGCATACAGTGAGCTTTATTTCACAGAGACCCTGTGGCCGGATTTTGACAGCAACGAGCTGGACAGGGCCTTGAATGCCTATGCTGCCCGTTCACGGCGTTTTGGCAGAATAGAGGAGAACCCAAAAGAAGGTGACTGACATGGCTGTTGATCATGCCACAGATATACGCCGCATTATTACAGGTTCCGTGCTGATTGCCATCCTCGTGGCCGCCCTCTGGTGCAGGGGATGGTTTCTGCTTGGCCTTATTCTGGTGGCCTCAAGCCTGGGGCTCTGGGAGTTTTATTCCCTTTTCTGGGGGCCGGCAGGGAGAATCCCCAGTCGTATCTGCGCCATTGTTCTCGGCTGCCTGATGCTGCTTCTCACCTGGTATCATCGCCCCCAGGATGCCCTTGTATGTCTCGGGGCAGGATTTGTCCTGGCGGCTCTAAGCTTTCTCTTCCGCTGGGACGTGATTGAAGAGGACAACGCATTTTCCGCAAGCGGCATTTTCATGGTTGGGCTGGCATATATTCCCCTGCTGCTGCTCCCGGCCACATATCTTTCCACAACAAAGCTGGTCTTTGTCCTTGCCGCTGTCGCTGTCTCCGATACTGCGGCCTATTTTGTGGGCACAAGATTTGGGCATCATAAACTGTGGCCCCGCGTTTCCCCCAACAAAAGCTCCGAGGGCGCCATTGGCTCCCTTGTGGGCTGTGTTCTCTTTTGCGCGATTTACGGGCAGATATTTGGCAGCGCCGGCTGGATGGCCTTTACCATTCTTGGCATAGCTGTCAACGCTTTCGCACAGCTGGGAGATCTGTTCGAATCGGCGCTCAAGCGTTCTGTGCATGTCAAGGATTCCGGCTTCATACTGCCAGGCCATGGCGGCATTCTGGATCGCGCGGACAGTTTTCTGTTCGCCATGCCAATGGTGGCTGTGGTGGATCAGTGGTACTCTTTCTTTTAATCCTCCCCCATTAGATCATGTCTTCTCCGTTATGGCCAGGCCGGGGCGGACCGGTCATTGACTATATCTCGGCAATGCCCTCCCGGGATTATTGTGAAAAAAAATCACGTTCTGTAACCATCCTGGGCTCCACAGGCTCCATCGGCACCAATACCCTCAAGGTCATTGATGAGGCCAAAGCATTTTTTAAGGTGGAGGCACTGGGCGCCGGCCGGAATATTAAGCTTCTTGCAGCCCAGGCCAACAGGTATGAGCCATCTCATCTGGCAGTTCAGGATGACTTGGGAGCTGCCCGGCTGCGGGATCTTCTCAAACCAGGTTATGCGCCCCATATTCTGTGGGGAGAAAAGGGCTATGCCAAAATCGCCGCCCTGGATGGTGTGGATTGTGTAGTTTCCGCCCAGTCGGGCTCGGCTGGTCTATGCGGAACCATCTCAGCCTGTCTTGCCGCAAAGGTTATTTGCCTGGCCAACAAGGAGTCCCTTGTAATTGCCGGTGGTCTGTTGCGCAATATATGCAATGCCACAGGCGCGGCAATCCTGCCAGTGGATTCCGAGCATAATGCACTTTTTCAATGTTTGGCCGGGCATGGCCAGAATGCCCTTGCATTGATACTCACTGCTTCGGGCGGACCTTTCAGAGGCAGAGCTTTTGCGGAAAGCCGCAATATGAAGGCCGCCGATGCCCTCCGCCATCCCAACTGGAGTATGGGCGCGAAGATAACTATTGATTCGGCCACCATGATGAACAAGGGGCTGGAAGTAATCGAGGCCATGCATTTATATGGCGTACCTTCCGACAGCATTGAAATTCTTGTCCATCCCCAATCCATTGTCCATTCACTGGTAAGGCTTGCCGACAATTCCCTTCTGGCCCAGCTTGCTGTGCCGGATATGCGTCTGCCCATCGCGGATTGCATGTTCTGGCCGCAGCTGCCGGCACAGCCCGTTCATCCTCTCGATCTTACAACCTGCGGCCCCCTTGCCTTTGAAAAGCCGGCGCTCGATGACTTTCCCTGTCTCAAACTCGCCAGGCAGGCGGCATGTTATCGGGCTGCCGGTCCATGGCTGGCATGTGGCCTTAATCCAGCCTGCATAGTGCTGAATGCGGCCAATGAAGAGGCCGTTGACCTTTTTTTGAAAGGGCAATGCCAGTTTGGAGACATCCCGGCCATGGTGGAAGCTGCTCTTGACAGTCTTGCCAAACCGGAAAATCTGCACTGTCCCGAAATATCAGAATCCACCACTGGCGGGTGGGAGGATGCCATCCTGCTGGCCAACAGCGTCCGCATCCTTGCCACCCAGGCCAAAACCACCGCCCGCCAATGCCTCGCTGGGCATCGGCCAGAAATATTGTCCTGACAACTCCTGGAAAGACCTGTTGGGCAAATGTACGCAGATCATGCCCTCAATACCATTCATTAGCTAGTGTCTCAGTCATGGGAATAAACCATGAGGAGACATCCAAGAGACTGCAATGGAGTTCAGGGACAAGCCCAATATGCACAAAACGATGGCCAGCGCTTTTTATTTCGCTGGCCGGCCCATGGTGTTAAAATAATAAACTGGAAAGAGCAAACTTTGCGTTTAACCATTTGTCTTTTTGATAGATACTTTTTTCCCCACACGGGAGGACTTGCATTGGGGACATATGGCTTTTCGTTCATGTATTGGTAAATGCAGAAATCGCGCTATTATTAATGTAATGCTCTCTTGAATCTGGTGCAGCGATTTCGGCCAAAATATTAATAAATAATCTTATATATATATGCCATTTACCAGTCCATAACGAAGAACACTCCTGGCCCAATTGGAGGTTTTTATGCAATTTGCTGATAACGACCTTTTTTACAAACATGGCATAGCTGCCCTCTTGTTGCGCCCTTGCCGGATTTTTTGAATGGTCCTTTGATGTTCCCACAACCTCCTGTCGATGATGTTCCGCAACGGACATCGCCACATTTATCACATTTGAATAAACGGGAAATCACCTTGCCGCATATTGGGCAATTCATATTATTACCTGTATTGTCAAAAGGTTATACTTTACATATGATAGTAGAACATATTTTTAATTTACGCTTTTAATATTCTCTAAAGTGAGCATAATTTGCTCACAATCCATTTGCTTCTTCTCGAACATACTAAAAAACATCTGTCCCTGCTCACTTGAAATTTTTTTATTTTGGACAGCCTCCGATATCGCAGTTTTTAGCTTTTCTACCATCGGATCTGCTTTATTTTTATTTTCTTCAACAACCTTGTATTGCTGATCAATCAATGACATTGCATATTCAGGCGTTATTTTTTCCTCTTTCAGCCATGCAAGAAGTTGTTTACCCTGATCCTCTGATATAATATTCTGTAGCGATGCCGTGCGTAAAACATTTATTGCTTGCTTGAATTTTGCATCATCATCCAACGAACCACAATTTTGCAAATTATGTTTTATTTTCTCATGAATATTTTCAATTTTCATTTTTGCATTTTCAGCATTTATAGTTCGCTGATTCCACCATGCTGCCCCAAGAGCGCCGACAGCGCCCAAACCTGCGGCAGAGCCTAGCACCCAGCCAACAGGTGTCGCGGCTACTGCAGTGACTCCTATCCATGAAGCGGCAGTTGTTATTCCCGCTATACTTGTAACCCCAGCAGCTCCAGCAATTGTGCCCGCTGCCGCTGCTCCCGCTGCTGCTCCTATGCCTGCCCCAAGCCATGCGCTTTGTATTGCGTTGAATCCTTTTCTCCCTTCCTTTTCCAATTTAACCAGGGCATCTTCATAATTAAGTTCTTTCTTATTAAATAAAGCCATTTTCTTAAACCTCAAAAAGTTCTGAGCGCAGTGTATTTAAAATATCAGCTATTGTGGCAAAAAAATCCTTTGCCAAAAGTATCATTGCCTTAAATGGTGATTCCTCTCCATAGTCTATTGTTGCACCGATGGCGCCTAAGCCAATCATACCGATAGCTGCTGCTACTGGAGCCAGCATGGGGCCAATAAAAGGTATCATGGAAACCAATGCACCTATTGCGCCCCCAAATGCGATGCCTATGGATGCAGCCGGATGATGTTGAATGAATTCAATTATTTTAAAGAGTATTATTTTTCCTAATGATATTACCCTACCACCTAAGGTCTTGGTTGTTTTCCATATTGGCTCTAAAGTAAGAATCACATTGGCGGGTAACCCCTGATTAGCCAGCCATACAAAAGTATCTGTGTGATCCAACTCCTGCGCTTCAATATCGGCAGCTATTAAATCCATCTTTGCCATTAAAGCATCCATCACTCCTCCTATGCGATTTTCAAGCAGTAAAATTGAACTCGCCTGGCATCAACAACTTTATTATTATGAATTGGTAGCAGTACAAAAGTCCACATTTAAGTCAAGATTTCTTGCTTTTATTTTAAATGAAGAAGTATCTCTTCTTGAATGAAGCTATTGCCAAAATCCTTCATGAACCAGGAATGACATTAAATATGGTCAAAAATAAATTATTGGTATTGGCGCTAATGGTATATATATCCCTGATAATCATCTATAACCGGACAGATTATATTGAAAAACCCGTTGGGATATATCTATGGCCATGCTTATTAATGAATATATATGACCCGCCAATAGCCCTGTTTTTTAACAGGAATAAAATTTTTGTTACTGGGAACAAAAGCGTCATCAAAATAAGGCGCTACAATCCAGTTTCCTTTTTCGTCTATAATTCCCCACAAACTATCCTTCTTTGCTGTGGCTATTCCATCTCGCATGGAGCTGGAAATATCATCAAATTTTGGTTTAATAAGCCATTCTCCATTGCAGCCTAAAAGCCCCCAGCGACCGTTTTCATTAACCTTGCAGTGGTCAATATCGTAGAATTGCTCCACATCATCAAAGCGCGGTTTAATGACCCATTCGCCATCTTCATTAATGAAGCCCCATTTCCCGCCAGATTGGGCTGCTGCTATTCCAGACTGGAAGTTAAAGGCCATTTCAAACTTGAAAGGAATGGCAACATTTCCTTTTTTGTCGATGAATCCCACAGATCCATTTTTGCCTACAGACGCAAGCCCATTATCACCGTAATGAAATCCCGCATCGTATTCGGGTTGTATAACCCACCTTCCACTCAGATCAATGTATCCGAATTTTTCCTGTCCGAATATGCCCAAAATTTTTTTAGTCATTACCCCTGCCAGCCCATGAGAGAACTTGTAGGCTAAACTGAATTGTGGTTTTATAGACAACTGGAAATTTTTATCAACATATCCCCATAGTTTGCCAATTTTGACAGGACCCAAATTTTCTGTGAAGTCGCCGGCGTCATCAAATGTGGTATGAGGAGCCACCCCAAGAGCATAGAATCCCCATCTGCCTTGGCGACATGCCGTGAAGAAACCTGATTTTTGAAAGCGGCCAATAAAATCATAATTCAGGGAGAAATCATGCCGCCAATCCCATGACACCTTCGCGCCAGCCCTTTTGGTAACAGTCGTCTTTTGCGGATTTTTGCCTGTTTTGTCGGCGTTTTCTTTAATCCTGGCGGACGCTGCTAATGTTTTGCCATAAATGGGCGCCAGCGCTTCGCGCAAAAATACCCTGACTGGCGTATTGTCTTCGGCGTTATCCGGAAATTTAACTGGAAATCCCTTGTGCCCTCTGGCATTGGGATGTGGCAGTCCAATAAGCCTGAGACCATTTTTATATACATTGCAATTGTATTTGAGAGTTGATTTTACTCCGGCGTCATCGTATTTTGAAACTGGACTGGATTCGTTTGTCACCAGGTTGCTTATCTTTCCTAACAATGCATCCATTCCCGCAAATGGCGTATTCCCAAAGGTGATTATGACGCGGGGCATCCATATGCGAAAAACTCGCTTCCACAGTTCATTGGAAAAATCCAGCATCCAGTCATCAATATCACTCTCGCCCTCCGTCCTGAAGGGAACATAGCTTGACAAAATCACCTTGCTTTCGCAAAAATTCCTCGCGCTATTTTCAGCTTTTCCTCCCTTGACAGTAGAGGCTGAACCAGAGGCCAGAGCAAGCTCCCAAAGGATTCCCTGGACGGTTGTTTTTATGGGGAAATTATTCTTCGGGTCAAAAAAGTCGTTATTTTTCGGCCAGGGCTCCCTGGGAACGACTTTCTTGGGTTTGCCGCTGGAATCTTTTGCCTGAGGATTGAGAGTTAGAACCAGGAACTCGGAGTCCTTGCTCCAGCTATCCTTGACGCTGTAGGACAGATGAAAACCCCACTTGTGCTTTTTGGCAACAAGTTCCTCATGGAGTTTTACGCAAAGATCACATAAGGCATCGTCCGTTTTTCCCATAGCTAATTGCCTCTAATCCCAGGCAGTTGTTGCCTCTAATCAATATAGCATGTATCAGTTGAAATTGTTCCAATTTTAACCATACAACATGGCGCATATGTCCATTTTCAATAGACATATGCGCAGAATACTACGCTTGAAATTATCCTATAACGGATAAGCAAACTGCGTGCAGATAATTTCGTGGCCGTAAAACAGTCAGCAAGCTATATTTTCAGTTATTGCTTGCCATATAACTATGCATCCGCTTGAAGATAGTATTTTATTTCTTCAGGGAACCCAGGGTAACATTATTATCAGCCAGAGCGCCTGCGGCATTTTCTATCTGGATAGTTATGCCCAAGTCAGACTTGAATTGTTTTTCGACATTCCCAACTTTGGTATTGCCGTGAACTTCAAAATCGCCTCCGCCAGATGCTCCTTCAGCCCTTATGCTTGCCAGGGTGGCATCGTCGTCAGCAAACTTTTTTCCATTATACACGCGTATGGAAACGCCAAATTCCTTTTTAAAAGCTTCTTTCAAGGATTTTACTTTCTGGCGACCGCTTACTTTTAAAGCCATCTTTACTGCTCCTTTTCTATGATTCTCCCCCATGTTGGGAGAAGTGAATTAACCAGGTCGGTATTCACATTTATGTAACATTGCCTCAAAAATCTTAACTTTATAACTGTCATTCCAGAAAGGCTGGCGCCTTATCGCTGGAAATTTGTTTGAATCGTTTATAGGCCTGCTTGAAAAAATCCGCTGGCAGGGAATCATTTGCCCCCTGAACCAGAGTCTTAATGATAAATGGTCCATAATCGCCTGTGTAAATGGAAACACCGCCTTTGCGTAAATCCATTTTGGCCAGTCGGCGTTCGCGGCTTTTATTATTGGCAACATGGTAGGCAAGTGCCCTGCCTGGTATCAGCTCGGCTTTCACAAGATTGCCGTATTGGGCCAGTATCTTGTCATTTATGGCAACCATAATGTTGATGCTTTCCTCGCTTACGCCTGCTTCGCGGCATGACGCGATAAAATCCTGCATGGATTCAGCCCGCTGGCGACTGCCAATTTTTCTGGCGGCGGCATCTCCGCTGGAAACAGTAGTCACTGCGGCAAAGGCCAGAATCCTGCTTACTTCCGCTCCAAAATCGGCGCTATCCTCAAAAAGCGTGGAAATATAATTGAGCATACGGGATATGGAGAACGCGCGGGAGCGCAGATAGGGATTGGCATGGCATACCCTGAAAAGCGCCTGTTCCCATGGCTCGTCAAATTCTTCCGTGCCATCCAGCTTATCCTTGATGGATGCGTCAATGGGGTCGCCCCTGAAACGGCTGGCCGTCTTGTCATTCCATTTCTTGTAATCAGGTTCAAACAACAGCATTTCATAAATGGTGGGCCACGCAATTTGAATGCAGAGAAAGGCAAAGCTCAGGATTTTTTCCCTGATGCTCAAAAGCGAATCGCCATTGGAAATGGAACGCATGATTCGCACCAGGGAAAGGCTGTTGATCAGTCTTTTTACAGAGCGGGGATT
This sequence comes from uncultured Desulfovibrio sp., assembly GCA_910587035.1. Classification (GTDB taxonomy): domain Bacteria; phylum Desulfobacterota; class Desulfovibrionia; order Desulfovibrionales; family Desulfovibrionaceae; genus Desulfovibrio. The sequence continues at coordinate 63,778 of CAJUMQ010000009.1, read as the reverse complement.
ACTGCCAACCGAAAGAATGGCAAGTTCGGAAATAACTTCAAGAGAAGCTTCATTTTCAGGCCCAATATGTTCGGCCAATTCCTCTTTGTTGAAAAAACCGATATTGGCAAGGGATTCCGCCAGAAAGGAATCCATGTTGTAGGAGTTGACAGGCATGGAAAAGGGAAGCTGAATTATCTTGTCAAAAAATGAGCGGAATTCGCGCTCATTTTTGGCCGTAAGCGGCCCGAATTTCGGTTCCAGCCCCTTGACTACCACGTCATAATCAATGGCAAGAATGAATATGCAGTTTTCCACCTCGAAAAGATTCTTCAAAAGTTCAAGTATTTCCACAGCCACTGGCGGATCCAGCCTGTCCAGATCATCTATGAAAAAGATAAAGCCCTTTTTTTTGCTCCCCTGCCTGGCGTCTTCCTGCAAGCATACCGCAAGCGCGTCAGCCAATGCTGCCCGAAAGGCCTCCGCGTTTTCTCTGGCATCGCTCTGGCCTGTCAGTTCATCCACCAGATTAGTGTCCACTCCAGCGGCTGATGCGGCAGCCTTTGCGCCGATTTTCGCCAGCTTTCCAAACATCCCTCCAACCTTTGACATGGCTCCGGACAGGCTGCCCTTGTGGCGATTCATAATTCTAAGCGCTTCCGAAGTAATTCCCTTTATGACATTCACAAGGGTTTCTTCCTTATTGCGCATCATGGAATATTGCCAGGTGTTGATCCAGATGCCGTAATAGGGCTTGTCCGGCTCCAGTTCGCCAGGCATTTCGCACAGGCGATAACGCACCTGATTCATCAGCGATGTTTTGCCACTGCCCCATTCCCCCTGAATAGCCAGGGTGGTGGGCATTTGCGCAACTGCAACAAATTCTGCGAGCGCATCGACATATTTGTCCACTCCCAGGAGATCAATATCTCCTGGAGCGCGCGGCGTATCAATAATATTGGAAAAGTGCATATTTAAATCCCGGATAGATGTCAGGAATTGATGGGAGCTGGTCGTTCCTGGCTGGAGTTAAGGAAGAGTCTGGCCGCCCCAAGTCTGCGCCGGGAGGATTGAGCAATTCCTACGATTATTTTCCAGAGAATAAACAGGAAAATGATGGGCACGATAAAAGCTGTCAGCACAAAAGCGGCAAGGGCGTTTTGCAGGTTATCAAGTATGTCTTTTGACTTATGAAATAGTCTATCAGCGAGGTTCCAGTACTGTTCTGGATTCAATTTACCGGCCAAATTCGACGCTGACTTGTATATGCCCCCCAAAAAGCCGGAATTGTCTTTTCCCACGGAAGCAGATCCATTATCTTGAAAGACCTGATCTTTTTCAATTTCTTCCACTTTCTGGATGACGGTGGTTTCAAAGGCAGCTTCAATGCGGGAATTTATTATGGCTATTGCCGGCAGGAAAATAAGAAGCGCCAGGGTGATCCGGCTGAAAAACCCGGCAAGCAAAGCTGCGGAAATGGAGGGCCGGATAAGATTGTACATGGCGAAAAGCAAAGCTCCGGGCAGCAAAATTTTCAGGCAAAGCCAGAAAAAGATGCCAATGAAAAACCTCCACACCAGCATGGCGCTCATGACCCAGAACAGGCCATCCGAAATTCTGTCCAAACCTTCCGATAATGATCCCAGTATTTTACCGGGAGACATACTGGCCAATCCAACGGATACCTGAATATTTTGCAGAACATCCACTGTTTTGGAGACAGTCTGGGCGACCGCATAAGAAAGAGTGGCGTTTTTGAATGTTTTTGAGCTTTGTTTTATGCATGCGCTCTCTATATAACCAATTACGGGGAGAGCGTAGTTGGGCCCCTTGTCCCCATGCGTAGCGCCCATTTTTATGGGTAGAAATAAGAGGGTCAGGAAACACAGCCCATAAACAAGCAGGCGCATTCTGGCATTGCTGGAGAAACCAGGGCGTTGAACAGCACTCGCAGCCGCTGCGGCCTGACTGGAATCTGGCATGGATGATTCTGGCGTTTGCCCAGCAGTATTCCCAGGTAAAAATATTATGGAAAATTTTTTGATAAAGTTATCATCTTTCGGGAGCCTGTTTCTCATCCAGTAGCGGATTTTATGTAAATGTTTTTTCATTTTTAAACTCCTTTGCAATCTCGAATGTCACTCTTATCCTTATAGCACGTTTCATCAGGCCCACTGGATGCAAAAAAATTTGAATGAAAAGCCCTGGCAAAAGAAGGAATGAAAGGTATGAGAAAACGATTATAATGGAAGGCCATGCCCCTCCAATCTTTTAATTTTTGGAACATATTATATCGCTCAGAATCAAATAGAAATTCTTTTTCTCTTATTGCAAAGCAAATGTATTTTGGTTGTTATTCCACCATGACTGTGCCAATGAGTGGCGGCTGTCCAGGCAGTGAACGCCGCCACAGCAATCAGCTTTCTTCAATTGCGGTTTGCATGGCCCAAGTCATGCTAAAATTGGATAAACGATCAATCCTTACGCCATAGCTGCGGGTTTTCTTTAATGTTGGTAGCACCTTCTTCGCTCAATTTTTTGTTAAGTTGAGTGAGACTCATTTCATCACTATCTCCAGATGTATAGTAATTATTGCCATTTTTATTGTAGCAGATCTGCACATAGATTCCGTATGTATTCAGGAAGTTGTTTTCTATGTTTTTTACTAATGTGCGCCCATGGATGGACATTTCCTTTTCATCCCTGACTGCTTTTTTGGTGCGCACAGCGCTCAGGGACTGATTTCCAGGAATGGGATGGATTCTTTCCTTGCCTTCTTGCGCCTTTTCCCATTCTTGTGGCGTGAAAAAAGTTAAAAAAAGAAAAGGAAACTGATCTGAAAATTCCTTGCAGATAGTATTAAGATGCTTTTTGCCGGAAATAACGATGTCTGCCATTTTAACTCCTTATGGCTTAACATTTTGGATGTTTTTTAATTCTCATTGCAACGTTGATGTCCGCCCTACTTACAAGTCTCCAGTTTATGGAATACGCTGGCCTGCTCTCTTTCCAAAAGGCATTTTTAAAATCTTGCTATCATAAGCAAAGATTAACGTGTTGCCTAAGTTCCCAGAGCTTTTCTCGGAATAAGACACAAAGCCGAATATGGATATCCTGTGAATTGACAGGTTATTAAAATGGCAGAGCGTAGCCTGTCTGGCAGCCTGGCGATTAACTTGCTGGTCGTTGGTGAGGATTAAACAGGAGAAATGATAATCCCGTCTGAAACCGGGAGTATCTGAAAAATGGATGCCCCAAGGGGCTTGAGTCTTATTTATGCGGGCACAGCAGTTTGAGTTATACCGTATGCGTCCTATGCAAAATCTGTGCGCATAGTGTGTGGTTGGGGGGGGGGTAAGTATTTGATATCGTACATATTAATGCAGAAATCCATAAATTGGCAGACCCTTAACCACTCTCCGCCGCTAAAAAAGGGAAGGAAAAATTCCAAAGAACCAGCCGCCAATCCTAAAAATACCTGCTTTGCTCCAGCGGCTGAACTTTCTGCGCATTGGATCAAATTTACAATATTTTTCAGGTGTCTGGCTCCAGGAACACCAGTTTGTTAATTATCAAAATTAGTACCGATTGAGGTTAGATTCCTTTGCACTGTGTGTCAAGGAGCCAAATTACGATTCCCTGTGCTGCGCATCTAAATCAGGATGGACCCCCAAAAATGTTCCAGAGCGAGAGATGCTTTATGGCATTTGCCTTTTAAACTGCCTTTACCTGGGATATACAAATCTAAAATATTATAGTCTTGTCCACCATGTGCAGCATTCCTGGTGGGGAGTATGAGGAAACATGTCCACTGAATGAAATTCCACGAGCCTATATTTCTTCTGCAAAGAAATGGCATCTCTGGCCAGGGTAGCCGGATTGCAGGACACATAAATCACATTTTCGGGATAAAGTTTCATTGCTGCGTCCAGTGTGGCCTTGTCCATGCCGCTGCGGGGCGGATCCACAAGCAAAGTCATACTTTTATTTTGCAGTCTGGTCTGCATTGTCATGAGGGTTTTGCCAGCATCGCCGCAAAAGTAGGCGCAATTGCCAAGGCCTGCGTTCAGTGCGTTTTTTTTGGCAAGTCCCACCGCCCTCCTGTCAATTTCTATCCCGTAGAGCTTTGAGCTGGCATGAGCCAAAAGTTGCCCCGGCGCTCCGGCGCCGCAATAAAGATCCAATAAAACGCTTTTTGCCGGAATATTGGCCCCCATGCGCGTGATAATATCCGCAAGCCGCGTGGCAGCGCCATTGTTTATCTGAAAAAAGGAAGCGGCATCGATTTTGAATCTGCGATTTGCCAGCTCCATCTCCAATGTTGCATCCACCCCAGGCGCCTGGAGGCAGAAAACACGTTTTTCGCCAAATGGCTGCAAGTCCCTTTTTCTTCTCTCTTCATGAATAAAGCAGGCAACCTCTGGCATTCTTTCCATTAGTTGTCTGCCCAGGCGCGCCACCTGGTCTCTTTCGTGTCTGGCGCCCGCACTGGTTACACAGATGACCCACCACCTGGCATCCTTGCCATGCACCCCTTTGCGCAGGGAAAGGAAACGCAAGAATCCACCAGTATGTGGCGCATAAGGCTCGAGGTTGGCCAATGAGGCCAGTTGCCGGAAAATGGCCAGGATTTGACAGGCTGCTGCATCCAGAAGCGCGCATTCGTTGATATTGCAGACTTCATGGCTGAAAGGTTTGCGAAATCCGGCGAGAAATTCCCCACTCTGGGACCGCCCAAAGGCAAAGACAGCCTTGTTGCGGTAGGCTGTGATGTGTGGAGAGGGCACTATCGTTGTGGCCAGATTGTCAAACTCTTCCCGGTCAATGCGGCCAATGCGTGTAATGGCGTCCCTGGCGATCTTCTGCTTCCATTGGAGTTGCAGATCATAAGGAGCGGATATTAATGGACAGCCCCCACACTCCTGGGAATGCGGGCAGAGGGGGGCCGCCGGTGTCCATGAGCTGCTGTGGATATATATCAGATCGCACTGTATAATTCCGCCCTTGTGGTTTACAACCCTGCACTCCACCAGCTGCCCGGGCAAAGCGCCCTGTATGAGCGCAATTTTGCCTTGCTCCGGATCCTCTGCCGGCATAAAACCAAGGCCCCTGCCATCAGCGGCAAGATCGCATACGGGAATGATGACATGTCTGCCACTCAAGCCAAAGCCTTTGTCTCTTAATTAATTTTTATTTTGAAATGCACAGGCAGGGCGGTGAATGGGATGCCTGGATGCATAAGGAATTTATCGCATTAAAACATCTATTTTATATTTCCATTCAATTCGCTGCAAGCATTTCGGCGGTACAGATGTTGCTATTTTCGGCCTGGACAACTGCTTTCGTCGCCTGGGCGTTTACGCGATTTCACCGCGAAAATGCTTTAAATTCCAAACTCCAGGGGCTGCCTGCCCACGAAAACAAGATGATTTTTAAAACCGAATGAAGCCGCATAATCATGGAGTCTGTCAATATCCATGGCGACTTCCTCTGGTTTATGGGCATCCGAGCCAAAGGTTATTCGCACTCCCGCCTGCCTTGCCATACGCATGATCACAGGGCATGGATATGGTTCATGAAAATCCCGCCGCAGGCCGGCTGCATTAATTTCCATGGCTACATCATGCCGCACCATGCTTTCCAGGGCAGCGGCCAGATAGTCACGGCTGCCTTTGCTCTCAAGCCAAAGCTGAAAGTCCGGCCAAACCCGGAATTTAATAAAATCCGGATGTGAGGCAATCTGGATCAGCCCACTTTTCACCATGTTTACCATTTCTGAAAAATATGCCTCGAAACGGCCGAATCGGGAGGGGGTATCCGGCCATTTTTGCCAAAGCGGGATATTGGAGGTGGAGTAGCCGTCTATATAGTGCAACGAACCCAGAACATAATCATAAGGCGCGCTGCGCACCAGATTATCCATCCATTCCCTTTTTGATGGCAGCCAGTCCAGCTCCATGCCAAGGAGAGGCTGGGGGCCGTTGGGATTGTCCTTCAAGGCAAGCACTTTCTGAATGTAGATGGGAAACTCATGATTCAGATCGCCAGTATAGATATTACATTTTATGCCAGGCGGCAGAGGTGTATGCTCCGCAAACCCCATAAAACGCAGATTCCTGTCCCTGCCAGCCTTATACATTTCCTCCACAGTGCCAAGGCCATGAGAGGCCACCGTATGGTTATGCAAATCGGAAGCTTTTAATGCTGTGGCCATTCTTTTGCCTCCCGCAGAAGATTTCTCCCCTGCTCTACATCCCTCTTTATTTGGGCCACCAGTTCTGCGGGGCTGACAAATTTTTTCTCCGCGCGCAGCCTCTGGACAAATTCAATGCACATCTTGCGTCCATATAGCTGGGGATTTTCAGACAGTAAAAACGTTTCAATGGTCAAGTTCTTACCATCAAAGGTCGGATTATTGCCAATATTTGTCATGGCTGAATATTTTTTCCCGTCCACAATGGCCCAGGTGGCATAAACCCCATTCGCCGGCAGGAGGGTGCCATCCGGACGCAGATTGGCTGTTGGGAACCCAATTTCTCTGCCTCTGGCATGGCCATGCACAACAGTTCCACAGACAGCATAATATCTGCCAAGCAGCCGAGCCGCCTGGTCGACATCACCTGCCATGATACATTGCCGCAGCCGGGTTGAGCTTACCGGGGCGCCAGCCAGTTCAAAAGGAGGAATTCGGCTTACTTCAAAATTGTGGATGGCAGCCAAATGCCTCAACTTGTCTATGCTTCCCTCTCTATTGTGGCCAAGGGAAAAATCATAGCCTATCACCAGATGTCCCAGATTCATGGGCAGCAGATGCCGTTCAACGAACTCCTCAGGCGAAAGCGCAGAAAGGGCCCTGCTAAAACTCATTTCAATTATATGCCGTGCGCCACATTTCTCCAGCATCTGCCTGCGGCATGAGCGGGTTGTGAGGGGAATATGCGGCTTTTCACCAAGCACACTTCTTGGGTGGGGCGCAAACGTGAGGATTATAAAATCAAGATTTTGTCTGTGCGCAATGGCCATACCGGCCTTTATCAATGCCTGGTGCCCCAGGTGCACGCCGTCAAAATTGCCGATGGTGACGCATGCCTCTCCAGAGGATTGAAAAATACCGGTATTCATAATTGAATTTAGATAAGACGATCGAAGATAAAACGATAGGCGTTGCGTATGTTCAGTGCAAGCTTGAGCGTCAGAGCGCGCGTATCCTGCTGATCCTTAATCAGGAACGATGCCAGATGCCTGGCCACATCAATAAAATTGCCATCCCCGCTGGGCAACAGCATGGCTCTATACTGCTTGGCTCGTTCCACAGTCTGGATACCGATTTTACCTCCATGGGCAGACAGATAGCGTTCCAGAAAAATATTAAACATTTCATCGGCCCTGTCCGGAAAAGAACGGGCCAGGGCAAGGTGCCATAAAGCCATGTAGAGACCTTTCAATTCCACCCGCATCTGCTTGCGGAGCAGGAACTGGAATTTGCCGATGCCCATCAGAGACAGCATATCAGCAAAATCCACATCATCAATCAACACGGCAAAATTATCCAGGGCTTCCTGAACGGTGCTGTGTTCATCAAAAAGTTCCGCGGTATTTTGCATCTCCAAACCCCGGTTCATATCTGGCGCGCAGCCTTGTGCGCATCTGGTGTGCCGGCAAGGCTGCCTGTGGCTGCTATGTTGGATAGGTTGCCCTCAGATTCTCCAGTCGCCAAATCGAGATTGCCCTGCCCTTTTTCGGGCATGCCTTTATGGCATGTTCACTTTGGAATTATCCCCACAGCTGAGCGCCGTCCGCCTTGGGCCAATTCTCACCTAGAGCGGGACACGGTGCGCGTGTTTACACCGTAAAGGCGGATGGCATATGCCATAATTTTATAAAAGGCAGCCTTTAATATCGACTCTTTGTGGTAGCCTCACATATCCAGCACAGATCCTGAATATGGCTCAGGCATGGAGTAACAATCACTATTCATGAAACATGACAGATATGCAGCCGGATTTACTCCCTTTTGTTGTCTTCTGTCTAAAATATTTTTACATAAATTATATATTTTTGCAATCCGCCCTGGCTTCCGACGGCCACTGTCTGCGACTTGCCGAGCCCTGTACAGTCTGGGGCAAATAGTCTATTTTTTGCAAATGGCATTTTCAGAATTGAACAGACGGCCCCATGCGAGCATTGATGGCAATTCCATGGAGATTTCATGCTCAGGCAAAAAATGGCATTTAAAACGGCCTGCCAGTCTGGATGAATTGTGGGATGCAATGAGCCCGGATGATTTCATGGACGAAAGAATCCCCTACTGGGCCGAGTTGTGGCCAGCCAGCATTGCCCTGGGGGAATGGCTCAGTCAAAAAAGGCAGGAAATTGAACAGAACCTGTGCCTTGATCTCGGTTGTGGGCTGGGATTCAGCGCCATAATCGCCTCCTGGCTGGGAGCAAAGGTCGTAGCCGCCGATCTGGATTGGCGGGCTGTAGCGTACTGCCGAAACAATGCCACCCTCAATCACGTTGACATGCCAATGCTGGCCTGCATGGACTGGCGCAAGCCACCTTTTGCAAAACACTGTTTTCAAAAAATCTGGGGTGCGGATATTGTCTATGAAAAACGATTTGTCCAGCCCCTCTCCGATTTTATAAATTTTGCCCTTGCACAAAATGGCGTCGCGTGGCTGGCGGATCCCGATCGCAACATCTTCCCCATGTTCAGGGAAAGGGTTCAGGCGGCGGGCTGGCATGTGGCCCCCATTTTAAAAACCGCCATCGAGGCCCTTTATCCACAGGCTTTGCCAACCGGAATAACTATTTGGGAAATATGCAGGATGTGATGCGTTATGGGCAATTTGACACGCTTTGGCGTTTCCCTTGATACAGATTTGCTCATGGCTTTTGATGAATTATGCGCCGACAAAGGCTACACCAACCGCTCCGAAGCAATAAGAGATCTGCTTCGCGCATCCATCGCCGAAGCGAAATGGGGCGCATCTGGCGAAGGCGGAGGCACACTCACACTGGTTTATGATCACCACAAGCATGATCTTGCCCGTAGACTGATGACATTGCAGCACGATGATCATGATATTATTGTCACCACCATGCACCTTCATCTGGACCACAGCAACTGTCTGGAGGTTCTGGTGCTGCGAGGCAACTGCAAGAGAGTGCTCGCCCTTGCCCAAAAGCTGATCTCCTGCAGGGGAGTAAAGTATGGTGTGTTTAATCCGGCGCCCAATGGGGAGGATCTTGTTTGATGGCATATATGCCCAATGCAGATAAATTACCGGACGTGCAATCACTGGAGCCAGATTTCCCCAGGCCGATAGATCGCGTGGGGGTTCGCGGCCTGCGTTTTCCCCTGGCTTTGCGTGACCGCGCAAATGGCATTCAGAACTGTCTTGCATGCGTGGACCTTGGCGTTGACCTGCCAGCATCACTCAAAGGGACCCATATGAGCAGGCTGGTTGAGACTCTCGAAGCCTGGAAAGAAGAGCTGGGTTATGAATCAATGCGGCATTTGCTGGAAAATCTGCAGTTAAGACTTGTGGCCAGCAGATCCTGGGCAAAATTCAGTTTCCCTTACCTAATGCGCAAGGCCGCTCCGGCAGGAGGTTCCAGCGCCAATATTGCCTATGACTGTTCTGTCACCGGTGAGCTGGATGGCAACAGGCAGACATTTCTGCTTGAAATCAATGTTCCAGTCATGACCGTATGCCCCTGCTCAAAAGCCATAAGCCGCGAGGGCGCACACAGTCAGCGCGCCCTCATAAAAATGAAAATTCGCATTGCCCGCTTCGTCTGGCTCGAGGAATTCATTGAACTGGCTGAAAAATCCGCCTCCTCATCGCTATATACACTACTTAAGCGTGAAGATGAAAAATATGTGACAGAAATGGCATTTTCAAGACCCTTTTTTGTTGAGGATGTGGCCCGGAGAGCTTCGGAATTTCTTGAAAGGCATACGGCGGTTTTGTGGCATGAGGTTGAGGTGGAAAGCATGGAATCCATCCATAATCACAATGCTTTTGCATTTATCGCCAGCAAATAATCATTTTTGTAGTATCAATTTAGTTCACGGCGCATCTTTTATCCCATGGTTTCCGCAATTGAGCCTGAACAAATAATGTTCATCATGCCGGACGGCAGCAAGGTTTCGGCCCTAGTCCGTAAATCAGCACGCGCCCGCAAGGCATCCATTGCCCTGTTTTTGAATGCAAAACTGGTGCTCACAGTGCCAGCCAGCCTTCCTGATCATGAAATCAGGCAGCTCCCCGCCCATTTCATTGCCTGGGTCGAAAAACTCTGGCGCAAGGGCGAGCTGAAATCACGCCACCTGGAGGTGCCGGACAGCATTGTCCTGCCACTACTGGCTAAAAATTTTATATTGAAACGGGGTATGGAGGCTATCGGGGGCAAAATTACCGGTTTAGGAAATGAGGATTATCTTTTATTCAAGGCTGGTGGCAAAAGGATATTGGTAACTGCAACAGGCAGCGAGCTATGCCTGCATGGGCACCATCAGGACAGCCGGATGTGCATCCTTGCCTTGCAGGCATATGTGCGCAAACTTGCCCAAATACATCTGCCGGACTTCATTGGGGATATTTCCGCCAGTATTGGCGCGGGCACCCTGACAGTCAAGGTGCGCAATCAGGGCACGCGCTGGGGCAGCTGCTCTAAAAATCCTGCAGCCCCATTCCCCGTCATAAGCATAAATTGGCGCGCCCTGCTGCTATCCAGACAACTGCTTGAGCATCTCTGCCTCCATGAGCTTACCCATCTGATTCATATGAACCATTCAGCAGCATTTTATAAAGAACTTGAAAAATACTCACCGAATTGGAAAATATCTGAAAAAGCGTTAAGCTGTGAATGGCGGCATCTGCCTGCGTGGACCTGTCATTTCTTTTAATCCCTTGCAAAGAGCTGTTCCCCATACTCCCACTGGAGCTTTTCTTCATGTCATGCACTTTTTCTCCCTCTATCTGCCATATCAATCTGGACGCGCTTGAACGTAATTTCAAACGGCTTGGCGAACCGTCCAGCCTCATGCCTGTTATTAAATCCGATGCCTATGGACATGGGCTTATGCAGGTTGCAGCCACTCTTGACAGGGCAGGGGCCGTATCATTTGCGGTTGGCACAGTTTCTGAAGGAGTCGCCCTGCGCAAGGCTGGCCTTGCTCAACAAATAGTCCTCTTGATTGGCTGCATGGACAAGGAAGAATGGCTTCTAGCCATGCAGCACAAACTTACTCCAGTTATTGGCAGCTTTGACGATCTAGCCCTGGCTGCCCAGGTCTGCGCGGAAAATGAACCTGGAATATTAAACGCCGCCATTAAATGTGATACCGGCATGAGCAGGCTTGGGTTTAACCTGGATGATAAAAGTCAACTTCTGGAACATCTGCGCAAAACTCCAAAAATAAAACCAGCCCTTCTTGTCTCACATCTTGCATGCGCAGATATGCCTGAAGAGGATGGTTTTACCAAGCGACAGATTGAAAACTACGAAAAATTTTATGCAGCAGTATGCTCTCTATACCCGGAGACAAGTCACTCACTTGGCAATTCCGCAGCTACCCTCGGTCATCATGCCACTAGTAATGATATTTCCCGGCCAGGTCTGGCTCTGTACGGGGGCAACCCCTTTTATGGCACCAGACTGGAAAAATATGGACACAATCAGGAATGGGTCATGAGTTTAAGCTCACCAATTATCCATATTCGTGAGCTTAAAGCTGGACAAAGTATTTCATATGGACGTATATTTACCGCGCAAAGAGCAATGCGGATTGGCATTGTGGCTTGTGGCTATGCAAATGGGGTAAACCGCCAGCTTTCAAATCGCATGAAAGTTCTTGTGGGGGGCAGGCTCGCAAGCCAGCTGGGCAGGATCTGCATGGGCATGTTTATGGTCGATCTGAGCCAGTTTCCAGAAATCAAAACTGGAGAGAGGGTGTGGATTCTTGGGGGGAAGCCAGATCCGGGTCAGACTGCGCCAGATGCCCAGCAAATAGCGCAAATGCTTGGCACAATTCCGTATGAAGTTTTATGTCATATGGGTTCGTTAAATCAGCGTATTTATGGAAATGATACCTTGGCATATTAAATTGCATTGTCTGATGTATCGGGACCAGCAATACCCCTTTACCGCATAATCTGTTTTTTAAGCATTTTCGGCTGGCAAATTCCAGGTGTTATAAATTTTGGCTTATTCTCAGAAAAATTGTTTCACGTGAAAGGTCTATAGTTGATACAATTTTTTGAAGGATAAATTTTTCCCACACCATCTGCTCAAGGATGCGGCCAATGCAGTTTTTTAAAAATCTCTGTCGTGCCTTTCTGAGATCCGACCCTCCACCAGCCGCAATATTCAAGCATGTATATCGTAACCGGGAACGTGTATCCCTGAGTTTTATTGACAAGCAGCGTCTTTTGCGCAATCTCTCCTGTCATATAAAAGCCATCCGCGCAAACAGTCTTTTGCTTGATTTTCAGTCTCCACTTTCCGCAAACTTGTTTAATCAGGAAAAATGCCATCTTTATTTCAAACTGCCTAACGAAATTATCAAAAACAAGTTGCATATAAAGCAAAATCCCGAACAAAATGGCTTTCTATGCAAGAGTAACATTCTCTCTCTTGGAATAGCTGATGATGCAGGCAATGTTCGCCAGGTCCGCGTAAAAATGCCACAAAAATACATTCGTCGTGAATTAAGACGCCATGAACGCTACAATGTATTTTCCGAAATAGCGTCCAAAGCGTGCCTGTATTTTTTGCCGAGGGATGATGTTGAAGTTTCCGGAAATGGCGGCTCTGACACAGGCACAGCCAAATTTTTCGAACCGCATCTCGCAGATATTTCAGCTGGAGGAGCAAAAGTTATTATTGAGCAGGTGGATTTTTTGGACGAATTTGCAATTCTGGACAGTTACAGACTGCTGTTAAAATTGCCCCTCAATGCCTCCTTGGGGGAAAAACTTGATGCATGGCTGGCTTGTCGATGCGTCAAATCCAATTACAGCATCAATTTACGGCGCTTTTCCCTTAGGCTGGAATTCATTTCCCCAAAACTACCCGACCCCCTAATGCCAAGCCTGCTTGCCAATCCAAATTTCAGGCAAAATATGATCAATTAGAGCATTTGGCGATTGAAAAAGGTAAATACGAGGCGCTTCTTCTAAAACTCCATGGCGCATGGTTGAAACGCATGGAGAGTTTCAACTGATGAATGAGCTGGATGTGTGGGGAGTTTAAGTTTTCATGAAGTCAAAACCCAGCCTGCCATAATTTTATCTGAAAACAGGGTTTTCAGGCTTATTTGGCGCTGGCCTAAGCTTATGAGCTCAGACAGGACGATTTTATAAAGGAAGAATGCTCTCCGCTGTCAATCATTTTCCCGGACATAAAGATAGCCGATATTCAGGCAAGCGCAGTCAGATCATAGTCATGACTGTCCACTATCTCACATTCGGGCATTGCGCCAACTTTTACGCCAGGTCCTGAAACATAGGTTATGCCATCAATCTCCGGAGCCTGAAACCAGACACGCCCGGCATAAAGACCTGGCCATTCATCATGGCGGGGTGAATCGACAAGTACTTTCATATTAGTGCCGCAATATTCCAAAAGCTTATTCCGGCTAACCTCTTTTTGTATGGCCATGATCTCCTGTCTGCGCTCTTCCCTCACAGCCGGATCAACCTGTTGTGGCAGGGTCGCGGCCACTGTGCCATCTTCCGCATAATAGGGAAAAACGCCAAGGTTTTGGAATTTAGCCTCCCTGACAAAGTTGCATAAATGCTCAAACCTTTCCTCAGTTTCACCCGGATAGCCAGTTATCAAAGTGGTTCTTAGAGCGGCATTTGGCAAATACTTACTTATTTTTTCCACAATGGCATATGGATTTTCTGAGAATGGGCGCCCCATGCTTTTTAATATGTCTGGATGCGAATGCTGGAAAGGAATATCAAGATATGGCAGTAATGGCCTGCCGGTTGCTGCCATAAATCGCAATAAATCATCGCTAATTTCCGAAGGATATAAATATAGAAGGCGCAGCCATGCAAGCCCGGGCAAATTGCATAGTTTATCGACAAGGCCTGGAAGTTTGCTTGATGCCATAGAACTATTAATATGCCCAGGGCCATTATTGAAATCCTGCCCCCAGGCTGCCACATCCTGTCCTACAAGCACCAGTTCGCGCACGCCATTGGCAAGCAAAAATTCAGCTTCACCAACGATTTTATCCGCCGTTTCCGATTTCAACTTGCCGCGTATTGAGGGGATGGTACAAAATGCGCACTTGTGGCGACAGCCTTCACCAATTTTCAGCCACGCATAGGACATGTCAAACGGTGTAATTCTGCCCGGGACATTGCTTTCCTTAATAGTCAAAGCCTTCTGGATCATTGCTGGCCAAATTTCCTGTTCCTGTGGATGTAGCCAAAGATCAACTTCAGGCAATTCACTGGCCAGCTCATCCTTGCCATATCTGCCTGGCAGGCAGCCTGCCACCGCAAGTAGAGGCCTGCGCTTCAATGTCCTGATTCTTTCGATTGCATCCAGGATTGCCCTTATGGATTCCCTTGCGGCGGGTTCAATAAAGGCGCAGGTATTTATGAGCACTAGCTCACTTCTGCCCATGTGGGTTGCCATTTTTACAGGAATACCCAAAGAACCGAGTATTTTTTCCGTATCCACGCGATTCTTTGGGCATCCAAGACTTAATACCCATGCAGTCAGTTTGCCAGCCGATTTAATAGACATGCTCAAAAGGGGAGTCGAAGAAAACGGGCAGTTTCAGGTTGAATGTAAAGAAGATGCTCCTTGTCAACCTTTTCGCGGGTAGTAACAAAACTGCTCATACGAATATTTAATATAGCCTCTGCCTCATGGCTGCAATCAAACAGATGCAATATATCGCCACGCACATAATCCGCTGTGGTCCAATGTTTGTTAAGGGCATCCGCATCAGGCTTGAGAAAACGCTGAAAACGAAAAATTATGGCCTTTTTCGCATCTCCTCCGCCATCTCCCAGCCATTGCTGGCAGGCATCCCAGAAAACCGGCACATCCGGCAGGTTGCCAATTGTGAAAGGCACAGACACTTCAAGAGGCATTGAATGACATTGCACGGCAAGTATGGCATCAACAAGGTTCACATAGTCCGTCTCCTGCGTGACAACCTTGCGAAATTCTTCAGGTCTGCTGGCAAGGGCAACAAGTATGTCATTCAGAATATCCCTCGCGCGTTTTGTTCTTATGCCATGCGTCAATCTCAAGGCATTCAGGACTGCATATATGGCGCAAAAGGCATCCAGCTTGCCCTGGTAAAAAGGTTTTAACATTTTGTCTATTCTACTGTTACGCTTTTAGCGAGGTTCCTGGGCTGATCAACGTCCTTGCCAAGATAGTCTGCCATTTCGTAGCTGAATAGCTGAAGAGCCGGCAAAACCACAAGACCTGCAAGAGGCGATTTCACGCCGGGTATGACCCATATATCATCAGCTTTCACCTCCATGCCAGGATTGGTTAGAACAATTACCTTTCCGGCCCTTGCTTCCGCCTCCACAATATTTGACTTCACCTTGGGAAAGAGCTCGTTCTCAAGGGCTATGGCGAAAGTGGGAAAGCTGGGATCTATAAGGGCAATGGGGCCATGTTTCATTTCCCCTGCCGCATAGCCTTCAGCATGTATATAGGAAAGCTCCTTGAGTTTAAGTGCCCCCTCAAGGGCAAGCGGGTAGCAAAAGCCGCGCCCTATGTAGAAAAAATTATGAAAAGTCGCGTATTTCTGGACAAGCTCTCTGGCCTTTTCACGCATCTGAGGCAGATTGTCATCCAATAATCTTGGCAATGAAAAAAGGGAAGAGACAAGCTCCTTGCATTGCGCCGAGGTTATTGTGTTCTTCCTGCGCCCCCAATAGATGGCCATCAAAGCCAGAGCAAGCATCTGGCTGGCCATGGCTTTTGTGGAGGCCACGCTAATTTCCGGCCCTGCCTGTGTAAACACAGTCATATCGGCCTCCCTGGCTATGGAAGACCCCACAACATTGCATAGCCCCATCACGGGCAAGCCATGCTTTTTTGCCAGGCGCAATGCGGCCAGTGTATCCGCCGTTTCTCCACTCTGGCTGATAAAAATCGCATTTTCCCCTGGAGATGCCAGAAGTTTTTCCCTGTAGCGAAACTCGGAGGCTATATCCACCTGAACAGGAATTTCCGCGATGCCCTCCAGCAGATGCCTTGCCCATAAACCGGAGTGATATGAAGTGCCACATGCCACGATATGCAATTTTTCAGGGACTGGCATGTTGTCCAGTTCTGGCATCGACACCGTGCCACTGCAGGCGTCCGCCCTGCCTGTCAGGCCATCGCTGATAACTCTGGGCTGTTCGAATATCTCCTTGAGCATAAAATGCCGGTAGCCATCTTTCTGTGCTGCCTGTATATCCCATTGAACAGTCTGCTCAGCATGTTCAACCGTCTGAAGTCCATCCAGTGCATAGATTTCAAAATCTGATGCCTTCACCCGCGCAATTTCGCCATCCTCAATAAATATAACATTGCGGGTATAGGGGAGGAATGCCGGAATATCAGAGGCAATAAAATTTTCTCCTGTGCCAATACCCAGAATCAATGGAGCGGAGGCCCTGGCCGCATAAATGACATCCGGCTCATCCAACGACATCACACAAAGGGCATAGGCTCCCCGCGCTTCGTTTAGCGCCGCTGCAAAGGCATGGAGCATATCCGGCTCCGTCTTGCGCTTTTCGGCAATCAGATTTACCAGAACCTCGGTATCGGTATCGGATTTAAAAATATATCCCTTCTGCTGGAGACTGTTTTTTATTGACTGGTAATTCTCAATTATTCCATTATGGATGATGGCTATTTTTGCATCATTGGATTGATGGGGATGGGCATTGCGTTCACATGGCTCGCCATGGGTTGCCCAGCGGGTATGCCCCATGGCGCATGTGGCCATGATGGCGGGCATTGTGGCCAATTTGCTTTCAAGGGCGCTCAATTTTCCGGATGCACGTGCAATGTTTAGCGCACCCTGCCAGATCCAGGCTATGCCTGCGGAATCATAGCCCCGGTATTCAAGCCTTCCAAGCCCTTCCATAACCACGGGCACAGCTGGTCTGTGGCCCACATAGCCAATGATGCCGCACATGGATCGCCTCCTACATATTTACGCGATCAACAAGATTGGTATTTGTGACCTTTATATCAGCCTTGTCCACCAAATTACGCATAAACAGCTCAAAGATCGCATCCATGCGCTCACGCTTCACACCATTGACCATTATTTCCTCAACGCTTGCAAATTCTCCAGCATCGGGAGGGAGCATCTTGTCCACATGGACGAGCATGGCTCCGGCATCGCCTGCTTTTTTTACCGAGTATGCCTGTGGCAGCCATGATCCCGGTTTCTGGGCGAATATTGTCTCTGATAACGATGCATCAGCTTCAAAATCAGCTGGCATCTGGCCACGATCCACCGTCACATCGCTGACAAGGGATGGTTGCTGTTCCTTTATTTGCGACAATTTTTCGTTTTTGATCTTCTCCAGAATTTTGCCTGCATCAGTCATTGCCAGGGAAAGCGCCTTTTCGGATTTAAGTATTTTCTCAATCCCGTCGCGGACTTCAGCAAATGGTTTTGTGGCAGCCGGCTCTGAAGACTTAATTCTCGCAATGATGTATTTGTCGCCACCATCCAGCGCTGTGTCAATGGGATCACCCGCAGAACTGCCAAAGATGGCAGTTGCACCATCGGCATTGATGCCGAGCTTGCCCATAAGCCCATTCCTGTCCACCAGGCCGCTTTCCTGGACTTTCAGGCCATATTTTGCCGCGCTTTCAGTCATCGGCTTCTGGAGAATGTTGTCTTCAATAAGATTGTCCAGCGCGTCATGCAGCTTTTCCGAGCCCTCATCATAAGCCGCTCCGGCCCTTGCTTCATCAATCACTTCTTCATAAGGACGAATGCCGGCCGGCTTTTTCTCCTCCATCAGGATCAGATGCAACCCGAATGGAGTGCGCACCTCGCCACTCATCTCTCCGGCTGCCAGCGCAAAGGCCGCCTCTTCAAACTGCGGAATTGTCTGACCCCGCAGTACCCAGCCCAGATCACCGCCTTTGTCCGCTGCCTGGGCACTGTTGTATATGTCGGCCACAGCGGCGAATGGCTTCCCGCCAGCGATATCTTTTTGGGCAGCCTCAAGTTTTTTTCTGGCCTCAAGCAACGCTTCATCATCAGCGTCCTCGGCAACCGGAATCAGTATATGGCGCAGATGAGCCTGCTCCTGGGTTTCAAAACGGCTTTTGTTGGCATTATACCAGGCCCTGGCAGCGGATTCGTCCATATTTGCCGCATCGGCCAAATTTTCCGGACGCACCTCAATATATTCAACATCCACTCGAGGAGGAATGGCAAAATCTGCGGTATGGTCATCATACCACTGCTTTGCCTCTGCGTCTGTCACTTCAGTCTTGCCATAAAAGTCCGCAGCCGGAATGAAAAGATAATCCAGCAGACGCCTTTCCCGCAAAAAATTGTAACGCTGCCGGGCCTCGTCGGGATCCACCCAGACGGGAGCGGTCACAAGCATATACAGTTTGTCGCGCATAAGCTGGGCTGCCAGCTCCTTTTCGTATTGGGCTGGAGATATACGCTGCGCATCAAGAATATTTTTATAGGCAGCAGGATCAAAATTACCATTTTCATCCTGAAATGATTTCATTTTGCCCACTGCCATCCTGAGCTCCAGGGGAGTGATTTCTATGCCGCTTTTCGCCGCCTCCTGCGACATTAGCGTGAGCTGAATCATATCATTCAGCACACGCCTGCCAAGATGCTCCCTGGCCAGCATTTCGCGTGTGGCACCGGGGTTGTTGCTCAAAATGTATTCTTCCGCATTGCGATAGGCTTTTTCAAATTCCTGGGCCAAAATTGGCTCGCCATTCACAACCGCAACCACATTTGAGTAGTCCCGATCATTGAAGTTGCCTATGCCCCAGAACACAAAAACAAGAATGATGATGCCAAAGGCAACTTTTACACCGAAGGATTGGGCGCTGTTGCGGATATAATCAAGCATGAACATTTACCGCCATGTTTTTGAGGAAAAAAATCGGATTTAATTACCTGGAGGACAGGGCTCGGCGCCACCACATTGTCCAAAATCACCAAGCTCCATGGGGAGTCGCTCATCTGGAGGATTCTGAGATCCGGAATATCTTCCATTTGGATCTGTTGCGCGAAACGCCGGTTTACGGCCTCTTTCCTCTACCTTTGCCTGCACTGATGGGGGCAGGCCGCGTATTTCAAAAAATGGAACGCCGCTGGAACCGGCTCCAAATATATGCGCTTTGTTAATTAGCAGGCGTAACCGAAGCAGCAAAAATTCAGGCCTGAGCGATGAAAGAAAACTACCAGCCTCGACATCTTCGCTCTGGCCCATGGCCTCGGCAAGGCTCATGCCCTGATCCAGAAATTCCTTAATTTTGGCAAGACGGAAAATGTCCGCATCATTTTCCGCCACAGGATAAAATGCCGTATTCACGTTGCCTGAGAGCACATTTATGCCCTCAATGCAATATTTACAGGATGGGGAAAAAAACATGCGCATATGCGCATCGCCGCTTTCGTCAAGAATTGGCCAGACATCCAGCTGGGAACGCGCCACCTGCCCTATGTTTATGAAAAAAAGCAAAGTCCAGACCAGGAGGAGCATGGAACGTCCGGGAACCGCCGGCTGCTTCTGCGACCGGGCAAAAAAATCTGATCTGCGGAAAAGAAAATAGCACAGGGCAAAAAGAAGCGCCGCCACGAGGCAGCTGACGCATGGCGCTGTGACAGCCATGAGGAGCAGAAGGCATATATCGCCAAACAGAAACAGGGCGGCAAGTTTTTTTCCGGCTCCGGCCTGCCCCAGCAGGGAGCATCCGGCGAGGATGGTGAAGGACGCTGTGCCAAACCACCAAAGGGATATGCCGGCAATGGTGAAGTCCTGATAGAGTGTGCATCCGGTGGTCACACAAAAATTGACATCATTGCCAAAAGCGCTCCACACGCAAAATATAATGCCAAACAGGGCGATTGAGAATGGCCCGGCAAGCACTGCATGGTTTCTTGTCATGCGGCAGATACTAACTTTTTTTGATTTTTTCGTAAAGTTGCCAGTCTGCCTTCCTTGCATTACAGGCAATGAAAAGATAAAAAACTGCATGGCCAACCATCGTTTGCTATTTATCGCACCATCAAAGGCAGTCACTTCACTCTTTACACCCTTGCGTGATGCCAGCATTGAGCTTGGAATAGCGGAAAATTTAAAAGCCGCTATTTCCGCCGTGCGCAAGGAGGAACCCGCTCTTGTGTTTTCCAGGACACAGCTGCCGGGATACAGGGTTGAGGATTTGCTGGCATATGCCGCTGACAACCCTGGTTTTCCGCCTGTCATCATAATGTCTGAACGGGGGAGCCCAGAAGATGCTGAAAAATATTTGAGCCTTGGCGCAAAAGACTATTGGCTGGAGCCCGTGGAAGCGGACAAGGTGATTGCCATGCTCAAGGAGACTCCTGCTCCATTTCCTGTACCATCCATCAGCACTCTTGGCGGCCACAAACCGGATTACAATAAAAAGAGCGCCCAGCCCAAAATTGTGGGCCGCAACCCTGCCATAGCCAGGGTCATGCAGCTTGCCAGGCAGGTGGCGCCATCAAAGGCCACGGTACTAATCACCGGCGAATCCGGTACTGGCAAGGAAATGTTCGCCCGTTATCTGCATGCCCACAGCAAACGCGCCAATGGACCCTTTGTGGCCGTCAACTGCGCAGCTCTGCCCGAGCATCTACTTGAAAGCGAACTTTTTGGACACGAAAAAGGCGCATTTACCGGAGCCATAGCCCGCAAGCTTGGCAGATTCGAACTAGCAAGCGGAGGCACCATCCTTCTGGACGAAATATCGGAGATGGATCTTGCCCTGCAGGCCAAACTTCTGCGCGTGCTCCAGGAGGGAGAGATAGACAGGGTTGGCGGCGCTGAAACTGTCTCGGTTGATGTTCGCGTTCTCGCCACTACCAACAGGGATCTTGAAGACTGGGTCAAGCAGGGCAAATTTCGTCAGGATCTCTATTTCAGGCTCAATGTCATTCCCCTGCGCCTGCCATCCCTGCGGGATCGTGGCAACGATGTGCTTGAACTCGCGAGATTTTTTGTTGACATGTACGTGCGCGAATACAGCCTGCCCCCATGTGGGCTGTCCATGGAGGCCGCGCGCTGGCTTAAGGAATATTCCTTTCCAGGAAATGTGCGCGAGCTGCAAAATCTCATGGAAAGGGCAGTGCTGCTGGCCAATGGCCAGGATATTGCACCTGCGCATTTTCTGCTGGAAAGTGATGACTGGCCCCTTTTTGATGAGGAAGTGGGCGAAAAGGATGATCAGGAAGACGACAGCGACATTTGCCCGGAAAATGCCGGAGATGGCGCCAGCTTGCATACAGGCATAATTGGGGAAAAGGCCGGCTCTCTCACTGCCCTGCCTGAAGCTTTCGGTGGGTCCGTCATACCTCTTCATGAAATGGAAAGAATAATGATAGCCAAAGGACTTGTGGCCACCAGTGGCAATCGCACCCAGGCGGCCGAACTGCTTGGCATCTCCGTGCGCACATTGCGCAACAAGCTGAATGAATACAGGGCGCAGGGCACTCCGGTGGATTAGCTGATGTCAAGTTTTTTAATTAACCAAAAAAAGTGTATTTTGCCTTGCCAGCGCCATCGGTTGCGGCATTCAATCCGGTGGGGATTTTGACAATTTTGGCTTTAAGCGACACTGACCGCCTCCATTTTCCATAGCAGGTGCTTTTACATTTTAAAAAGCAGACAATGCCCTGTCCGCAATGGATAAGTCCTTGGCATTGCCTGTGCCGCAAATATTGTAAACCTCCACGACAACGAGAATCCAATGGTTGAATTAACCCGCTGGGTGACAGACTTTAACAGTTTTCTATGGGGTACCCTTTTCCTTGTTCCCCTGCTATGCGGCACGGGACTCTTCTACACCATACGCCTGAGATTTGTGCAAATCCGCAAATTTGGTCTTGCCTTGCGCTACATATGCGGGGGAGCATCGCTTTTTGGAAAACGTGCCGACAATGCAGGCATGAGCTCCTTCCAGGCCCTGGCAACAGCCATTGCCGCCCAGGTTGGCACAGGCAATGTTGCGGGCACCGCCACTGCCATTGTTCTTGGCGGCCCTGGAGCTCTTCTCTGGCTCTGGCTGGCTGCCTTCTTTGGCATGGCCACCATTTTTGCCGAAGCCGTCCTGGCCCAAGTATATAAAACAAAAGACAGCGAAGGCCACGTGGTGGGTGGGCCAGCCTGGTACATAACCCGTGGCATGGGAGAAAAGGCCAAACCTCTGGCCATATTCTTTGCCATAGCCATTATTGTCGCCCTTGGATTCATCGGCAATATGGTACAGGCAAACACCATTGCCGAGGCCTGTGAGGGCGCATTTGGATTTAATAAAATTGCTGTCGGCATCGTCACCGGGCTTTTGGCCGCCCTGGTTTTTATTGGCGGCATTGGCAGAATTGCCAGTGTTACGGAAAAACTGGTGCCCACCATGGCCTTTTTATACATAATCGGTGGCAGTTATGTGCTTTTTGAGCATGGGCACGCGATTTTGCCAGCTTTTTCAATGATTTTTAAGGCTGCCTTTGATCCTCAGGCCATACTAGGAGGAGCCACCGGCATAACCATGCGCGAGGCAATGCGTTATGGCGTAGCCAGAGGCCTTTTTGCCAATGAAGCCGGCATGGGCTCAACCCCTCATGCGCATGCAGTCGCCAAGGTTGAGCATCCGTGCCAGCAGGGTCTGGTGGCCATGTTTGGCGTATTTACAACATTTGTGATCATAACCTTCACAGGCATGGTCATTCTTGTTTCTGGGACTCTCAGCTTTGGACCGGACGCCCTGACAGGAATCAAACTCACACAGGCGGCATATACTGTTGATATGGGCACGCCAGGGCAGGCATTTGTAGCCATATGCCTGTTCTTTTTCGCCTTTTCCACCATAGTTGGCTGGTATTTCTTTGGGGCGCAGAATGTTCGCTTCCTCTTTAATGGACATGGCGTGGGGGTGTACAGAATAATTGCCATCCTGTTCGTCACCTGTGGCTCCATGCTGCATGTAGATTTTGTCTGGCAACTGGCAGATCTTTTTAATGGTCTCATGGTGCTTCCTAACCTCATTGCTCTGTGGGCTCTCCACAAGGTGGTGGTAAAGCATCTGAATGAATTTGAGACACTGCTGGCACAGGCGCCTGGAACCAGGATTAAATCAGCATCCGACTGACTTCAAACCGTAATATGAACAGGCAAGTGCCAGCTGCGGAATTTTCCGGACAGGATTTAAAAGCCGCCATTCGCGACAAACTTGAGGAAAGAGGGGAATCCATATCCTGGCTGGCTGGCCTTGAGCTGCGCGTAGGGGAGAACTCGATTCAGGTCGGCTTCGCGCACAGCCATTTTTCCCATTGGTTTCGGAATAACTGGCAAGTAAAATTTGAAAGGCTCGTTTCTGATATTCTGCCTGCCAAATCCCGTATTGACTATATAGGGGCTGTCGGCAACTTGCCAGATTTAAGTCCATTTCTCCCAAAACGCGTTCAAGGACACAATAAAAATCGTGACGCGACAGTGTTGGGAAAAAAGGATATCTTTCATGATTTCATAGCCAACGAAAAAAACTATCAGCCTCTGGCTGCATTGAGACAGATTGCCACTGGAGGCGACGCTGGAGATGACAGTGGCCCCATGTCCATTTTTCTATGCGGCCCAAGTGGGTCCGGCAAAACCCATCTGCTTAATTCCCTCCATGAATATTTGCTATGCCAGGGCCTGAAGGGTGAAAAAGCTGTCGCCAGAACATTTTGCCAAAATCATGCGCTAAACCACGCAAGTGCCGGATTATACTGGCTATGGCATGATTTTCTGCTTGTGGATGATGTGCAGGACCTTACACAAAACGAAGACCTGCAAAATGTTCTGGCAAGTGTTCTTGATGGCGTGCAGGACATTGGCACAAAAAGTCCGGATGTCCATGCAACCCGCAGCCGGATTGTGCTCGCTGCCACCTTCAGCGCTCCTGATACAGACAAATTCGCGCCCAGGCTGCGATCCCGCCTGGAGGGCTGCCTGATTTTTGAGTTGCGGGAGCCGGATCTTGATGTGCGCCTGCGCTATCTGGAATATGCGGCCCAACAGTCGCAGTATCGATTCACACGCGAGCAGATGCTTTTAATAGCCAGAAAAACTTTGAGAATTTCGCAGATAGCCGGTATTTTGCGAAAAATCGATTTTTTTGCCAAACTGAACAGACGCAAGCCCAAAATGACGGACATTGAAAAAATGCTCGGCATTGGCAAACGCGACAAGACACCGGACTGGAACCACATACTTGGCAATGTCAGCCATAAGCTTGGGTTGAAAGTAGATGACCTGCTTGGGCAGATTCGCAAGCCGGAATATGTGCTTGCCAGACAGATTGCCATGTATCTCTGCAGGCGCAAGCTGGGTCTTTCCTACCCTGAACTGGGGCGGCTTTTTGGCGACAGGGATCACACCACCGTCATGTATGCGGTGAAAAAGGTTGAGACACAGGTTTTAACTGACAAAAATATGCACAATTTGCTGACAGAAATTGAGGCGGAGCTCGAAAAATCCTGAACAGCCATGGCGTCATAGCCGTCAAATGGCGCCAAAGTACGCGAACAGATTATGTAAGATTCATCGGTATAAATTGAAAAATCAACATGTTATACAGGTAACGCACAAAGTGCCAAAGCCAATAACAACAATTTTTTAAATATATTTTTTTTAATACTAATAAGCCTGAGGTATAAAATGAAGTTAGCGGTAAACAAGGAACAAATCGCTGAGGGCCTGCAAAAGGCAGCTGGAATAATCCCAGCCAAAGCCGGGGCAGCATATCTGCGCTCCATCTGGCTCAAGGCCTCCAAAGGCAGTCTGGCGATCATGACAACGGATGCGGATATAGAATTTACTGGCCGTTATCCTGCGGAAGTGGAGGAAGAAGGGCTCGTGGGCGTACAGGGACGCGCATTTGTGGATCTTGTGCGGCAGCTGCCATCCGGTGTGATAAGCATGTCTCTTGATCCTCAAAGTGGCAATCTCCTGCTCAAGCAGGGCAGGCGCAACTATAAATTGCCTGTCAGCAATCCGGAATGGTATCAGGATGTCTCGCCATTTCCGGAAGATGGCGCAGTGCGCTGGGCAGGCGATCTCTTTATGGATATTTTGGAGAAAGTCTCTTTCTGCATAGATGATGACGATGCCAAGGATGCCATCGCCTGTCTGTACTTCAAGCCAGGAGACAATGGCCGCATAGAGGCCTGCGGCCTTAATGGTCATCAGTTCGCCATGGTGTCTTTTATTAATGACGAGCTGTCTGCCATGCTGGCTCCAGACGGACTGCTAATCCAGAAAAAATATCTACCGGACATAAAAAAATGGCTAGGAGGCGATGAGATAGAATTGAATTTGACGGAAAAACGCTTATATTTAAGAAGGATGGACGGGGCGGAGATGCTGTCCCTCCCAAGATTCTCCCATTCCTATCCGGATTACAACGTCTTTTTGTCCAAGTTCGGTGAAAATGGCGAATATGCGGTGCTGGACCTGTCCCGTCAGGAGGCCATGGATGCCCTTGGCCGCATTCAGGTATTTAACAAGAATGTCTCATTCAATTTTTCTGGCAATGAAATGTCATTGTCCGCCAGAGGGCCAGAGAATGGTTCCGCTACGGAAACCATGGAGGTCGAGTATGATGGCTCGGTGCCGGCCATAACTTTTCCGGCCAGAAATCTTCTTGATATTTTTGGCCATTTTGCATCCGGTAAAGTTAAGATGATGCTTACTGGCGAGGAGGGCCCATGCGGCATAAAAGGGGACGAGGATCTGGATTATATAGTTATAATAATGCCAATGAAGCCATCGACTGAAATTTTTTATGAAGAGGAAAATATGTAGCCGTATGGTGTATGGTTTGCCTGATTATTAATTTTTAAGTGCGTTCGGATTAATCCCCGGACTTTGTTGCGGTTTTGTATTTTAGAGAATTTGCCGATTGAAAATTGGCGAATGTGAGGCGTTTCTTTTGAAGCGTCTGTGCAAGAGTGAGCGGAAAAATTGAATTTTTCTGCTAAACGCCGGCGCGTATGGTTGAAATTAGGCAATTTCAGCTGATACATGCTATATTATTATATTATAATGATGGCATGCAAACTGTTATGTGCAGCATAGAGGATTATTAATGGCTCCCGAAATCAAAGGCAATGACGGATACAACGCATCATCGATAACTGTGCTCGAGGGCTTGTCCGCTGTTCGCAAGCGGCCTGCCATGTACATAGGCTCAACCGATTCCAGGGGCCTGCATCATCTGGTATATGAAGTGGTTGACAATTCAATCGATGAAGCCATGGCCGGTTATTGCACCCGGATAAGCGTGACTTTGCATGCTGACAACTCCGTCACCGTAAGGGACAATGGCCGCGGCATTCCTGTGGACATCCACCCCAAGGAAGGCGTGCCCGCGGTTCAGGTGGTAATGACAAAGCTTCATGCGGGCGGCAAGTTCGACAATGACAGCTACAAGGTGTCCGGCGGCCTGCACGGGGTGGGTGTTTCCTGCGTCAATGCCCTTTCCGAGGAGCTTGATGTCATAGTGCGCAGGGATGGCAAAAGATACCGCCAGCATTATCGCAAGGGTATTCCCCAGGATGAGCTCACTGTCATTGGCGAGGACGTGGAGGGTCATGGCACCACAGTCCGGTTCAAGCCTGATGAGGAAATTTTTGAGGTGCAGGAGTTTTCGTATGAGATTCTCAAAAAGCGTTTCGAGGAGCTTGCCTATCTCAACAGCGGCCTTTCAATTGAATGCGTAGATGAACGCAGTGGCGAAAAACATGTATTTCATGCGGAGGGCGGATTAAAGCAGTTTGTCGGCGATCTCAACTCCGGCGAGCAGGGCATACATAACATTATTGACGGCAACAGTCTGGCGGAAAATGTGAATGTTGAGTTTGCCCTGCAATACAACAGCGGCTACAAGGAAAACATACTCACCTTTGCCAACAATATCCGCACCAAGGAAGGCGGCACCCATCTTGTGGGGTTTCGCACCGCTCTAACAAGGGCCATCAATGGCTATATCAAAGGGCAGCAGGATCTCCTGAAAAAAATGAAAAATGCCGCCCTTACCGGTGATGATGTTCGTGAAGGGCTCACAGCCGTCATCAGCGTCAAGCTCCCGCAGCCTCAATTTGAGGGCCAGACAAAAACCAAGCTTGGCAACAGTGAGATTGCCGGTATGGTGGCTGGCGCGGTGTATGAAAAGCTCAATATTTTCTTTGAGGAAAATCCCAAGGATGTTCGCGCCATCATTGACAAGGCTGTTGACGCGGCCAGGGCGCGTGAGGCAGCCAGGCGCGCCAAGGAGCTGGTGCGCAGAAAAGGCGCTCTTTCGGACAATTCCCTCCCCGGCAAGCTTGCGGATTGCCAAAGCAAGGATCCAGCCGAATCCGAGCTGTTTATCGTGGAGGGTGATTCGGCAGGCGGCTCGGCCAAACAGGGGCGCAACCCAAAAAATCAGGCCATACTCCCCTTGCGCGGCAAAATTCTTAATACGGAGCGCACCCGTTTTGACAAGATGCTTGCCAACAAGGAGGTCAAGGCGCTTATAACCGCAATGGGCGCAGGCATTGGCAAGGATGACATTGATCTGGACAAATTGCGCTACCATAAAATTGTTATCATGACCGATGCGGATGTGGACGGCGCACATATCCGCACCCTGTTACTCACCTTTTTCTTTCGCCAGTATCAGGAAATGGTGGAAAAGGGCTTTGTCTTCATTGCGCAGCCTCCCCTTTACCGTGTGCATAATTCTCGCTTTGAAAAGTTCATCAAGGACGATACCGGCTTAAATGAATTTCTTCTTTCCCGCGTGGGCCAGGATGTCTCGGTTGTTGCAGAAAATGGCAAAAAGTTTTCCACTGGTTCGCTCATTGATCTGATGCGCAGAATTGAGGATCTGGAAAAAAGAGTTGCCGAGGCCGAAAGCGGCGGAACGCCAAGAGAACTGTTCCTGGCGCTTGTGACCTGCCCTGTCCGCGTTGATCAGGATAATTTTGATCTTATGACAGGTGACAGGGAGAGCGCCTTTGGCCAGTGGCTGCGCGACAAGGGATACGCCATCACCATCGAGAGGGAGATAAATGCCGAGGATGGCGAGGAAAGGATTTTTGCCATTTTTGAAAATTCCGGCAGGCACCAGACCAGACGGGGGAGGGAGTTTTTCGCATCCAGACTTTACCGCAACACATGGCAAAAATTCGCCAGTCTCAGGGATGAATGCGGAGGATTGAACTTTACTCTCATGCGCAAGGATGGGCAGGAAAGCGCCCAGAATATTTTCATGCTGCTGGAGATGGTGCTGAATGAGGCCCGCAAAGGCATAAATATTCAGCGCTACAAGGGTCTTGGAGAGATGAATCCCGATCAGTTGTGGACCACAACAATGAATCCCGAAAACCGCACATTGCTGCAGGTTTCCGTGGATGATGCCATCTCCGCCTCGGATGCCTTTGAGGAGCTGATGGGCGAGCGTGTTGAGCCCAGGCGGGATTTCATAGAGCGCAATGCTCTTGCTGTGCAGGATCTGGACATATAATGGAATAATTTGAAAAGCACGCCGGCCCGGATCTTCGGCTGGCTGATGTAGTGTAATTGATAGTTCAACGGCAGCGTCACGGGAGGCGCGGGATGCCATCTGAAACAATATCCGGAAAAGAAAAAGGCAGGGGCTGGCTTGGCTGGCTCGCCGCTGTATGCGGCTGGCTTGTCTGCGCCATGTTTTGTCTGCTGCTGACCATTGAGCTGGAAGCATATCCCTATGCCTATGACATGATTTTTCCAGCCGTGTTGCTGATTCTTTTTTGCAATATTCTGGTCTTTCTGTTTATCTCAACCCGCTGGGCCACGCAGACTGGCAAACTGGCATCATCGGTGCTCAGGGTATGCCTGGGGGAAGGACTCCTTCTTGCCGGACTCTATGTGCTGGGCCGCTACGCCATTGGAGCCTGAGGCGCAGCTGATTTACTTAATGGCTATTGCCAGAACAAGATGAAAGATTAAATTTTTAGAAATTAGCGAGGTTTTGGTGTCGCAGTCAAGCATGGGTGCCCATCCACAAATAAATATAGAAAAAGAGCTGCGCCAGTCCTATCTGGAGTATTCACTTTCGGTCATCATTGGCCGCGCCATACCTGATGCCAGGGACGGTCTGAAGCCGGTTCATCGCCGCATCATGTTCGCGCAGTATGAGCTTGCCAACAATTACAACCGCCCCCATAAAAAATCAGCCCGCATTGTTGGCGATGTCATAGGCAAATATCATCCCCATGGCGATGCGGCTGTTTATGATGCCCTGGTACGCATGGCCCAGGACTTTTCCATGCGCGATCCGCTGGTGGATGGACAGGGCAATTTTGGCTCAATTGATGGCGATTCTCCCGCAGCCATGCGATATACTGAAGTCCGCATGTCCAGGCTGGCCCAGGAGTTTCTGGCCGATCTTGACAAGGAGACTGTGGATTTTCGGCCCAATTATGACAATACCCTGGCCGAGCCCGAGGTGATGCCCACCAGGGTGCCAAATCTGCTGCTCAATGGCTCATCCGGCATAGCTGTGGGCATGGCCACCAATATTCCACCCCACAATCTTGGCGAATTGTGTGACGCGCTCCTGGCTCTTCTGGAAAATCCGGAAATCAGCATAGGCGAGCTGATGAAATATGTTAAAGGTCCAGATTTTCCCACTGCTGGTTCCATCTATGCCGGCAAGGGCCTTTCGGATGCCTACCACACTGGCAGGGGCACAGTGAAAGTGCGCGGCCGCATTTTTTTGGAGGAACGCAAAAAAGGCCTGCAGTCCATTGTCATTTCTGAAATTCCCTATGGCTTGAACAAGTCATCCCTTGTGGAAAAGATCGCGGCATTGGTAAATGATCGCAAGATTGATGGCATAGTTGACCTTCGTGATGAATCCGATCGCAAGGGCATAAGAATAGTTGCGGATCTCAAGCGCGGTGTTATTCCGGATATTGTAATAAACTCCCTTTACAAGTTCACCCCCCTTGAGACAAGTTTTGGCATAAACATGCTGGCTGTTGCCGATAACCGGCCGGTTCTGCTAAATCTTAAAACAGCCCTTGGCTGCTTTGTGGATCACAGAAGGGAGGTGGTGATACGACGCACCCGCTATGATCTGGAAAAAGCCAGGGCAAGGGCGCATATACTTGAGGGTCTGCGGGTAGCCATTGATCACATAGATGAGGTCATAGCTCTCATCCGCTCCTCGGCCAATCCCGATGAGGCGCGTGTAAAACTGATCGATGCCTTTTCCTTCACGGAGGTGCAGGCCAAGGCCATTCTTGACATGCGCCTGCAAAGGCTTACAGGCTTGCAGAGGGAGGAACTGCAGGCGGAATATGAGGAGCTCTTGAATAAAATCAGTTTCCTCACCTCAATTCTGGAAGATGCCAGCATTTTGAGAAATGAAATTGAGCGGGAAATAAGGGAAATCAAGGATACTTTCGCCACTCCGAGAAAAACCGAAATTATCTGCGAAAGCCCTGTGGGCATAGATATCGAGGACTTGATTCCAGATGATGACGTGGTGATTACCCTTTCCCGGCGCGGCTATATGAAGCGCACCAATCTCGAAAATTACCAGCAGCAGAAACGCGGGGGCAAAGGAGTCGCCGCGCTTCAGACCGCTGAAGATGATTATGTGCAGGAATTTCTGACAACAAGCAACCACCAGTATCTTTGCCTTTTCACAAACAAGGGCCGCATGCATCAGATGCGGGTCCATCAGGTTCCGGAAGGCAGCCGCACGGCAAAAGGAGCGCACATCAACAATCTTTTGCCGCTTGAGAGCGGCGAATGGGTTACAACAGTGCTTGCCCTGCGCGAATTCTCGGAAGACAATTTTTTCCTCTTTGTCACCAGAAAGGGCATGGTCAAAAGAAGTTCCGCCTCCCTGTATGCCAGAAGCCGCAAAACTGGCATCATGGCGGTGGGCCTCAGGGATGATGACGAGCTTGTGGTGGTGCGGTCCATAGCCGCGGACAGCCACATTGTGCTGGCCACAGCCGATGGTTTTGCCATTCGTTTTTCCTGCGACGACATAAGAGCCATGGGCAGGATTGCCAGTGGCGTGAAAGGTATCGCCCTGCGCAGGCAGGACATGGTTGTGGCCGCAGTTGTACTCAGACCGGATGACCAGACAACCAAAATCATGTCTGTCTCCGCCAACGGCTATGGCAAGCGCACGAGGGTGGATTTGTACCGGCTTCAGACCAGGGGCGGCAAGGGCATAATCAACTTCAAGGTTACAGGTAAAACTGGCCCAGTAGTGGGCGCCATGCCGGTGCGCGATGGTGACAGCCTGGTGCTTTTGACATCTGCAAACAAGGTTGTGAGAGTTGGCGCCAATGAAATAGGCAGCAAGGGCCGGGCCACATCCGGTGTCATTGTGGTGCGCATGGATGAAGGTGCCCGGGTAATCGGCTTTGACAGGGTTGAGGATATGGATCAGCATCTCAGCCGGGAGCAGGAGACAGAGGTGGTGGAAGCCGTAAGGGCCGAGGACGATAATCTGGCTGCAGGCTCGGCCAGCGACCCGGACAATGAAGACTAGCAAAATGACGCGCATATTGGCAGCCGCCATACTTGTTGCAGCCACCATGCTTGGCGCCTGCCGGACCGATGACATAATTGCCGATGATCTGAGCATGGCGAGGGAGGCCTATGGCGCCCGCAACATGCCACTTGCCGAGAGGCTGCTTGAAAGATACCTCCAGGATGAGCAAAATCCTGACAGGCGCTGGGCAGCTTGGGAACTGCTTTTAAAGTCCATAAACGCCAATAGCCAGGAACCGAGGGCTAGTCTGGAATGTCTGGAGGCCATGCGAGTTGAATATGAGAACGATGAGCCCAGACTGGCCGACATTCTTACCCAGATGGCAAGGTATAACACTCTGCTGCGCCATTACAGCAATGCCGCGGAGGCCTGGACGGCATATATTGATCTTGCGGATATCGGAGATAATGATCGGATAAATGGCTTGCGCAATCTTGCTGCCATGCAATTTGTACAGAGGCATTTTGAGGCTGGGGAGGAGACATTGCAGCAATGTCTTGCCCTGCCTGTGCCGGATCATGACAAAATTTATTGCATGCTGGATTTGGCTGATGCCAACATGGCAAGAGAACGCTGGGAGGAAGTGGCCGATCTTTGCCAGCAGATACTTGATTCGGCCCCGGATCGTGAGGTTTCTGGCATTGCCGGATACATGCGCGCGGATGCGCTTGAGCAGATGGGGCAGTTTGTCGAAGCTCTTGGCCAGTTCGAGCAAGCCAGGGACAGCTATCCCAATCCCGCGGTGATGGACAACAGAATTCAACACCTGAAAAAATCAGTTCAGGATAAAAAGAATAACTAAGATGATAGCTCACGAATGTGGCCTTTTTGGAATTTATGATCATGATGATGCCGCCAGACTTGCTTATTTTGGGCTCTATGCCCAGCAGCATCGCGGCCAGGAAAGCGCCGGGATTGTCACGCTGGATAATGGCATAATGCACATGCACAAGGGCATGGGCCTCGTTCCCGATGTTTTTTCGGAAAGTTCCCTTGCCGCCCTGCCAGGAAAAACTGCCATCGGCCATGTGCGATACTCAACCACGGGCAAAAGTTCGCCCCGCAATGCGCAGCCATTGCTGGCACATTTTAAAGGGTGCGACATTTGCCTCGCGCATAATGGCAATCTGGTCAATGCTGCTGAATTGCGGGAAGAGCTGGAAAATGAGGGTGCCATATTTTCCACCGGCAATGACAGCGAGGTTTTTTTGCATCTGCTTGTGCGGGCCATGCGCGACGAGAGTCCCATCGATGCTGTGCGCACAGCCTGTAGCCGCCTGAAAGGCGCATACTGTTTTGTGATCATTTCTGGCAACACGCTCCTGGCAGTCCGCGATCCCTACGGCTTTCACCCGCTGGCTCTGGGTAGGCTGGGCAACAGCCCTGTCATTGCTTCCGAGACTTGCGCCTTTGATCTGCTGGAAGCGGAATATGAGCGGAGCATAGAACCTGGCGAGCTCTTTGTTGTTGATGCAAGCGGGGAGCACAGTTTGCGGCTTTCTGGAGAATTTCCCAAAAAGCCCCGCCAATGTATCTTTGAGCTGGTCTATTTCGCCCGGCCGGATTCCTATGTCTTCAATGAACAGGTTTATGTATGCCGTAAACAGATGGGCTGGCAGCTGGCCTATGAATCTACTCCGGATGTGGATTTTATCATGCCTTTTCCTGATTCCGGCGTGTATCCGGCTGTTGGTTTTGCCCAATGCGCGGAATTGCCATACGAACATGCCATGATACGCAATCATTATGTGGGCAGGACATTCATCCAGCCTACCCAGACCATGCGCAATTTCGGCGTCCGCGTTAAAATCAATCCAGTTCGGGCAATGATTGACGGCAAACGCATATGTATTGTGGATGATTCCATTGTGCGCGGCACCACAATGATGACCCGTGTCAAAAAACTGCGTGAGCTTGGTGCAAAAGAGGTGCACATACGCATCTCCAGTCCGCCGGTGCGTTTTCCCTGTCATTATGGTGTGGATTTTCCCAGAAGAGGCGAACTCATAGCCGCCCAGTGCGAAATGGATGAAATAATGAAAAAGCTCGATGTGGATTCCCTCCACTATTTGAGCATCGATGGCTTGCTGCGTTCTGTCATGCATTCGGACAGCTATTGTCTGGCCTGCTTTAATGGGGATTATTGTGTGCCATGCGAGAGCTGTCGCAAGGAAGCCCTTGAAGCCTGTGGCAGCGCCACAAAATAATGAGTTGTAAAAGGCGCATATTTGCTAAGGAATTTGGAAGATGAGCGGCATTTTTAAAAGGGTAAAGGGTTTTGCGGATATTTATGGCCAGGATGTGGCGCGATTTAACATAATGGAAAGCTGCGCCAGAAATACATTCGCCAAATATGGTTTCAATGAATTAAGAACGCCTGTTCTTGAGCAGACAGGCCTTTTTTTGCGCTCCATTGGCACAGAGACCGATGTGGTGCAAAAGGAGATGTTCACCTTTCCCGATCGCAAGGGCAGATCCATCACCCTGAGGCCCGAGGCCACTGCCGGAGTGATGCGCGCTTTTCTTGAGGAGAGTCTCGATCGCAACAATCCGGTTGCGCGTCTGTTTACCATAGGGCCAATGTTTCGTTATGAAAGGCCTCAGAAGGGACGGATGCGGCAGTTTCACCAGATTAATTGTGAATGCCTTGGCAGCCAGAGCCCCTATGCCGATGCCGAGCTCATCTGCATGCTTCTCAATTTTCTAGAGGCTATCGATATTCGCTCGCTAAAGCTGAAAATTAATTCCCTTGGCTGTAAAAAATGCCGTCCGGCATATATGCGGCTTCTGGGTGAATATTTACATTCACAGGCTGGGGAGGCATTTTGCGATGACTGCCGCAGGCGCATGGATTCCAACCCCCTCCGGGTACTGGACTGCAAACAGCCGCATTGCCGCGAGCTCGCAGCTGCCGCTCCCAGACTTCTCGATCATAACTGCGAGGAATGCAGGCAGCATTTTGATGTTGTGACAGAGCTGCTGAGTTCCCGAAATGTTGATTTTGAGGTGGATCACAATCTTGTGCGCGGTCTTGACTATTATTGCCGCACCACTTTTGAGGTTGTCAGCAATGAGATAGGCGCCCAGACGGCTGTCGCCGGAGGTGGCCGTTATGACGGTCTTATTGCCCAGCTTGGAGGGGCGGATGTGCCGGGTGTGGGCTTTGCCTGCGGCATGGAAAGGCTGGCCCTGCTCATGCCCGAACCGGAAAACAGGCCACTTGATTTTTATATGCTCAGTATTCAGGCAGAGCAAAGGCCAAGAGCATTCGAACTGGCGCAAACCCTGCGCAAAGCTGGCTTTTTTGGCGAAATGAATTATGAGGATGGCGGTTTTAAGGGGCTTATGCGCAGGGTTTCCCATTCCGGCGCAAGGATATGCCTCATTTTGGGACCGGACGAAGCCGCCAGCAACAGCATAACCCTAAAGGATATGGAAACAGGCCGGCAAACAGGCCTGAGCCAGGATGATTTGTGCGCAGGGCTTGCAAAAGCCCTGAATATGCCAGAAAAAGCATAAGATTCTGGTACCGGCTTCAATACCTGCAATCGGCCAACAAACAAGGGCGGCATAAAAATGAATGAGCAAAATCAGGATATACAAAAAGAGCATCAGCAGTTCATATCCGATCTGGAAGGCTGGACGCGCACACATGGCTGCGGTGAGCTCGGCATTGGTGATAATGGCCGCGAAGTCTGCCTCATGGGCTGGGTGCAGTACAGAAGGGATCATGGCGGCCTGATTTTTGTCGATTTGCGAGACAAGGACGGCTTGACCCAGGTTGTTTTCAGCCCGGAAGCCGCCCCGCTTGCCCATGAAAAGGCGCACATTCTCCGCAGCGAGTATGTGCTTGCCATAAAGGGCAAGGTGCGCCCAAGGCCTGAGGGCATGGTCAATCCAGACATGGCAACCGGTGAAGTTGAGGTTGTGGTCAGCGACTGGAAACTGCTAAACACATCCAAAACTCCTCCCTTTGCTGTGGAGGATAGATGTGATGCCGCGGAAAATCTCCGCCTGGCATGGCGTTTTCTTGATCTAAGACGCCCGCGCATGCAGCGGTCGCTGCGTTTGCGGCACAAGGTCATCAAAGCCGTGCGTTCCTATCTGGATGACAATGGCTTCATTGAGGTTGAAACTCCGGTTCTGACAAAATCAACGCCAGAGGGAGCGCGCGATTTTCTTGTGCCCAGCCGCCTAAATCCCGGCCAGTTTTATGCATTGCCCCAGTCGCCGCAGCTCTTCAAGCAATTATTGATGGTTGGGGGCATAGAACGTTATTTTCAGATTGTGCGCTGTTTCCGGGACGAGGACCTGCGCGCGGACAGGCAGCCCGAATTTACACAAATAGACATGGAAATGAGCTTTGTGGATGAAGATGGGGTCATGAAAATTGCCGAGGGCCTGATGCGGCAGGTATTTCATGACGCCATGGGCATTGACCTGGCATTGCCATTTCCCCGCATGACATGGACCGAGGCCATGGCCAAATACGGCGTGGACAAGCCAGATACCCGTTTTGGCCTCGAACTGCATGATGTTACCGCAATAGTTAAAAATTCCGAGTTCAAGCTTTTCAGCTCGTCCAAACTGGTGAAGGCCCTGCGCTTTCCAGGTGGCGAAAAATTTACACGCAAGGAAATTGACGAACTTACCGAATTCGTCAAAATCTATGGCGCCCGCGGGCTGGCCTGGATAAAAATCAGACCCGATGAATGGCAATCTCCCATTGCCAAATTTCTGTCTGCCGAGGAGCGCGCGGGGCTAACCAAAGAGCTGCAGCTCGAAACTGGCGATATTGTCTTTTTCCAGGCCGGCGAGCCGGCAGTGGTCAATACCGCCCTTGGCAATCTGCGTGTGCAGCTTGCCCGGGAACATGGCCTCATTCCCGAAAATACATATAATTTCCTCTGGGTTACGGATTTTCCGCTCTTTGAGTACAGCGAGGAGCAAAAGCGCTATGTGGCCTGCCATCATCCCTTCACATCGCCAGCCGGGAACGATTTGCAAAAGATGGCTGCTGATCCCGCCAATGTCAAAGCCCGCGCCTATGACATGGTGCTCAATGGCAATGAGGTGGGTGGCGGCTCAATTCGCATTCATTCTGCCTCCATGCAGAATGACATGTTTGAGGCCCTGGGCTTCACTCGGGAACAGGCCGAAACGCAGTTCGGATTTTTACTGAAAGCTTTGGAACATGGCGCGCCTCCCCATGGCGGAATCGCCTTTGGACTGGACAGGCTCGTGATGATACTTGCCAACGCGCAAAGCATCAGGGATGTGATAGCATTTCCAAAGACGCAAAAAGCTGTATGCCTGCTCACAGATGCTCCAGGCCTTGTTGATTCCACACAGCTTGGAGAGCTGGGGCTTCGCTTGCGCGAGACAGAAAAAAAGCAGATCGGCGATGCCGATCGTTAAAATATGGCATATGAACTGTTTAATTGAACTGTTGCAATATCAAATGAATATGTCCTTCTGGCTTCCAGCGGGAATTTGCGTCGGAGAATATGGCCAAAGCCATGCCCGGCACGGGAAATGATATGATTTTGGATATTTTTACCTATCCCCATCCTGTCTTGCGTAAAATCAGTGTCCCTGTGGACAGGGTGGATGATGAAATACGGGAGCTTGCCGCCAATATGCTGGAAACCATGTACGCTGCAAAAGGCGTGGGCCTTGCGGCCCCGCAGATTGGCAAGAATCTGCGCATGCTGGTTATGGACCCTGGCTCCGGCACAGATGAGCAATGCCCAAAAATCGTCATAAATCCGGAGCTCGAGCTCACTGGCGCAAGCATCGTGAGCGAGCAGGAGGGCTGCCTCTCCGTGCCCATGGGTTACAGGGCCGATGTGCAGCGCAGCAGTTGCGTCAATCTTAAATATTTGGATGTGAATGGAAATACATGCGAGGAAATCTTGGAGGGTTTTCCGGCCATTATCATCCAGCATGAAAATGATCACCTGGACGGCAAGCTCTTCATCGACAAGATGAGCCATCTTAGGCGCACATTGTATGATAGCAAGGTCAAAAAATGGCTGAAGCAGCAAAATTGATTTTCATGGGCACTCCGGAATTTGCCGCCATCATTCTGGAGGGAATCATTGAAAGGTCGAATTACAAAATTGCTGGCGTATTCACGCAGCCAGACAAAAAATCCGGCCGGAAACAGACGATTGAAATTCAACCTGTAAAAAAGCTTGCCCTGCAGCATGATTTTCCCGTTTTTCAGCCCGCCAGCCTGCGTGGTGAAACGCAGCTTGGCATTTTTAAAGATATTAAACCGGATTTTATTGTTGTTGCGGCCTATGGCCTCATAATTCCCCAGAATATTCTCGATACAGCAAGACTTGCGCCGGTCAATGTGCATGGTTCTATGCTGCCTGCCCTGCGTGGCGCTGCTCCCATTCAGAGGGCTGTCATGTCTGGCTGGCAGGAAGATGCGTGCACAGGCATTTCAATCATGAAGATTGTCGCCAAACTGGATGCCGGGCCAGTTTATGCAGAAGAGAAGGTTCCCATACTGCAACGCACCAGCGGCGAGATGCAGATGGTTCTGGCCCATGCCGCCGTGCCATTGCTTTTGCGCACGCTGCAAGAAATTGAACATGCAAAACTCCACCCTGTTGAGCAGGATGAATCACTGGCCACCTATGCGCCCAAGCTGGAGAAAGCGGACGGTATAATTGACTGGACCAACTCTGCGGCCATGGTCGATGCCCATATCCGCGGCGTCACTCCCTGGCCGGGAGCCAGGGGAGAGCTGCTGCTGCATGGGGCCCAGGAGCCCATTTTTATGACATTGCTGCCGGGAAGGGTTGTGGGTGCGCTGGATGCCCTCCCACCTGGCAGTCTCTATCGCCATAAAAGCAGTCTTATGGTTGCATGCGGCGATAAATGGTATGAGCTTGGGAGACTGAAGGAGCAGGGGCGAAAAGAGCTGGATGCGGCCCAATTTATCAATGGCCATTGCAAAGCTGCCAAGGGTCTCTGCGGCATGTTTCTACCAGTCAAATGAAAGTAAACCGCTGTGGCTGCAAGAATGCCGGTTCATTAAATAAATACTCCAGGCATATGTTTACCGGGCTGCTCGCTGCGAGCAGCTTTTTGTTATCATGTGTCTTTATTTTTATATTTATATTACTTTTATATTGGAAAACATATATCAATTTTTCGTTTTTTGATATAGCTCTTGGATTGGTTATAATCTTAAATATTATAATAGGAATAACAATATTTAATATATATAATAAAAAGTTTCTTCCATTTACACGATTATTATCAAATATTGTTATCAACTTCTCCATCCCAGTCATGATTGTGATTGCGAAATTATTAAATATAAATAAAGAAGCTGTAATACGCTCATTTATTTATATAAATAATAATTTTGTACTGCAATATTTCAGTCCTGTTCCATCCAGGAGAATCCTTCTCCTCTTGCCCCACTGCATTCAGAACAGCACATGTTCAAGGCGCATCACATATTCCATAGCAAATTGTGTAAATTGCGGTAAATGCCAGATTGGTATTCTTCACGGACTTTCCCAAAAGTATGATTTTGGTTTGGCTGTTGCCACAGGAGGTACCTTGGCAAGGAGAATAGCAAAGGAGTATAAGCCAAAGTATATAATCGCGGTTGCCTGTGAAAGGGATCTGTACTCTGGCATTAAGGACAGTTACCCTGTTCCGGTGTATGGGTTGCTCAACCAGCGCCCATATGGCCCCTGTCAGGATACCTGCATCCAGATGGATGAGCTTTTTTCCTCTCTCTCATTTTTTTTACAGGAAAAAGTTGTGCCGCCCCCACCTTGTGGCAGTCTGTCTGGTCATATGTCTGATATACCTAAATTAAATATTTAAAAAATTTATATGGGACTGCATCGCGGCGGTTGTAAATTTTAAAATAAAGCAGTATCAAAAAACAGGAGAGAATGTTTTTTTAATTGCCAACTTGGCGAAATATTTAATTTTCCCGCTGCACTCCCAGGCAGGACTGAATCGCCCAATGCAAGATCTCACCTCTTCATTCCATGTTGTCCCGCATGCACCGGATGGTCCGGGTATGCCAACTATAATCCCATCTGGCCGTCCAGGCCTCTTCGTAATTCCTAGATGGAGGAACCAATATGCATTTAACCCCAAAAGAGCAAGATAAAGTCCTGCTTCTTACCATGGGCCTTCTCGCGGAGCGCCGTCTTCAGAAAGGTTTGAAACTCAATTACCCGGAGGCGGTGGCCTACATCACCTCCGCCGCCCTTGAGGGAGCCCGTGCGGGCAAGACCGTTGAAGAAGTTATGCATGACTCTGCTCAGGTGCTCACCAAAGAACAGGTTATGGATGGTGTGGCGGATATGATTGATCTCCTGCAGGTGGAAGCCGTGTTCACGGATGGCTCCCGCCTTGTCTCCATTCACCAACCGATTAAATAGAGGAAGCTCAAATGGCAGATTCAAAATCAAACCAGAAAGATACACAGGGCTACTCCACACCTCAGGTGTTTTTGAGGGGCAGCCACAAATTGAATATCCAAAAACTCCTGGCTTTACGCCAAAAACATACTGCCCGGTGGGCGGCGTCATCTTGGCGGATGGCGACATCACCTATAATGCCAACCGCCGCACAGTTAAGGTGGTGGTACACAATACAGGCGATCGTCCCATTCAGGTGGGCAGCCATTTCCATTTCTTCGAGGTCAACAGGTACCTGGAATTTGATCGCGACCTTGCCTTTGGCAAGCATTTGAATATCCCGGCTACAACCGCAATCCGTTTTGAGCCGGGTGAGGAAAAGGAAGTTGAACTGGTCACCTATGGTGGCAAGCGCCGCGTTATCGGTTTCAATGACCTGACTGATGGCTATGTTGGCCTGGAAGACAGCCCGACCTACTATCCCATCCACCTGCGCGCGCTTAAGCGCATGGCTCTCTATGGTTTCAAGACCGTCTCTCAGGATGAAGCGGCTGCAGAAGTGAATGAGGCCGAAATCTCAGCAAAACGGGGAAAGTAGAAATGGCGACAATTTCCAGAAAAAATAACAATGATTTGTTCGGCCCAACCGTTGGCGACAAGATCCGTCTGGCAAACACAGATCTCTATGTTGAGATTGAAAAGGATCTGCGCGTCTACGGTGACGAAACAGTTTATGGCGGTGGCAAAACCCTGCGCGATGGCATGGGCACAGCCAACACCATCACCAGCAAGGGCGGCTCCCTTGACCTGGTTATAACAAATGTCACTATCCTCGATCCGGTTTTGGGTGTCATCAAGGCCGATGTTGGCGTCAAGGATGGCAAGATTGCCGGCATAGGCAAGGCAGGCAATCCCAATATCATGGATGGCGTGACCCCCTCCCTGTGCACTGGTCCATCCACAGATGCCATATCCGGCGAGCATTGCATTCTCACAGCGGCCGCCATTGACGGCCATGTTCATATGGTCTCGCCGCAGCAGGCCTATAACTGCCTCTCAAATGGCATCACCACTCTCATAGGCGGTGGCGTTGGCCCCACCGATGGCTCCAATGGCACCACAATCACCTCCGGTGTCTGGAATGTGCAGAAAATGTTTGAGGCCTGCGAAGGCCTGCCGATTAACATGGGCTTTTTGGGCAAGGGCAACTCCAGCGTGCGCGAAACCCTGGAGGAGCAGATAGTCGCCGGCTGCTGCGGCTTCAAGGCCCATGAGGACTGGGGCACAACCTGCGCGGCAATTCGCAAGTGCATGGAGGTGGCTGATGAAATGGATGTGCAGGTGGCCATCCATACAGATACCCTCAACGAAAATGGCTATGTGGAAGATTCCATTGCAGCCATTGATGGCAGGGCCATCCACACCTATCATACAGAAGGCGCTGGCGGCGGCCATGCCCCCGATCTGTTGAAAGTGGCTTCCATGGCCAATGTTATGCCGTCCTCCACAAACCCGACTCTGCCTTTTGGCGTTAACTCCGAGGCCGAGCTTTTCGACATGATCATGGTCTGCCACAATCTGAATCCCAACATTCCTTCAGATGTGGCATTTGCGGAAAGCCGTGTGCGTCCAGAGACCCAGTCGGCCGAAAACGTGTTCCATGATCTCGGCATAATTTCCATGGTTTCCTCCGACTCCCAGGCCATGGGACGTGTGGGCGAATCCTTCATGCGCACTTTCCAGATGGCCTCCTACATGAAACAGGCCCGTGGCAAACTGCCGGAAGACAGCGAAAACAATGACAACTTCCGCGTATTGCGCTATCTGGCCAAACTTACCATCAACCCCGCCATTACCTATGGCATAAGCGATATTCTTGGCTCCATTGAAGTTGGCAAGATGGCCGACCTGGTGTTGTGGGAACCTGCCTTTTTTGGCACAAAACCCAAGCTTGTCATCAAGGGCGGCCTGATCAACTGGGCCAACATGGGTGACCCCAACTCCTCTCTGACCACGCCACAGCCTAAGATTCTGCGGCCCATGTATGGCGCCTTTGGCAAGGCCATGCCCAGAACATGCGTGCGCTTCACCTCCCAGGCTGCAGTGGACTCCGGCACGGTCGCCAAGTTTGGTGTGGACAATATTATCTATCCTGTGCGCAAAACCCGTCAGATTGGCAAGATGGATATGGTTCGCAACTCCGCCATGCCCCAGATCGAAATTGACCCCGAGACATTCAATGTCTATGTGGATGGAAAACTTGCCAAGGTTCCGCCGGCCAAGGAACTTCCCCTTGCCCAGCTCTACTGGTTTAGTTAATATCTGAATATGAAGCACCCTGAAAAGGGTGCTTCATTTAATTTATATAACTGGATGAATGGAAATACAGATATGGAAATCTGCACGGAAATTCTGGGAAATATCCACGAGCCGAAATGGAGGAATCGTCTATCCGAGCTGGATGTGGAATATATTCCCCTGGATCAGTGGACAGCCCAAAAATCCCGTTTCCTGGCCAAAAGCGAGAGAGGCGCGGAGTACCCCATTGCCCTTAAGCGTCAGTCCCAGGTGGTGGATGGAGACATAGTGTTCCATGATGAGGCGGTTGGCCATATTGCCGTCCTCAAACTGGATCTCAATCCGGTCATGGTAATCGATCTTTCATCCCTGGCCACCCAAAATCCCGAAACTGTCATTCGCCGCAGTCTGGAGCTTGGCCACGCCATAGGAAATCAGCATTGGCCTGCCGTGGTCAAGGGCACAAAGATATATGTGCCTCTTACAGTGGACAAAAAGGTGATGCTGAGCGTCATGGACACGCATCATCTCGAGGGCATCAGTTACGAGTTTCAGGAAGGCAGGGAAGTGATTCCCTACATGGCTCCGCATGAAATACGCCGTCTTTTTGGTGGCGCCTCCCATGAAAATCATCATCACAATCATGATCACCACGACCATGGGCATCACACCCATGATCATCATGAACACTGCTGATGGGCAAATGTTCCAGGCTCCCTTTCACTAATAAC
The DNA here is from genome assembly GCA_910587035.1 of uncultured Desulfovibrio sp. Lineage (GTDB taxonomy): Bacteria > Desulfobacterota > Desulfovibrionia > Desulfovibrionales > Desulfovibrionaceae > Desulfovibrio. Next base: position 20,544 of record CAJUMQ010000009.1, on the reverse strand, counting down.
ATTTGGACGCTACCCTGAATGGCATTGGCAAATGATATTCAGGCCGGACTGCATGCACAACATGAACAAACTTTTCAGGCTGATTCAATTTTCTGATTCCACATTTCCGGTGGGTACTTTCTCTTTTTCAAATGGCCTGGAAACAGCCGCGGGCCTCGGAATTGTGCACGATGCCCATACACTGAAAGAGTATACCCGTTCCATTGCCACCCAGGCCGCCTTTAGCGATGGCGTTTCTGCGCTCCTCTCCCACAGGGCTGCCCTCGCAGGGGATTATGCAGGTGTATGCCAGGCGGACAGGCAATTGATGCTATTTAAGATGAATGACGAGGCGCGCCTTATGCTGGCGCGCATGGGCAAGAAACTGGCCGAGCTTGGGCTCGCCCTTTACGGGCCGGAGAGCATGTTCGCAAGCTGGCTTGAAGATATAAAGGCAGGCCTCACGCCGGGCACATATCCCGTGGCCCAGGGCATAGCTTTCGCTCTGGATGGGATGGATGAAAAGGCCCTTTATGTGGCCCATCAATATGGTGTAATCAATATGGTACTCTCGGCGGCGCTCCGCTGTGTGCGCATTTCACACTATGACACCCAGAAAATTTTGTTTGAACTGGGTGATGACATCGAAGACAGCTATGCCCAGGCAAAAAACATGGGGTTTGACAATATGCGTGCTTTTGTGCCCCAGGCAGACATTTTTGCATCTCTTCACGAAAAGGGCAAAATGCGCATGTTTATGAACTGAACAAAATATAAAGGCTATACTTATGTCAACTTGCAGAATTGGCGTAGGCGGCCCTGTGGGCAGCGGTAAAACCGCGCTCATTGAGGCCATTACCCCGAAATTGATTGAGCGCGGCATGAGCGTGCTCATCATAACCAATGATATTGTCACCACGGAAGATGCCAAGCATGTGCGCAAGACTCTCAAGGGCGTACTTGTGGAAGACCGCATAATTGGCGTGGAGACCGGCGCCTGCCCCCATACCGCAGTGCGCGAGGATCCATCCATGAATATAGCGGCAGTGGAGGAAATGGAGGCCAAATTCCCCGACGCAGATGTTGTTCTGATTGAATCCGGTGGCGACAATCTTACCCTTACCTTTAGTCCGGCTCTGGTGGACTTTTTCATATATGTTATCGATGTTGCCGCCGGCGATAAAATTCCCCGCAAGGACGGCCCAGGGATTTCGCAAAGTGACATTCTGGTGATTAATAAAACCGATCTCGCCCCTTATGTGCACGCCTCTCTTGATGTTATGGATCATGACAGCAGGCTTATGCGGCCAGGCAAGCCTTTTGTTTTCACGAATTCCCTGACTGGAGAAGGAATAGACACTCTGATTGATCTCATTTTTAAAATGGCTCTGTTTGATAAAGTAAAAGACAACGGGTGATTTTTTATGGCAGCCAGGCAATATTCCGACGCGCCAGTTTGCGACTTTGACTCCATGCCAGAAATGCGGGGCTACACGGCCGAGCCGGAAGGCATGTATGTAGGCTGTCCCGGCAAGCATGGCTATCTTAAGCTGGGCTTTGAAAAAAACCGTGAGGGCAAAACAATTTTGCGCGATCTGGACAGGCGCGCGCCACTCATAGTTCAAAAGGAGCTCTATTTTGATGAGCAGCTGCCGGAGATGCCCTGCGTCTATATTCTTTCCTCCGGTGGGCCAAATGTGGATGGTGACCGCTATGTGCAGAAATTCCATCTCAAAAAGGATGCCATGGCCTTCATCAGCACAGGCGCTGCCACAAAACTGGCGGAAATGAAAAGTAATTACTCTGGCATGAGGCAGACAATTGTTCTGGAGGCCGGCTCCTATCTTGAATATCTGCCGGAACCTGTCATCCCCTGCAAGCATACCCGCTATATATCCGACACGGCCATTGTTGCTGATCCCACAGCGTCCATGTTTTATTCGGAAATATATATGCCAGGGCGAAAATATTATAAAACCGGCGAAATCTTTGAATATGATGTCCTGTCCGTTTGCGTTCATGGGAGCCGTCCTGATGGCATGCCCCTTTTTCGGGAAAAATTTGTCATTACCCCACAAGATGGACACATAAGGGATATAGGCATCATGTCCCACTACGATGTTTTTGCAAATGTTGTGGTGCTGGCCCCCGAAAATGTTATCAATGAAATTTACACACGCACAGAACCGGGAATTGACCGGGAAAGCAGGCTTGCCTATGGCATCACGCATCTGCCCAACCACTCCGGGCTGCTTTTCCGGGCCCTTGGCATGGAGCCTGGTCCTGTGAAAAAAATTGTCCGGAGCTTTTGCTCTGATGTGCGCATGGCAGTCAAGGGATGCCCCCTGCCGGATGAATTCCCTTGGCGCTAGGTGAAGTGAAAGCTAATACACTGGAATAATATCGCTAGTAATATCGCAAAGCGAATATGATATATATGGGGCATTCAATGAGCGAGCAGAATGGATCATTCACAGGCTATTATTTTTCTTTCAAAGGCACTGTGCGGGCGCTCCTTCGTGGCAGCGGCCAGGTCATGTTTCAGGAGAGCGCCTACACAGGCCTCCTGATTCTGGTGGGTATTTTTTGGGGAGCCTATAGCGCCTCGGTTCCGCAAATAGCCTGGGGCGCTCTTCTTGGCCTCGCGGCATCCACTTTCGCTGGCTGGATCATCGGCGAGTACAGACAGGATGGAGAGCAGGGCCTGTGGGGCTTCAACGGCATCCTGGTGGGCTGCGCCTTTCCTACATTCCTTGAACCGGTGCCCCTCATGTGGGTAAGCCTCGTCTGCTGCGCCATGCTGACAACGTGGATGCGGCGTGGCTTTAACAATGTGACAGCCCAGTTCAAGATCAATTCCCTCACATTTCCCTTCGTCTTTTTGACGTGGACATTCCTGCTCTCGGCTCGGGTGCTTACCGCCACGCCGCTTGCGGATATGAACTCGCCTGCCCTTATTGTCCACATAGGTGGTCAGATCGACTGGAGCATAGGCTCTTTTGCCATATATTGGCTCAAGGGCATTTCCCAGGTTTTTTTGATCAACAACTGGATCACGGGAATCATCTTCCTGATTGCCCTGGGAGTTTGCAGCATCTGGGCGGCCATATATGCAGCCATGTCGTCCGCCATCGCTCTTTTGGTGGCCGTTCTGTTTGCGGCTGATCCAGCGGATGTCACAGCCGGCCTTTTTGGATTTAGCCCGGTCCTGACTGGCATCGCATTGGGCACAACCTTTTATAAGGTCAGCTGGAAAAGCGCCATCTGGACAGTGGCCGGTGTTGTGGCGACAGTGTTCATTCAGGCCGGCATGGACACCTTGATGCTGCCGTGGGGCATGCCCACGCTTACAGCGCCTTTCTGCATTGCCACCTGGCTGTTCCTGCTGCCCCTGTACAAGATGGATGACACCAGCAATCCCGATATGACAGTCTGGAAAGGACAGAAAAAATAAACCCCAAAAAGCTTGTGAGCAGCGCAATGACATCTTTATCCCAAATGCCTCTCCGCCCAAGACATTGGTATATATTTGCGGTCGCTTCCCTGGAGCAGCTTATCGGTGCAGCCCTGTCAACCATCGTCGGCATAATCATACCGCTGATAGTTCTCCTGGGCTCCCCAAAGCTGTCTGCTTTGGATCAGGGCATTCTCGGTGCCAGCGCTCTGGTGGGCATCGCCATTGGCTCGGTGGTAATTGGCAATCTGATGGACAGGCTGGGTTATCTTTTCCTTTTCCGGCTCTGTCCGCTGATCATTGCCGCTGGCTCTGTGGGTGTTTATTTTTCTGATGATATCTGGGCCATATCCTCTTTTCTATTCAGCATCGGCATTGGGGTTGGCGGAGGCTACAGTCTGGATTCCGGATATATATCCGAATTGCTCCCAGCCAAATGGGAAAGCTTCTTTGTGGGTCTGGCCAAGGCCACATGCGCATTGGGTTTTGTCGGCGGCGCTGCTGTCAGCTATCTCATTATAAAGATCTACCCAGTTCCTGCAATCTGGCCGGATCTCATGTTCTTCATCGGCTTTATGGGTATTCTGGCCTTTATTCTGCGGCTCCACTGGTATCAAAGCCCGGACTGGCTCTTGAGCAGAGGAAAAAATGCCGATGCCCAAAAAGCCGCACAGGAATTTTTGGGGCCAGATGCCGGTGTTTCGCCTCTGCCTGCAAAAGACAAAGCCGCAACCGTGCCCTGGACAAGCCTTTTTAAAGGGCAGGGCCTGGACAAGGTCATCCTGAGTGGTATTACCTGGGCCTGCGAGGGTCTGGGCGTATATGGATTCGGTGTGTTTCTGCCCATTCTTGTCATGGCCCTGGGCATGGACAGCGCTGATGCAAGCGGCATTCCCAAGGTTCTGGATTCGGTTAAAATCACTATATTCATAAACATATTCATAGGCGCCGGTTTTGCCATTGGCCTGGCCATTCTGCATAAAATGAATATTCTCAAGCTGATGGGCTGGGGTTTCATTTTATGCGGGCTGGCCCTGATCGTTCTTTTGGCTGCCTATGAAATGAAATTGCCGGTATGGATAAGCTTTTTGAGTTTCATTGTTTTTGAAACCGCCTTGAATGCCGGTCCACATCTGGTCACATACATCGTGCCCGCCCAAATATATGATGTGCGGGAGCGTGGCATAGGCACCGGCATTGCCACGCTTTTTGGTAAAGTTGGCGCCATAGCCGGCGTATTTTTTGTGCCTTTTCTTCTGCATGTCGGTGGTGTTGGAGCTGTACTTTGGCTGTCTGTCATAGTCCAGTTTATTGGCGCTGCAATAACTTTTATTTATGGGAAAAAATTAAAATTATTATAATTTACGGTGCTTAAAATGACTACTACTTCTTCTCCGGTTACATCAAATCCCGTTAAACGAAATTTTTGGCATGAAACTTTTCCAAAAATATTGAATTATTTAACCGTGCTTTTGTCTTTAGGTCTTATTGTATTTATTTCATATTATACATATCAGGGTATAGACTATCTCGAAAGTAACTTCTATATGACATATCAGCTTATAGTGTGTCTTGTATTTATTGCAGAATATATTTATCGATTTATAACTTCAAAGCATAAGATTCAGTATGCCATATTCGCGCTCCCATTTTTATTAATTGCGATACCATATATTAATATAATAGAAATTTTTAATATTAATATAAGCCATCAAACTCTTGCCTATTTTTGTTTTGTTCCCATCGTAAGAGGACTTGTTGCGTTGATAATGGTGGTGAACTACATTGCTGAAACTGTCTCAACAACGGTTTTTGTATCTTATGCAATTGTTCTCATACCAATTGTGTATATGTCTGGACTAATATTTTATGTGGCTGAGCATGGAGTTAATTCGTCAATTAAAAATTTCTGGTATGCAATTTGGTGGGCAGGAATGAATGTTACTACAATTGGCTGCTATATAAACCCAGTCACATCAGCAGGTATGATTATTGGTTTCATACTTTCTCTCTTGGGAATTATAATGCTTCCATTGTTTACTGTATATTTTGGAGATGTAATTAATAGATATAATAAAGTAATTAAGCATGGCAACAATAAGCAAAAGTAACCTGCGCATATGTATATGGTAATATAATGCTGGAATATAAAATCGTGCGTTTGTGGCACACGCCAGGCAATTTAATTTGATTTGAATTCATGCCATATTTCAGCCTATCGGCTAAATTAATTAAGGCCTTTTCCAAAAAACATTGCCTTTTGCGCAGTGCCTGAGTATCCTCTGACAATAATAGAAGTAATTTCATAATTAATTATGAAATTACTTCTATTATTGTGTTTGGGATACTTAAAACAGCTTTTATTTTGAACTTATATAGTCATATACCGTTTTTGAAATGGTGGCAATTACGCGTTCTGTCTGTTGTAAGCTTTCATGTGAATTCTTAATAAATATTGAAATTATATAATTTCTACCATTTGGTAACATGACAAAACCAATATCATTAACTGCAATTGTTTCTCCATTCTTATTTATATCCCCGGTTCCTGTCTTGTGCCCAATGACAATATCTCCAGCCGGCAAACCGGCTGGGATTCTATTTTCTCCAGTTTCACACTTTATCAGTGTATTTTTTATAAAATCCTGATAATATGCTGAGATAGCATCACCGTTCAGAAAATTTCAAGCAATTTGGCTGCTGCTGGACTGCTCCAGTTATCATAGCAATAATTTAGATTATTATGCATATCCTTTTCTGTTCTCATAATGGCAAAATCGTTTATCCAAGGTTTCTTATAAACTTATCGGTCGCAGCAGTGTCAATTACTTTAGCAAAAAGAATATCAGAAGTATTATTATCTGAATATATAAGAGTGTATTCAATAAGGTCTCTCATGCTTATGCTATCAATGCCATCAGGAAATTTTTTGCGTAAGGGACTCCATGTATTGGACGCCAAATCTGATTTTTTTAATTTAATTTTTTGGTCAAGAGATATGTTTCTTTTCTCAAGCTCATTACAAACAGCAAGCGCTTGATGCAATTTGAATACGCTTTGCAAGGGGAATTTAATATCATCATTGATGGTAATAATTTCTTTGCCAGCCATGCGCACAGCAACTCCAACTTCTGCTTTTACACTATTAATTATGCCCTGGAGTTTTATTAATATATCTTCATTTTCTGTGGCTTGAGCAGGTGTTAAAAATAAAAGATATAGTAACATGTATATAATTTTTTTCATTTTATATCCCCATAAATAAAGTATGCTATGTACTTCAGACGCAATTTTAATCCATTATTCAAGCTAAACCTGTATCGGAATAACTTAATGCCATCAAGGCCTACGCGAAAATATTAGTGCCCTGTAAGCTCCGCCCTGGATTAATTTCATGTGGTCTATGATACTTTCGCATGTGGCATCGCCGCCATACCCTGAAATGGCAAAAAATCGGCGCATTGCTTTGTTTACAAAGGATGATTTGGAGGAAACAAGGCCAAAACCGCATATGCCGTCAGAGATACACGCGGCACTGCAACCATAGTCAATTTTAAAATCGCCCAGGGCACAATCCTCAATATAAATTTAGCATAGTCCTTATGGTTAATCTGCTGGTGAAGGCAATAATTTTCTGGCTATTATAACTGTGTCACAGTATGTTTAAAAAGTTTGGCACAAGCCTGGGCAGTTCCGGCATGATGGCTATCGGTTGTCTGGCTGGCCAATTTCTGGGCAGTATCTGTTTTCAATTCGCGGAGGCAAAACGCTCCTCCTCTTGGGTTTGGGAATTATAAATAATTTTTTCCAGGAATGGCGAAGTCTATAGTAGCAATAGTCCTTTCACGTGACGGCAAGCCAAAAATCCATTGACCGGCTGCCTTGGAGTGGCATAAGAAATGAAAAGCCATTGTAAAGGAAGAGTACTCAATACGAATTCCATCCGGATATAGCCGTGACTCCTGACTGGAGCTCATATTAAAATGGATTTTACCAAAGTTCAAAGCATGTCACACAAAAAAATAAAAAGAATAGATCCTCTTGAAAAAAGGCTCCCCCTTGTGGGCATAGATAGCCATGCGCATCTTGATGATAAGATTTTTGATGCGGACAGGGCTGAAGTAATTGACCGGGCAACCCAGGTAGGGGTGGCCAATATCTGTAATGTGTTTTTGGGGCCTGATGAATACAATGCACATAAACAATATTTTGCTACTTGTCCAAATATATTTTATATCATGGGCATTCATCCTTGTGATGGTTTGAGGTGTGGCAGCAATACACTGGATGAAATGCGGGATATTTTTGCAAAGGAAAAAAGATTAAGGGCTGTTGGTGAAATAGGCCTTGACTTTCATTGGAATGACTGCCCGCGAGAGATACAGATGCGGGTTTTTGCCAGCCAGATGGAGCTCGCCAAAGATCTTGGCAAGCCTGTGGTTATACATTGTCGTGAGGCAGAGGATGACTGCCTTACCATTCTTGAGGCCGGTGGCTTCAAGAATTATCCTCTCCTGTGGCATTGTTTTGGGGGTAATGCGGGGCTTGCAAAAAGAATATTACATAATGGCTGGCATATCTCCATACCCGGCCCTGTGACTTTTCCTGCCAATGAAGACCTGCGTAAGGCGGTGGCCATAATCCCGGATGACAGATTGCTGCTGGAGACGGATTGTCCTTATCTGTCTCCAGTCCCCTGGCGTGGCACCCGAAATGAGCCAGCTTATGTGGTATTCACGGCAGAGGCATGTGCCAAGGTGAGAAATGTTGATGTTAATGACCTCTGGCAGCAATGCGGCCAAAACGCCAAAAACTTTTTTGGTCTTGAATGACCATGAAGAAACTGTTTTCCCTATGCACGGGCAACTCCACCTTGACTGCAATTTGCCGGTCAATAAGTTTTTTTTGATTGACGATGCTGCTGGATAAAATATTTTAATTTCTGGTATGGGCGTCGGGGCAGGCCTCTTCGCACAGAAATAATTTGAGCTGCAATAGGATTTTTGTGTGGTGGGCGACAAGTGCAGGCCATGAGTAGTGTTCCGGCAAAATGCAGCCTTTGCACGGAATAGTCCTTGCATATCTCTCCAAATGCCATTTAAGCCTGCCTTGAGCAGGATTATGGCCATATTCAGCAATTTCTTGGCAATCTGGCTACCCTTGCAAGGCAATGCCCGATAAAGTAAAAATGTTATGCGAATATTCCGGCCGCCTGGACCGGATTGGAGGTTTTATGTCACAAACGCCACAGGATCTGCTGTCAAAAAATGATCTTGCCCAGGATATGGCCGATGCCATCCTTGATCGCCCTGCTGTGATCTTTGCCGGTCAGGGTGCTCAGGAAATGGGCATGGGACGCGATATTGCCGAGGCTGACAAGGATGCCATGGCCCTCTGGAAAGTGGCAGAAGGTGTTAGTGGGCTTCCCTTGCGTGAAATATATTGGGATGGCGACGCTAGTGCCATGAATGAAACCCGTGCTTTGCAGCCAGCCCTGACAGTTGTTAATTGCAACTTGTGGTCTGCGCTTAATAAAAATTCTGATTTGAGGCCCGTGGCTTGCGCCGGTCATAGCCTGGGTGAATTCAGCGCCATGGTTGCGGCTGGCGTGTTGTCACCCAAAAGCGCCATTGAAATAACGTCATTGCGTGGCAAACTCATGGCAGAGGCTGATCCTGCTGGAATAGGCGCCATGGCTGCCATTGTAAAGCTGAGTCAGGAAGATGTGGAAGATATCGTGACCGCAGCTGGTAAGGAAAGTGGCGCTATGATAGTGGCAGCCAATTATAATACCCCTCAGCAGGTGGTGGTGAGCGGAGATCGAAATGCCGTGGCGGTCGCCTGCCGCATGGCAAGAGAGAAAAAAGGTCGGAGCGTGGAGCTGAAAGTCAGTGGTGCATTCCATAGTCCGTTGATGGAAGAGGCCAACAGGGAGCTAAGGCCAATTCTGGAAAAAGTTGAATGGCATGATCCGCGTTTTCCGGTATATTGCAATGTGGATGCAAGGCCTGCCACAAGCGGCGAGGCAGCCAAAAAAAGTATTTTGCGGCAAATGATTTCTCCTGTATTTTGGGTGAACCTTGTTCGCAACCTGTATCTTGCCGGTGTGCGCTGGTGGATGGAAATAAGTCCGCGGGCTGTTCTTGGGAAAATGGTGGGACCAAGCGTTGCGGGAATTGCCGGTCAATGCGATACCCTGCGCGTTGATCTGCTAAATTCCCTTACCAGCATTTTGAATGCATCCATGTGAGTACTCCATCTGCCCTGGAGTGGCACACGCCGTAAAGGTTCTCGGTTCGCTCCTCATTTTTCTGGCAATCCTGCTTATGTGGACATATTGGCAGAAAAATGAATTGGCAGCTGTGATCTGAAGATATCTAAACCCTGGCGAATCGAGCTTTGCCGTGGGAATATGCCTAAAACTTAACAGGAATTACGATGCAAGCCACACGGTTACTTGATTCCGCCCTGAAGCAAATATTTTCGGAAATGGAATTGCCGGTTCCGGAAAAGTTGGTTATTGAGGCTCCAAAAGATCCCCGACATGGCGACCTGTCAACCAATGCGGCCCTTTTGCTGGCCCGCACTGCCAGCCGCAACCCGAGGGATCTGGCGGCTGCCTTTGCCGAACGTCTGTTGGAAATTTGTCCCCAAATTGCCAGGGCGGAAGCCGCTGGTCCAGGTTTTTGCAATGTCACTTTCCGGCCTGATGTATGGCTCAATACGCTTGTGGAAATAGAGGAGAAAAAGGGAGCTTTTGGCTCATCATCCGCTGGAATCGGCCAGAAAGTTCTTGTGGAATATGTGTCTGCAAATCCTACAGGCCCCTTGCATGTAGGGCATGGACGAGGCGCAGCAGTTGGTGACAGTGTGGCTCGACTTTTGCGATTTGCCGGTTTTAAAGTCAATACCGAATATTATCTGAATGATTCCGGCAGACAGATGAATATCCTGGGGCGATCCATCTGGCTGAGAGTGCTCGAAAAATCTGGTAGAAAGATAAATTTCCCCGATGATTGCTATCAGGGAGGCTACATTGCTGACTTGGCGGATGCTTTGCTCAAAGCTCATCCGTCCTTGCCGGATTTATCGGCAAAAGATGGCATTCCCATTTGTAAACAGTACGGGATGGATCAGATCCTTGACGGTATAAAATACGATCTCAAGGAATTTCGTTGCGAGCATGAATCATTCTTTTCAGAAAAATCCCTTGTGGATTCCGGGGCTGTTGGTCAAACTCTGGATAATTTGCAAAAATCTGGCCGATCCTTTCATGAGGATGGTGCTCTGTGGTTCGAGACTACGAGCCTTGGGGATGATCGCAATCGCGTGCTTCGCAAGTCCGATGGATCACTCACATACTTCGCTACGGATATATCCTATCATGATAATAAAATTAAACGAGGCTACAATTGGCTGGTGGATGTGTGGGGTGCTGATCATCATGGCTATATTCCAAGAATGCGGGCAGCAATTCACGAACTTTCCGCAAACCCGCCCAAGTTTAGCGTTCTATTGATCCAGCTTGTGAGCCTGCTACGCGATGGGGAGGCTGTTTCCATGTCCACCAGAGCAGGCCAATTTGATACACTTGCAGAAGTGATACAGGAAGTGGGCGCGGATGCGGCACGATTCATGTTCCTGTCGCGTTCCTGTGACAGTCCTCTAGACTTCGATCTTGAATTGGCCAGACGCAGGAGCATGGATAATCCGGTGTACTATGTTCAATATGCACATGCCAGAGTATGCGCGCTTTTGCGTCGAGCGGAGGATAACGATATCATTCTGCCGGAGAAAAGCGACCCTCAAAAACTGGCGCTCCTGGATACGGATGAAGATCTCGCACTGCTACGCCAGCTTGCGGCCTTTGAAGATGTTACAAGAGAGGCCGCCCTGGCCCTGGCTCCGCATCATGTAAGCCGTTATCTGCTTGATTTGGCGGCCACCCTGCATGCCTATTATGCAAGGCATACAATTGTGGATGTCAATGCCAGAGATCGCAGCATTGCCCGGCTTGCCCTGTTGCGAGGGGTAGGTCAGACCATCCGTAATGGCCTGTTTCTGCTGGGAGTCACTGCTCCCGAAACCATGTAATTCGGAAATTGCATTCTGTGGCACAGCCAGTATTGCGCAAAATTTTTCAGAAATCATTTTCTGGGAAAGATACAGAGATAGCCAAAAAAGGCATAGTCCTCTCTTTACCCCTGACCATAGGTATTTGCCTTGTGCTGGTTTGTGCTATAGGTTGGGCATATTTTATGGGACTGATGGTAGGTCGCGGTCAAAATCCCGAGGCAAGACTTCAGGAGATGACAGCTTTTATAAACAGCCCCAAAAATAATTCGACAAATATTGCGGAATCCCAAGAAGCGAATTCCCAGCCGGCACCTGGAGAGGTTTCCCAGCCTGCCACAGCAGAATCATTGCCTACGGAACATGAAGTTGCCCAGATCCAGACTTCATCAATGCAGCCTTCATCTTCCGCCTATCCATTTAATAAACCCTCTGCCGCCGGTGCCGCCGCCTGGGGAAAGACCGCATCTGAAAATGTTCCCGCGCAGTCAATTAAATCACCTGACAAGGCCAAAGCAGCTATCACCTCCGTCCCGGCAGAAAAAATACTTTATGATTATGTATTTCAGGTTGGAGCTTTTAAAAGCCTTAAGGATGCCGAAAATTTGAAAAAAGCCCTTGAAAGCCACAAGCTCAAGGCAAAAGTGCAGAAAAGTGGCAAAGTCTGCATAGTCCTGGTCAGTGTACGCGGCAGTGAAACGGCTGCAACGGAGCTTGCCAGCCGGATACGTCCATTGAAGTTGGGCAAGCCCCTCCAGTTATCCAAAAAACAGGTTACGCCAAAAACCAGGAAAGGCAGGTAGCTGATGGCAGACAATGCGGGCAGGATGGTGACCCCTACTGGCTTTTGGAGCAGATTGATAACTTTTTTTTATAAGGTTCCATCAATAGTTGGCTCGGCAACCATAAGAGGAATTAATGCCGTTGGAGGCATGACAATTTTCATGGCTGCCGGCCTGTGGCATATTTTTACCAATATCCGGATATTTCCGCGTACTTTACAACAGCTTTATATAATTGGTTACCAGTCCCTTTTCGTCATCCTGCTTATAGGTATTTTTTGCGGGATGGTTCTTGGGTTGCAAGGGTATTATACATTGGTGCAATTTGGCTCTGTAGGTTTGCTTGGTTCCGCCGTTTCCCTCTCGCTGATCCGCGAACTCGGGCCGGTGTTAACTGCCATAATGTTGACAGGGAGAGCCGGCTCAGCCATGGCTGCTGAAATTGGTGTCATGCGCATATCTGACCAGATTGACGCCCTGGATGTAATGGACATAAATTCCATTTCCTACCTTGTGAGCCCACGCATTTTGGCATCATTGATTTCTTTTCCACTCCTTACAGCCATTTTCGATGCCATTGGCATATTTGGAGGGTATCTCACTGGTGTCTTGATGCTGGATATGAGCGAGGGAATATATTTTTATAAAATTGCTCATGCAGTCACAATGAATGATGTCTCTGGTGGCTTTATAAAGGCTCTGGTATTTGGACTCCTCGTCTCTACTGTTTGCTGTAATCAGGGGTATTATGCCCATTTGCGACGGGACAGCGTGGGGCCAGAGGCTGTTGGCAATGCCACCACATCGGCGGTTGTCATATCCTGTGTTCTTATCCTGGCTGCGGACTATGTCATAACCTCTTTTTGGCTGTAGGTGATGAAAATGCATGCCTGGGATATAGAGTTCAAAAATCTCACTGTGGGCTATGGCAGTTTCATAGTTCTTAGAAATGTAACCGCCACATTGCCTGCAGGAAAAATTTCCGTCATCCTCGGCGGCTCCGGCTGTGGGAAATCCACCATCCTCAGGCATATTGTGGGGTTGCAAAAACCGATGGCAGGGGAAATTTTGATTGGTGGCGAAAATATAATGACAATTTCTCCACATCAATTTCGTCGTCTGCGCAGGCGGATGGGGGTGCTTTTTCAGGATGGTGCTCTTCTTGGTGCCCTTACCTTGGCGCAGAATGTCACCTTGCCGCTTAGCCAGCATCTGAACCTTTCAAAAGAACTTTTGCATGAAGCTGCCCTGCGAGTATTGGGTATGGTCGGATTGGATGAATTTGCGGATTATTTCCCCAATCAGCTTTCAGGGGGAATGCGTAAACGGGCGGGTCTGGCACGAGCTATCATCGCGGAACCAGGAATTTTGCTGTGTGACGAACCCACCTCTGGACTTGATCCCATAACTGCAGCCAGAATGGATGACCTTCTACTTACTTTGCACGGACAATATCCAGAGATGACTCTTGTAGTTGTCAGCCATGATCTTGCCAGCCTTCAGAGAATAGCGGATTATGTACTTGTTTTGGGAGAGGGGCGAACAATTTTTTCAGGAACCATCGCAGAATTAAATGCCAGCCGCGAGCCGTATTTGTTGCAATTTTTGCGGCGTGAGCCAGGCAAAGAGGACTTTGTCTTTAAAACGCCACCAAATCCAAAGATTCTCAACGCCCTTGAAAAATGGTTCGATTCCTGACTTGTGGATGATATATCTTGAAATTTTATTGCTCAGTGGATATTTTATCCCAAATCAATTGGCAACTATTTTATAATTGATTATGCATTTGCTTCTATTGCCAGTCTACCGTCTGGTACACTGCCAAAAGCGTTGGGATGAGCCAAAAAACATGCATTTTTGGCAAATGATCATTCAGAGGATAGCGCTGATGCGCTCATGTGTCACAGATATTATTTGGTAAATATAAAATTCCTGGATGGGAAATGAATCAGTATCGAGATACCGCAGTAGGCATTTTTGTAATCATCGGACTTTTATGTGTTGGCTACCTGGCCATAAAACTTGGACGAATGGAACTTTTCTCGCATAAGGGGTTTGAACTTTCCGCAAGATTTGATTCTGCCACGGGTTTACGGACAGGTGCGGATGTGGAATTGGCAGGAGTTCCTGTTGGTCGCGTCACAGGTATTACTCTGGATCCAGATCCCTTAAGATCCCAGGCCATTGTCAAACTGGAGCTCAACAAAAATCTGCATCTTTCTGATGATAGCATGGCATCTATCAAGACAAGTGGACTCATAGGAGATAAATATGTCTCCCTTTCTAGAGGCGGCTCTGAAAACGAGCTGAAACCTGGTGACACCATCACGGAAACTGAATCTCCCATGGATCTCGAATCCCTCATCAGCAAATACGCCTTTGGAGGTGTGAAATGAATTTGCAGTCTGCCCTATTTCAGCGTTATATATTTACCGGCGCAAGCCTTGTATTAACCATTTTCCTGTCCATCAGTTCTCCTGTGGGCAGTATAGCTGCCGAAAACCCGGCAGATGCAAAAACTACCCTGGAAACTGCAGTCAATCAGATCTTGACATGTATCAAAAATCCCGATTTTGCCAATCCATCCACTCGGGATGCTTTACGCCAGCAAATTGAGGCAGAAGTCTACAAGGTTTTTGATTTTGGTGAATTTTCCTCACGCACTGTAGGGCCACGCTGGCGAACTTTTAATGCATCAGAAAAGAAACGCTTCAGCGATTCCTTTGCCAATTTATTGTTCAATACCTACCTTAACAAGATCACTGGGTACAATGGGGAGCAGGTTACGTATGGCAATACCATGGCATCTCCTGATGGCAAATTGGTTGAGGTGAGAACATCCATTACATTGAAAAATGGTAAAAAGACACCTGTATATTACAGGATGCTGTATAAGGATGGGCATTGGCGTGTATATGATGTGATTATCGAGAATATTAGCCTTGTAAAGAATTATCGTACCCAATTTCAGGATATCTTAAATAGTGCCACTCCGGATCAGCTTATTGCCAGGGTTGAAGCCAAAGCGCGAGAAGTCGTTGCGCAATCTCCAGAAAATGGTAAATAAAATGCTATCTGCCACACAATCCTTAACCAAGTTTTGCATAACGATTTTTATTGGCCTGAATCTTGGATTATTTTTTTCATCGCATGTGTGGGGGGCGCAAGACGCTGGCAAGCCAGGCATTGCGGCTCAGGCCAACGCCAGGGCTCTTGAGCAGGCTTCGATCCAAAGCAAGCTGACGCCAGGAGGGCCTTTGGCGCCTTCCGTTGTTTACACTGAAAGCCCCTCCTTGGCTCCAGGTGCAGTTACCGTACGTGAAAATAATAATGTCAACATAGTTGATAACCTTGATGATTATGATGATAATCCTGTTAATACCATTGCGGATCCCATAGAGCCCTGGAATAGATTCTGGTTCAAGTTTAATGATATTTTTTACATGCATATTGCAAATCCGGTATATAGAGGCTGGACTTACATTGTACCACAATTTGTTCAGACAGGGCTTGGAAATATATTTTATAATATTATGTTTCCTAAACGTTTTATCAATAGTATTTTGCAATTTAAATTTCTGGAAGCTGGTGTCGAATTCTCACGATTTATGATGAACATAATGGGAAGCGCAGGATTGGTAAATTTGTCAGAAGATAAAAAAACCATTGTTCCTGTTGACCCATCAGGAGAAGACTTTGGACAGACATTGGGTAAATGGGGCTTTGGGCAAGGATTTTATATCATATGGCCTTTTATAGGCCCAAGCTCTCTAAGAGATACTTTCGGGCGTATTGGCGATTGTTTTACAGATCCACTTTTCTATGTTTATCCATGGGAATATTCCACTGGCAGTGAACTGGTGTTGCGCCTTAATGATCTTGGCGATGTCCTACCGGCATATGAAGATTTACGTTCAATATCGATAGATCCTTATCTGGCAATGAGAGAAGCTTATGCCAGCTTGCGTAATGCCCAGGTAAATCGTTGATGTATTCATCAAATACTTTGCTGGTAATTGAAAATTTGAGTATCTCTTTTCAATCCAGTTTCAAGCGCCTTGAGGCAGTGCGAAATTTGGATTTTGAAATAAACGCATCAACGATTACCTGCCTTGTTGGTGAATCTGGTTGTGGCAAAAGCCTGACTTGCAAGGCCATACTTCGTCTTACTCCTGGGAATGCCCTTCTGTCGGGGAGTATATTTTTTAATAATATTGATCTTTTGACCCTCTCAGGAAAGGATTTGTGTAAAATCCGGGGTGCAGAGATAGGTATGATTTTCCAGGAGCCGATGACCTCATTGAATCCGGTGTTGCCCATTGGAAAACAATGTACGGAGCCGCTGATTGCGCATTTAGGACTGAATCAGGAGGTAGCAAAAGCAAAGGTTATTGAACTGTTTTCTAGGGTAGGTATCCCAGCCCCAGAAAAGAGATATAACGATTATCCTCATCAACTTTCTGGAGGCATGAGACAAAGAGTTATGATTGCAATGGCTTTATCATGCCAGCCGCAATTATTACTTGCTGACGAGCCGACAACAGCGCTGGATGCTACCATTCAGGGTCAGATATTACGATTGATTGTGGATGAGAGTCGACAAAATAATAGCTCTGTTTTGCTTATATCACATGATTTGGGGATTGTCGCAGATGTAGCAGACTATGTTGGAGTGATGTATGCCGGCACTCTTGTAGAGTATGCAACATGTCAGGAGCTTTTTATGCATCCATTACATCCTTATTCACAGGGTTTGATTAACTCCGCTCCCTCAATTTCATCAATGAATTTCGAACGGCTACCCACCATCAATGGAACTGTTCCTTCTATTTTTGGAATGCCACAAGGATGTCCGTTTCATCCCCGTTGCCCCAACACGATGGAAATTTGTCAGACGAAGCTACCAGTAAAAGTAAATATAAATTGCTCACATTCTGTTGCATGCTGGTTATATATTGATCAAATGGATTAAGGCATCTTTATCATCGGATACAAAATGAATTCTATAAAGCTGAATGATATATCACTTCAATTATGCAAACCTTCTGCAGTAAACGCTCTTTATCATAAAAGCGATCAGGCATTGCCTTCTCTCGACATCCTGCATAAAATTATTAGTCTTCTTAAAAGCGTCATATTCCCTGGATATTTTGGCAATGAGAATCTGTCTCCTGATACTTTGCATTATCATATGACTGCGCATCTGGATAATGTCCATCAATTGCTCACAAGCCAACTGATAGCAGGATTATGCTTTGATTGTAAAAAGAGTAGATGTCTAGGCTGTGAAAAAGAAGGGCGAGAGGCTGCAAATCAATTTATGCTGAATCTTCCAGAATTAAGGGATATGCTTTCTGGAGATGTTCTCGCAGCGTATGAAGGTGATCCAGCGGCAAAAAGTCCTGGGGAAACAATATTTTGTTATCCTTCAATTACAGCCATGTTCCATCATAGAATCGCGCATGCAATATATAAACTGGATATGCCCCTAATACCACGAATCATTGCTGAAATGTCTCACTCAAGCACGGGTATTGATATACACCCGGGTGCTCAGATAGGAAAAAATTTTTTTATAGACCATGGTACAGGGGTAGTAATTGGGGAGACGTGTATAATTGGTAATGGCTGTCGTATTTATCAGGGGGTCACTCTTGGAGCACTCTCATTCCCCAAAAATGAAAATGGTACACTTATAAAAGGTGTACCGCGTCACCCAATACTTGAGGATAACGTCATTGTGTACGCTGGTGCAACCATACTTGGAAGGGTTACAATAGGTAGTGGTGCAGTTATCGGCGGTAATGTATGGATTACAAATAATGTATCACCTGGGGCTCGAATAGCCCAAGAACATAATGCAAACAACTAAATTTTTTATTATAACCCTTATTTTATCTTTATTTATAGTTTCCTGTGCAAATAATAATGCAAATTTCAAAACCAAAGGAGAGATAATGCTTGATTTTCAAATGGAAGGAAAATCGTAATTATTTAAATATCTATACATTTCAAATTTTGTAAATCATAGTAAAAAAGATAAATATCTTCATATGTATCATCGCCAAGTTTGAATCCATTAGGTATTTTGCCCAATTGGGTAAAACCCAAATTTTTATATAGGCGTATTGCTCTATAATTATTAACAACAACAGCATTAAATTGCATTACCTTAAAGCCATATTTAGATGCAGATACAAGGCTATCAATAACCAATGCGCGGCCTACTCCTTTACCTCGCATTCTTTTTGTTACTGCATAGCTTGCATTTGCGATATGACAACACCGTCCGATATTATTTGGATGTAATATATATAATCCCATTATTTCATTTGTTTTAGAATCTTCAGCAACTGCACAATAAGTTTGTTGTTCAAAAAATTTTTCGCCGCAAATAAAGTCTAAATTTTCATTTTGGGGAAAAGAATTTCCTTCGTTTACAATTTCATTCCAAATATCGACCATATTTTTGATATCAAAAACATTATATTTTCTTATAAAAACTTCCATAGATGATACCTCGGCAGTTTGCAATTTTTTTAAAAATTTGTTAATAGAAATAAAATGTTAATTTCTATTGAGCTTTTATAATAAAATAGCTTGGAGAGAAGAGATGATTACTCCGATAGATGTAATTTGCTTGCAAATGATCCATGCTACCAATAAGGTAGAGTCAGCTCATTACCATTTGGAATATCCTCCCATGGCAAAGCCAAACCATATTATGGATGAGGCAAATTTTCACCTTATCAATCGTTCTATTCAATATGATCAAATAGGCTTTGACTACTATGATAATATAGTAGTATATAGAGTCTAACGTATGCAGTCGTTGATTATTTTACTTATCCGTTTATCATAAGTATGATTATTAATAATATAATTATGCCATTCTCGTTTTAATTCATTCCTTTCAGTTATGTTTTTATTAAAGTATATTATTTTTTTATTAAAATCTTG
>CAJUMQ010000009.1:0-1286 GCA_910587035.1 uncultured Desulfovibrio sp. | reverse complement strand
TAATTTTATAGATTTAGTTAGGTGATCAGGAAATATATTTAATCCTTCAGTATTGTCTGTTAATAAAAACCCATTCGCAGCCCAAACATCAAAATGCCTTTGATTAAGACTTTGTGGCAATAGACAGCTTGTGACATTTAATACAGCTTGTGCATTCCCATATAGACTTGCCAAACTGCCGTAATAATCAATAGGCTTATTGATATTTGTTTCTGGGAAAAATTTATTCCATCCAGAATCTCCATATATTCTTAATCCACTTTTTAAAGCCTCTTTGATCCAACGTAAACGATTCAACATTGATATATTTTCAGCGGCCAAAGCGGCATTACGTCGGTTATCCCTGGGCCATAAACCACAATTTAAAGCTTTTACCCACCAGTGATAATCTGGTATCTTCTCTCGTTGATAATTGTTTTCAAAAATGTTTATCCCACGATTATAAGCCTCCATATCCAACTGAGTACCTTTAAAAAAGTTTTTTTTATCGGGAAATTCAGAACGTCCTATAAATAAAGGAGATTCATTACCTGGCATAGAGGTATTTTTAAACATATGCCAACTGGCAGCAAGCGGCAGGAAATCTACATGCTTTGCACCCAGATCTTTTAATTCTTTTATGAATGAGGGATCTGTTACATAAATGTAGGCATGCTTCCACCATGGCAGTTTCACAGAAGATAATATATTATATGGATTGTCCACAAACCATATAATTACGGGGATACTCAGATTAGTGAAAAAATTGAAAATTCTCCCCTCTGGTTCAAGCCCACGAAAATTAATCGATAAAACGATATCAGGCAGGAGAGTTGAAAATTTTTTTAATATTAATTTGTACTCATTTAAAGATGCACCATATTCTAATATATTATGACCTAGATTTCTTATTGAGAGTAATAATTCGTCATGAATGAGTTGTTTTGAATTCCCAGGGACATAGAAATTCAAAGTATTGCTAATAGTGTCCCTTGATATTTTGTCATCTATTAAGTATTTAATTTTATCTATCTTTGAGATGATATGTCCCCAAAAGTCAGGATCAATTCTGAGCCCGGGTTTATAAAAGTATATATTCGAATCAAGAACAATATTAGTAAATTTATTAGTATCTACGCTTGAAAGATAATTATAATTTGACAAAACAGCCGAATTAAAGTTTTTATTTTTTTGTACCTTTGGAGATTCCATCCAATATATTTTTGAACCAATATCAATAAAATTCAATATCATAGGATCGACGTTACCGGTACCTAATAATAGAATATTGTTAGCCTTGTTTTTTG
>CAJUMQ010000008.1 GCA_910587035.1 uncultured Desulfovibrio sp. | reverse complement strand
GGGCAAAAGCGCACCCTGGCTATGGATATTGGGGAAAAAGGCGGTTTTTTTCATGCCAGTCACATAGCTTGCGCAAAAACCGGAAAATAGACAAATATTCCAAGAATATCCGGCTGCCCCTGGGCCTGCACCCTGTAGCGCAGATTGCGTGTTCTCGAGGCATCGCGCACCTTGCGGTGCTCCTCCAGCAGGTGGGCCGCCCTCAGTTTCTGGATTTCGGCCAGATGCGGCTCAAGCAGGGGCAGCTCCCGCACCGCCTCGCCAATCCATTTGCCGGCCTGTTCCCCGCTCATGTTTTCGTCCGGCTCTGCCTGCATGAGCCTGTCCACTGCCTCCTCATCCAGCCAGTCCGCGTTTTTGGCCAGGCCGGAGAAGGCCAGAGGCAGGCATTCCTCGGCAAGGCTGGTGTTCTCCACATCGCCGCTGGTGGTTATCTGAAAGCGAAAGCGGCACAGCAGCAGGGTTGCGCGGCGGCTTACGCTTTTGGTGCGCATGACGCCGCAGCGGGCCAGAATGTCATCGCCCAGGGGGTCCAGCGAGTTCTGGGCCAGCCAGGCTGCCAGCTGCTCCACCAGCGGGTGGGTTCTTGTCAGAAAGGTCTGGCCAGGGCGCGCAGGCAGGCTGAAGACAAAGGCATCATTATCGCCAGGCAGATCCAGCCCGGCGCAGCGCTCCCTGCTCAGGGAGTCAAAGGACCATGAGCTGATGCTCTGGCCATCCCTTGTCACCTGTTTCCGCACGCCGCCAAGCAGGGGCCAGGCGGCGGAGACAAAGCGCTCCACGGCCCCGGCATTGCCCACGGCGAAATCCGCCTCTGCCAGCACATTGGCCACGGCATCGGTCTTGATGGTCTGCTGGGCAAAGAGGGTGCCGGAGCGCTTCTGCTCCCTGGCGGCCACGGCGTCCCATTCCTGCGCCACCTGCTTTTTCACAGGCTCCACATATTCCTCCATGCCTGGCAGGAGCATATTTCTGTCGCCCGCTCCCTTCTGTTTGCGCAGAAGCAGGCCATTGATGAGGGTCTCCATTATCTGCTCGCTGTCCTCCGGCACAGGCACGGATATGCCCAGGGATTTGCGGATGGCCTCGTGCTTGCGCAGCAGCACATCCAGCACCATGCCGTCCATGGGGTTGTCCGCCCCCCACCAGGTGATGACGCGCACCTCCGGCATGGGCTGGCCAAAGCGGTCCACGCGGCCCTCCCGCTGTTCGTGGCGGGTGGGATTCCAGGACAGGTCATAATGGATGACCGCATTAAAACTGTTTTGCAGGTTGATGCCTTCGGAGAGGCAGTCCGTGCAGACAAGCAGCCTGTTTTCCTTTTCGGCCAGGCCGAGCACGCGGGCCTCGCGCTCGGATGGCGGCAGCACGCCGGTGACAGCCGCGATTTCACATTTGGGCAGGGCCTTGCGCAGCTCCGCGGCCAGATAGTCGGCTGTGGGCAGAAAACGGCAGAAGATCACGGGCGAGTAGCCATCCGCAAGCAGTTTTTTCAGATGTGGTATGAGCTGCTGCAGCTTGGCGTCCTTTTCTCCCATGAGGGATCCTGCCAGTTTGGCCAGCTCCCTGTAACGGGCCCTGGCCGGGGTCCTGTCACCGGACTCGTCCGAGCCTGGCAGATTGTCCATGATGGCGGATTCATCGCCGCTGTCCAGATCATAGACTGCCTGGCTGCCCAGCATGTCCAGCTGGTCCACATTTTCGGCCATGTCCGCATCCACGCCCAGGGACCTGTTCACAAGAGTCTGCTGGGCTGCCGCGGGAGAGGACGAAACGGAGCGCAGCAGGGCCAGGGCGGACCACCAGCTTATGCGCTGGCGCCACAGGCTGCCATCCTGGCTGCCGGCTATGTTGTCCCTGGCCAGATTTAGGGCCCTGTTGAAAAGCCTGCGCCAGCCATCGTCCGCATTCCATGTGATTTCCCTGGCCTTGCGGCCGGGAAAGGGCGTTCTGGCATCCATAAAGGCGCGGATGTCGCCGCGGCGCCTCTGCACAAAAAATTCCGCCAGGCGCCTTCTGGCCTTTTCATTGGCCGGGCCTGCCAGATCATCGGGCAGATCGCTGAATTCGGGATTCAAAAAGGCCAGCAGGGAGCGAAAGACATCATCCTTGCCGGAGTGTGGCGTGGCTGTCACAAAGATCATGTGGCGGTCGGGATTTTTGGCCAGCTCCGCCACAAGATCATGGCGCTGCTTGCGGCCGCGGCCGCCTGTGGCCGAGGCGCAGGCATGGGCCTCGTCCACTATGACCAGCTCCGGGCAGACGCGCAGGAACTCGTCGCGGCGGCGCTCGGACTTGATGAAATCCAGGGAGACTATGGTGAAGGGATATTTTTCAAAAAGGGATGTGCCTATGCCCAGGCCCCGCTCCAGGTGGCTCACTGTGGAGGGCAGCACAAGCTCGGCATCTATGTGGAATTTTTCATCCAGCTCCTTTTGCCACTGCTCGGCCAGCTGGGGCGGGCAAAGAATGGCCAGGCGCTCGATTTCGCCGCGGTCCAGCATTTCCCTGGCAATGAGCAGGGCCTCCACTGTCTTGCCAATGCCGACATCATCGGCAATGAGCAGGCGGATGACTGGCTGGCGCATGGCCATGAGCAGGGGCACAAGCTGGTAGGGGCGCGGCTCCACTGCCATATGGCCAAAGGAGCGGAAGGGCCCGGTGGTGGCGCGCATGCCCAGGCGCACGGCATCCCGGAGAATGGCGCAGGAGGAGGCATCGCCAACCCTGGCCGGATCCGGCGGGGAGAATGTGGCCGGCGCCACAGGCTCAAGATCCGGAAAAATCCGCACTATCTCGGCATCCACGCCGCCCAGGGGCTTGAGCATGATGGTGTCCGCATCCAGCGGCGGCAGAACCACCCATTCCCGCCCCCTGAAAGACACAAGCGATCCGGTTTCGTAATTCATGCGCCACCTTTTTTAAATAAAAAATGTCCCTGAATTTTTTCCGCCTCTTTTCTACTAAAACATAAAGGCGCGCGGGGCAAACCGGCGCGGTGCCCTACTGATTTGGGCTGTCCCCATTGCCGCGCCAGACTGGCAGCCTGCCGGATAAACGGATCAGCCCTGGTCCTGAAGGGCCAGTTTAAGGCCAAAGGTCAGGAATATGCCGCCTGTTACGCGCAAAAGCCATTTCTGGAAGCCGCTGCTGGCAAACAGGCTGCCTATTCTGGCCAGGATGCAGGCAAGGGTGACATACCAGGCTATGCAGATCAGCGCTGTAATCAGGCCCAGCTCCAGAAACTGCGGCGCCATGGGCAGGGATTGCACCAGAAATTGCGGGTAAAGGACCATAAAATAGAGAATGGCCTTGGGATTGAGCACATTTGTCAAAAAAGAGGCCTGAAAGGAAACCCACAGACTTTTTCTGGATGTTTCCGGCTTTGGCAAACCGGCATCCTGCGCTGGCCGCGTGGCCTTTAGCCTGAAACTCTGGGCAATGGCCCTGATGCCGATATAAAACAGATACAGGGCGCCAATGTATTTCAGCAGATTGAACAGCATGGCCGATCTGGCAAAGATCGCCGAAATGCCAAACATGGCCAGAAGCGTGTGCACGCAGATGCCCAGGGCAACGCCAAAGGCGGCGGCCTGCCCGTGGGCGCGGCCATCCAGCAGGGATATTTTGCTGACTATGGCAAAATCCGGGCCGGGCAGGATGACTAGCACGGTGATGGTGGGAATAAAAAGCAGCAGTGTTTCAAGAGGCAGCATGGCGGCAGTCCACAGGGTTATGTATGCGGCAGAGCCGGATTTTATATGGTTTGGGGCCTGGGCAGCCAAAGAATGATCGGATCGGGACTGAGGCTATATTTTTGCGGCCCAATCCGCAAGACGCGCAAGGGCATAAATTTAACGCTGCGATATTAATGCTGTAAAATTGCAATGTTAGACCTTCACCTTTAAAGACTTGGGTGCCCGGCGGTTAACCATATTTCTGTGGATATCTTGACGGAATACCTGCTGTGGGCTACGCTTGAACTCAATAATTTCCCTCCGCATGGGCGGGCGGCCGCCATGGCATTGTGGCCAGGGCGGGCATATGGCTATGTTTTTAAAAGGACAAGCACATGAGGAAAGGCACAAAACTGCTTTTGCTGGCGGCTGTGGCCCTGGCTGGGGCGGCATGTCTTTCGGCTTTGGGATGCGGCCCTGCAATGGCGGCCCCCCTGGAGCCGACCGACAGCGGAGCCCCATCAGCCATTGTCATTTTTCCAGTGGGCGAAAAACCCAATCCCAAGGCCGCGGCAATGCCGCCTGTGGCCTTCAATCATGTTGTGCATGAAAAATGGATGAGCCGAGCCAACAAGGATTGCATGGTCTGCCACCATACCGGCGATCCTATCGCATGCACCACCTGCCACACCATTGAGGGCAGCCCCGAAGGCGGCAACATCACTCTGGAAAGAGCAATGCACGCGGTCAAAATCGCGCCCCGCAAGGATGGTACGCCCTCCAGCTGTGTGAGCTGTCATGAAAACACCATGAAGCAAAGAAATTGCGCCGGCTGCCATGGCCAGCTTGTGCGCAATGCCCGCGAAAGCGACAAGTGGTGTGTGGTATGCCATAGCATAACCCCGCGCATGACCGCGCAGCAGCTCCAGGCCGGCATCCAGGGCAAGCTGCCTGACGGCGTCAACGAGCAGCTTGCGGCGGAGACTGCCGCGGCCCGGCCGCATACCAAGTACTGGTCGCCAATGGTTGCCCCCTACAAGGTGGAGATCAGCGCCCTTTCCGGCAAGTACGAGCCCTGCGTGTTCAACCACAGGCATCATGTGGCCGATCTCATGGCGCGTGTGAAAAACAGCGAGCTGGCCCAGGCCTTCCACAATGACCCGGCCACCATGTGCGTCACCTGTCATCATCACAGCCCGGCGTCCACCACTCCGCCCAAATGCTCCAGCTGCCACTCCATTGGCATTGACAAGGAGCATCCGGGCCGGCCCAGCCTCATGGCCGCGTACCACCTGCAGTGCATGAATTGCCACAAGGACATGAATGTGGCGCGCCCGCGCAACACAGATTGCACAACCTGCCACAAGCTCCGCCCGGTTCAGGGCGCGTCGAAATAGGGGGAGGCCATGAACAGAAGAAAATTTCTTGCCATCCTCAGCGCCTCCGGCATTGTGTCCGCCCTGGGCACTGCAAAGGTTGCAAAATCGGCGCCGCATACCTTTCCCTATTATGAAGACAGCTACGGGGTGCTGCATGACACCACCCGCTGCATTGGCTGCCGCCGCTGCGAGGCCGCATGCCAGCAGGTGAACAATCTGCCCATGCCGGAAAAACCCTTTACCGATCTTGAAGTCACAAGCACCAGGCGCCGCACCACAGCCTATGCCTGGACAGTTGTCAACAAGTATGAGGTGAACAGCAGGCCCTATTTCCGCAAGCTGCAATGCTTTCATTGCAATGACCCGGCATGCGCCTCCGCCTGTTTCGCCAAATGCTTCTCCAAGCTGCCTGATGGCGCGGTGGTCTATGACGGCTCCCAGTGCGTGGGCTGCCGCTACTGCATGGTGGCCTGCCCCTTCAACATCCCCGGCTTCCAGTATGATCTGGCCTGGGACCCGCTGGTGCAGAAATGCACCTTCTGCGAGCCAAGGCTGAAGGAAGGCAAGCTCCCCGGCTGTGTGGAAGCCTGCCCGGTGGATGCCATCACCTTTGGCAGGCGCAGCGATCTCATCAAGATCGCCAGGGCCAGAATGGCCGAAAACCCCGGCAAATATGTCAATTATGTCTATGGCGAGCATGATGCCGGCGGCACGGCCTGGATGGTATTGGTGCCCGCGGCCGGCGCCCCGGCGGGGCCGGTGGATGACGCGGCCGTGACAGGCTCCGAAATGGAGCAGATGGGGCTTGACGCCCATCTTGGCAGCCAGCCCATGGGCGAGCTGACCTATGGCGCTCTTGGCGCCGTGCCCATGATAGTCGCCTTCTGGCCTGTGGTCTTTGGCGGCGCCTATGCCATAACCAAGAGGCGCGAGGCCATGAACAGGGCGGCCGCCGAGGCTGCCGTGAATGACGCGCGCAACGATGTGGCCGCAGCAGTGGATGCCGCGGTGCGCAAGATTGAGGAAACCGAGGGCCAGGCCGCGGCCGACCGGGCCCGCAGGGCCATGACAGAAGCCCTCAAGGCAAGGGAAGAAGAAGCCCATGGGGGGAACAAATAATGGAAAGTCAGGGCATCATCATTCCAACAAAAGACAAACTCTTCAATATTGAGCCACTGCTGACCAAAACCCCGGGCAACCTTGTCACCTGGGCGATTCTTGGCATTGGCCTCATAATAACCCTCATCCGCTTCACCGTGGGCATAGGCTCGGTGACAAACCTGGACGACTACCAGCCCTGGGGCCTGTGGATCGGCTTTGACCTGCTCTGCGGCGTGTGCCTGGCGGCAGGCGGCTATTTCACCACCGTGGCCGTCTATGTCATGGGCATGAAGCAGTATCATTCCGCCGTGCGCCCGGCAGTGACAACGGCCTTTCTGGGCTACGCCTTTGTGGTGGTGGCGCTTTTGTACGATCTGGGCCATCCCCTGAGGCTGCCCTTCATGTTCTTCTTTCCAGGCACGACATCGGTGCTATTTGAAGTGGGCCTGTGCGTGGCCACATATCTGACAGTGCTGTTCATCGAGTTCTCGGTGGCGCCAATGGAATGGCTCTCGGTCAAATTCCCCTGGATTTTGCCTTTGCGCAAATGGGTCATCAAAATCACAATCCTGCTGACAATCTTTGGCGTGACCCTCTCCACCCTGCACCAGTCATCCCTGGGCTCCCTCTATCTCATAGCGCCGGAAAAGCTGCACCCGCTCTGGTATTCGCCGTTCATGCCCATGTTCTTCTTTGTGAGCTCCATGGCAGCCGGCGCATCCATGGTCATATTTGAAGGTCTCTTTGCCCACAAGGGTGTGCATCAGTACATGGACGCCACCCACCTGCGCGAGGCCGACGGGGTTGTTCTGGGCTTTTCCAGGGCCGCATCCTTCATTCTGTTCGCCTATTTCATGCTCAAGCTGATCGACATGCTGGTGCAGGCCAACCTGCCGCTGGTGCTGACCGGCTATGGCGCCTGGTGGCTGGTGGAGATGCTGGGCTTTGTGCTGCTGCCGGCCATGCTGTACGCCAAGGGCGCGCGCGATGGCAATGTGCAGCTCTGCCGCTACACCTCCGTGCTGACGGTCATGGGCATTGTGCTGAACCGCTTCAATGTCTCCATGATCGCCTTCAACTGGAAGCTGCCATCGGCGGAGCGCTATTTCCCCAGCATCTGGGAAATATGCATATCAATCTTTGTGGTGACCATGATAGTCACCGTGTACCGCTTCATCGTCTACAATATGCCGGTGCTGTATGAGCATCCCAATTTCCGCGGCGAGGAGCATGACTAGGGCATGATGACACGGCAAAGACTGATGAATCGCGATTGCCCCTGTAACAATAAAAGGAGAGGCTGATGGAATTTCCAACCTTTTACAGCTATTTCCTGTACACCAAAAACTGGGCCTATATAATGATGTTCATTGTTTTGCCCCTCTATGTGGCGTACTGGAACCTCGTTCTCTACCCGGCAAAAAAGAAGAATAAAAAATAAAACACCACCAAGCTGATATTGAAAAAGCCAGGGCTGCCCTGGCTTTTTTGTTATTTTTTCCATTCCTGCAGGCGCAAGCACTTATCCAATTAAATGTGCAGATCGCGTATTTTGCGGAATAGTGTCACGCGTGATATTCCCAGTTCCCTGGCGGCAAGGGTGCGATTCCAGTGCTGGCGCTCCAGAGTGGCGATGATTATCTGCCGCTCGGCTGCCAGCAGGCGTTCCCTGAGCGTTCCGCGGATGTCGCTCTGTTCTGCCTCATCCGGCACGAAAAAGTCCAGGTTGCCTTCTATGGCATAGCGCAGGACAACATTTTCCAGCTCCCTGATATTGCCTGGCCACCTGTGGCTTATCAATTTTGCCAAATCCTTTCTGGAAAAGTTGCAGCGGAGCTGGTGGGTGGCACAAAATGCCTGCACAAGACTCGGAATATCCTCAAGATGTTCCCGCAATGGCGGCAAAAAAATTTCAAAGACATGGATGCGATAATATAAATCCTCGCGGAAAAGCCCCTTTTCCACAAGGGCATGCAGATCCCTGTTGGTGGCGGCAATAAGCCGAAACCGGCAATCCTGGCTCTGATCCGAGCCAACCGGGCGAAACTTGCGCTCGCTCAAGGCCTGCAGCAGCTTGGCCTGGCAGGAGATGGGCAGCTCTCCTATTTCATCCAGCAGCAAAGTGCCTCCAGCCGCAAGGGCCATGGCTCCCTTTCTGTGCTGCATGGCGCCTGTAAATGCGCCGCGCACATGGCCAAAGAGAGCGCTTTCAAAAAGAGCTTCAGGAATTGCGCCACAATTAATGGCTATGAAGGGCCCTTTACCCTGGCGCCCGGCTTCATGGATGAGCCCGGCTGCCTGTGTTTTGCCAGTGCCTGTCTCTCCCATTATGCAGACCGGCATGGCGCAGGCCGCGGCCTTGCGCAACTGCCGCACCGCGCAGGCCATTGGCGCGGAAACGGAGGCAAACATTTGCAGCTTTTCCCTGATCTTCTCCGTAAGGCCGCCATCTTCCTTTCCAAACTCCGCGGTTTCAGGCGAAATGTCATGAATCAGGGAGAAGTTCACCCTTTGGCCATGAACGGTGAAAATCCCCGGCCACGCGCGTATGCAGCCCTGCCGCCCTCCCGGGCGCTTCTGGTGCCAGAGAAGGGGTTTGTCCGGGGTGGTGTTGGCGGGGATGCTATCCAGGGCGGCCATATGCCGCTGCGCATCCTCCGTAGCCAGGAACTGGTACATGGGCGCGCCAGGAATCTGCCATGATGGGACATCCATATTAAAATAGTTCCAGATAACCTGGGGGCTAAGATAATAATATGACCTGTTGTCCAGAATTGCGAGGCTGGCTTCAGGATGGCGATGGAAATGCCGCAGGAGCGCATGGAAAGGTATTGGCGGAGAAATGGAAAAATCGTAATGATCCAATTCGGCCCTGGCCGCAAATCTTAGCCTTTCCTTCGTTCCTCCCTCCCCGGAGTGGACGCTGCAATCCTCAAAACCATAGATGAGCAGACAGCCATTGGCCATATCGAACACAGTCACCATCCCAGCACGCTCATAAACCCTTTTTGGGCCATAATGTATCTTGAGGGCCTGCCAATCCCCTTTTAAAGCTGCATCAAGAAAAAATTCAGCACCTGTAAACAGAGCCTCCGGCATGGTGCTCCCTTCTTTTGCACGAAGAAGTTTTTCAGCACCAGAACTGGTAAACAGTAGCTTGCCTGAGGCATCGAAAATGCAGGCTGGAATAAACAATAAAGCGAAATGTTTCTCAAGCAACTGGCCTATGCGCTCATTTTGCAGAATATAATGCTCACGAGACATGATCATTCCCTGAAAATGTTACATTTATGAAATATGATGTTGCACTTGCGTAACGTGAAAAAATTGGCAATGTCAATGCAAATGCCAAAACCTTTTGTCCTGATGTTTCAAATCTGCAACATCAAAAAAGGTTCTGCAGTATAACTTATTGTATTTATATTATTAATTCGCTGGCAACCTATTTGCAAAAAGTTAAATGAGGCCTCCTGGTCCCTGCATTGCCAGGGGGCGCTCCGCAAAAACGTTTTCTGAAAAATCTTATTTAGGGAGGGCAAAATATGGGCAATGATTATTGGCGGGTGGGGGTTAGCGGCGTTGTGCGCTATGACCCGGAGCGCTGCTTCAATGGCTATACCCTTATCCCCTCCCACCCCGGCGCAAGCAGCGCCAGAGGGGCCGCCCTGTATGACATGAATGGTAGGCTGGCGCATAAATGGCCGGGAATGATGGGCTGTTTTGACAACAAACTGTTGCCTGGGGGTGATATTCTGGGCACAACCGGTTTCATGCCTGGCTACTGGCTGGACGGCCTCAATCTCACCCAGATGGACTGGGATGGCAATGTGCTCTGGTCCTATGCAAAAGGCGAGAAGCTGCAGGATTTGGAGAACGGGGAAATGGTGGAGAGCGCCAGGGTTCATCATGATTTTCAGCGTGAAGGCAGCCCCACGGGGTATTACATCCCGAATATGGCGCCAGCGCGCAATGGCATAACCCTGCTCAACTCCACCAGAACCTGTCACGACAGGGAAATGTCTCCCCTGCCCATTGCAGACTCCCTCCTCTTGCAGATTGATGAAAATGGAGAGTGTCTGTGGAGCTGGGGGGTATTGGAGCACTGGGATCAGTTGGGCGTGGCTTCCTGCGCCAAAAATGTGCACTATCACTGCGCTCCCGAATATGGCAATGCCGGTTATGTAAAAACCACCTATTGCAACAATGTCAACTGGCTTGGCCCCAATAAATGGTATGATGCCGGCGATGAGAGGTTCCACCCGAAAAATATCATAACTGACATTCGCAATCTGAATGTCTCCTTTATTATCGACCATCGCACTGGCGACATTGTCTGGCGGCTTGGGCCCGATTTTGAGGCGGACAAGAAACACCAGGACATAGGCCAGATTGTGGGGCAGCACCATGTGCATATGATTCCACGCGGACTGCCCGGAGAAGGGAACATTCTGCTGTTTGACAATGGTGGCCAGGCCGGCCTTGGCGCACCTTCCCCCTGCTCTCCGGATGGCTATTACAATGCCACACGGGCATACAGCCGCGTTCTTGAAATTGATCCAGTCAGCATGGAAGTGGTATGGAGCTATAATGATCGCCGCCTCAACCATGACAACAACTACGAAGCCACTCTGACCAGAAATCTGCTGTTCAGCCCCTATTGCTCTGGAGCGGACAGACTGCCAAATGGCAATACATTGATTGCTGAATTCCTGTGGGGGCGGGTAATTGAGGTCACAAGAGATGGCGATATTGTCTGGGAATTCATAAATCCCGGCGGCAAGGTTTTCCGCGCGCATCGCTACCCTTATGACTGGTGCCCGCAGTTGGAAACTCCAGACCAGGTGCCCGTACGGCCGCTGCCAAATTACCGCCTGCAAATCAATGTCGGTGGCGAACCGGTGCTGATGCCGCAGGATGATTTTTTTGAATAACCTCCCCAAAACAATCGTGAGCAATGAATAACCATGATTCTTGCACGCTTTAAAAATTCCCTTTTCGGACTGGGCATGCTGCTGGCTGGTCTGGTGCTGATGCATACCGCGCAAACATATCCTTACGTAGGCACTCCTGGTGAGGATCCCATGTTTTTCCCGCGCCTGCTACTGTGGCCGTGGTTAGGCCTCTCCATAATCATCTGCATCATGGACTTCAGGGAAAATCGAGATATCCTGGCTAATGTGGATTTCAGGCCTCTTGCCCTAGTTACCATACTGCTGGGAATGGCCGCGATCCTGCTACCTGTTGCCGGATTCATCCCTGTATCCCTGTTTTTTTTCATATTTTATGCGCGTCTGACCGGTTATGGGGACTGGAAAATGCTCGTACCTGTGGCCCTGATCTTCACCATCGCCATCTGGTGGCTGTTCAACAACGCATTGGAGCTGCAGCTGCCGGCAATGCCACTTTAAACCTGTTCCGCAAAAGGGAAAAGGAATTGTTTTCCAAATGCCATTGCTGCCGCATTCAGGCCTGACTGCATACGGCAACCCCATGGGAGCAAAAGATGGATATACTTTGGCAAACATGTCTGGAGCTGGCAGATCCATTCTTTCTGGCTGCGCTTCTGGCTGGCACAGCCTGGGGGGTGCTGGTGGGCGCACTCCCTGGCCTGGGGCCAATCCTTGCGATTTCAATCTGCCTGCCCTTTACCTACAACATCACGCCCATGGCAGGGATAGCCATAATCATTGGCTGTTATTGCGGCTCTGTGTATGGCGGCAGCATATCTGCCATTCTGATCAACACGCCAGGCACGCCACAAGCGGCAGCCACAACACTGGACGGTTATGCCATGACCCGCAATGGCCAGGCTGGCATCGCCCTGGGCTGGGCCAATGTCGCCTCTGTGGTCGGCGGTCTTTTTTCCTGTGTCATCCTCATCATTCTGGGGCCACGGCTGGCGGATTTCGCCCTGAACTTTGGCCCCATTGAAACTTTCGCCATGATTCTCCTGGCGCTCACCTGCATCATAGGCGTTTCCGGCGGCAATATCATAAAAGGCTTGCTGGCAGGCATTGTTGGCCTTTTCCTCGCCGGCACCGGTTCGGATCCCCTCTTTGGCGAATTGCGCTTTGATTATGACGTGTTTGAATTGTCCGCCGGTTTTGAACTGATCTCCATGGTCATTGGCCTGTTTGCCTTATCCGAGGTGCTTTATCGCGCCTCCAGCACGGGTAGTGGCAACAAGGCCAGCTTCAATGATGCCAAATTCATGGGCATGCGTTTTCCCACTCCCCGGATGATATGGTCCAGACGCAAAATCCTGCTGAAATCCAGCATCATTGGCACAGCCATTGGCATCCTGCCGGGAACAGGCGCGGCCGTCTCCTGTTTCATCAGCTATGCGGAGGCCAAAAGATCATCCCCGAACAGAGAGAGAATGGGCCAGGGCGAAGTGGATGGCGTAATCGCTCCCCAGGCTGCCGACAATGCTGTGACAGGTGGCGCGCTGGTTCCAACACTGGCTCTTGGTCTGCCTGGGGATGCTGTCACGGCAATCATGCTGGCTACATTGACAATACAGGGCATTACGCCTGGTGTAAGACTGATGGTGGACAATCCGGTGGTTGTCTATGGGGTCTTTGTGTCCCTGATACTGGCCAGCATCCTGCTTATCCCCTGCGGATATGGCATTGCCCGGGCATTTGCGCGTATCCTGCGCACACCGGAGCCACTGCTATTCGCCGGGGTGGTTGTGCTATGCCTGATTGGCGCATGGGGCGCCCGATCCAATGTGTTTGATCTGTATGTAGCTTTTTGCGCCGGCATTTTTGGCCTGACAATGCGAATATGGGGCATGCCTGTGGCACCTCTGGTCATTGGCCTCGTGCTTGGCAAACAGGTGGAAATAAATCTGCGTCAGGGCATTATCCTTGCCGGCCATGACTGGCTTGCCTTTTTGACATATTCCACCATAGCCATGATTCTTTTTGGCGTCACGGCGCTTGTGCTTGTGGCGCCCATTATAAAAAAATGGATCGCAAAAACGCGAAACAGGGCGTGACCTCAACATGGAACGCCATTACCAAAGGAGGGAACGATGAAAAAGCTATTGTGCCTGATGACATCTGTAATGCTGCTGGCCATGGCATTGCCGGCCCGGGCTGCCAATGCATGGCCGGACAAAACCATCACCCTGATTATTCCCTATGCTGCCGGTGGTGTTGCCGATGCCTCAGGCAGACTTTTGGCGCATGAACTGGAAAAGGAGTTGAAAGTCAATATCATAGCCAAAAATGTGGCCGGCGCAACCGGCTCCCTGGGAGCCGGAGAACTTGCCAAGGCAAAACCGGATGGATATACCCTCGGCTGGCTGCCCCCAGGGCCGGCAGTGGGCATGCCAAACATGCGCAAGCTTCCGTACTCAAGGGATGATCTGCTGCCGGTGGCCCTGCTGTTTGACGAAAAATTTTTCCTCGCCACAAGCAAAAAGATGCCCTGGAAAGATGTTAATGGAATGATAGCCGATGTGAAGGCCAATCCCGACAAATATGTCATGGGCAGCCCTGGCCGCGGTGGCGCGGTGCATCTGGCAGCATATACAGCACTCAAGAACATGGGTCTTAAATGCAGATATGTGCCGGAGCGCTCCAATGCCGATGTTTTAAAGGCCATTGCCGGAGGCACAACGCATTTTCATGCCTCTTCAGCCAATGAGGTAAAGCGGTTTGACCTCAAGCCGCTGGTATACCTGGACAAGGAGCGTAGCTCCATTTACCCCGATGTCCCCACTATATTTGAGGCCGGTTATGAAGTTCCTGTGTTCTCCAACTGGATGGGACTCTATGCTCCCAATGGCACTCCCCAGGAGATTATAAAAAAATTGTCGGATGCTGTGGGCAAAATTGCCGAATCACCGGAGTTCAAGGCAACCGCTGAAAAAATGGGTTGCACAATACTTTATTTACCGGCAGACAAATTTGCGGAATTCTATGTCGCCCAATATGATCTGTACAAAAGCCTGATGCAGGAGCTGCTCAAAACAGACCCAAAGAAATAACCAGCGCCCCAGGCGCCTTGTTTTCCGCGAAATACGTACAGAAACTGCCACCGTTTTGCTTCCTGTATCCGATGGCAGTTTCTGGTATTCCCTGTTCTTTTCCTGCTATTTTCCCGATTGCCTTCTCCAGTCTTTTGTGACATTTTCCAGAAATCACCCGACAGCATTGCCAAAATTGGCCAGCAGAAGCGGCATTGAAACGGATCAATGACAGCCGCCTTTTCAATCATGGCCAATTTAAAAATATAAAAAATTCCACAAAATTCCATAAGATGGAATTTTATTATGCCATATATGGCATTGGCTGATGTGTAAAGACATATGCCGCCGCGACTGTAGCGAGGCTCTTGTGCTGATTAAATTGTCGAAAACTGCCTGAGCATTGGGGGATGAGACATGGCAGCCAATTTGGCGATTGAGATGGAAAAGGATTTTGATGTTGACCCATCCGAACCGGTTGTGGATTCCATTTTCACGCAATTTGAGAGGGTGATTGTCCAGTCGCTTGTGACTTCATTTGGTCTTGATTTCATTGTCAGGGATCAGCATGGCGGCGATGTGGACACCATCCACAATGTCAGAAAAATTGGCCAGGATGAAGACATGCGCTGGAAGAGCCGGGCCAATGAGGACGCTTTCAACCGCAATCCCAAATATGATCCAGCAGACTATCACAGGGGCGCCAACAACAATTACAACAACACAAAAAGGGATGCCAGGCTGGCATATCGCGAATCCGGCCAGACAGTCACAGACGCCTACACCGGCGCAGAGCTTGGTTTTCTGGGCAAGTCCAAAGGCGCGGATCCCAACAAAAACGCGGAGCTGGATCACGTCATTGCCGCAAAAAAAATCCATGAGGACAAGGGGCGCATACTGGCCAGGCTTGATGGCGAAAAACTGGCGGACGCCGATGAGAATCTCGCATGGACAAACAAAAGCCTCAACGCCTCCATGGGCGCGGTGGACATTGAGGAATACATAGCCGCCCACCCGGAAATGCCGGAATCCCAAAAGCAGAACATGCGCAGGGCGCATGAGCGGGCGACCAGATCCTATGAGCGCAAACTGGCGACAGCCTACTATACCAGCGGCAGGTTTTTTGGTGATGCAGCCGTGGCTGCCGGCAGGGTGGGCGCGCAAATGGGGCTCAGGCAGGCAATGGGTTTTGTTTGCGCCGAAATATGGTTTGCTGCCAAAGCTGAATTCATGCGGCTTGAGAGCGGCTTCGCAGCCTCGGAGCTGTTCATAGCGCTTGGCAATGGCGTCAAAAAGGGCGTGGGCAATGCCAGGGCCAAATATAGGGATCTTCTGGCCAGCTTCAAGGATGGGGCCCTGAGCGGCGCCTTGAGCAGCCTTACCACCACACTGTCCAACATTTTCTTTACCACTGCCAAAAACATAGTCAGGATCATCCGCCAGACATGGGTTTCCATAGTGGAAGCCATAAAAATTCTCATCTTCAATCCGGACGGTTATGGCCTGGGCGACAGAATCAAGGCCGCATGCAAGGTTCTGGCCACAGGCGCCTCCATTCTCATGGGGACTTTCGTTTCCGAAATGATCGCCAAATCTCCCCTGGGAACAATTCCTGTCGTTGGCGAGGTGCTCCAGACATTTTGCGGGGCTCTTGTTTCGGGCATTCTTACCTGCTCTCTGCTGTATATTCTGGACAGGTGCGAAATAGTGGCCAAGCTGGTGGCCTTTTTGAATTCCATGCCCAGCATTGAGAAGATAACCAGTTTTTACAGGGAACAGGCAGCCCGTTTTGAAGAGTACGCAGCTTCGCTTTATGCCATCGATATAGATGCTTTCAGAAAAGAGGCGCGGCTTTACACGGATATATGCGCATCGCTGGATGGCCTCTCCAATGAGGCCCTGAATGCCAGGCTGCTGGATATCTACAGGGAGCATGGCTTCACCCTGGCCTATTCAGGCGACTTTGACGATTTCATGGCGGACAAAAACAATACGCTGAATTTTTGTTGAGGCTGCGACAGTCTTTCACAGTGGAAGGAATCCCAGGGCGGACATGCCTTGTGACCGCCAATTTTTGACCGGAGGTTTTTGAAAATGCCCATTCCCTTTCTTCTTGGAGCTGTGGCGGTGGTGGCCGGCGCGGCTGGCATCGGCGCCGGAGCCTATGGCGCAAAAAAAATGTATGACGCCAATGAGACCATGAATCTCGCCAAGAGCAAATATGATCGCGCCAAGGATCGGGTGGAATCTGAAAACAGGTCCACCATAGAGCTCATGGACAAGGTGGGCGCCTATGAGCTGGAGATAATCAACTCGTTTGGGGAGTTCTCCAGCATCTTTGAGAAAATCCACAATCGTCCTACATTTGCCGAAATTGAATTTGAAGGCCTGGAGGTGGCCCCCTTTACCCCGGATGAACTGAAACAGGCATCCGTGGGCGCGGCCACCCTGCTGGGGGGCCTGGGTGGCGCCGGCCTTGGCGCAGCAGCCGGATTTGCCGCCTCCGGAGCGACTACTGCCGCTGTCATGGCAGTGGGGGCCGCCTCCACCGGCACGGCCATATCCAGCCTCAGCGGAGTTGCGGCCACCAACGCGGTGCTGGCCTTTCTTGGGGGCGGCTCCCTTGCGGCAGGTGGCGGGGGCATGGCCCTGGGATCAACCCTGCTGGGAGCATCCACCCTGGGCGTGGGCCTGCTCATTGGCGGCGCTGTTTTCGCTTTCAGCGGCTCAAAATTGAGCGACAAGGCGGATGAGGCCTACAGCCAGGCCTGCCGCGTGGAGGATGCGGCCAATGAGATAGCCGGGCGGCTGGGTGATATCAGACGAGTGGCCGGGGATTTCTACAATGCCATTGATGGCCTTAATAATTTCTACAAAAAGTATCTGGACCAGCTGCGCCAGATTGTGGAAATAAATGGCAGGACAAACTATCTGGATTTCACAGAGGATGAAAAGCAGATCACAAATATCACAGTCAATCTGGTGGGTCTGCTGTTTAATGCCTGCAAGACAAAACTGACCAGAAACAGCGAGGAAGATCCGGAGGTCAAACTCGCCAATTCGGACGAAGTCTATGAGGAAATAGGCAGGACGGACAGCTTTCTGGCCAGATTGCCCAAGGCTTCCTGATGCCTCATCCGGCACAATAGCAGGTGGCATTTTCCTGTGACAAATGCGGCGCCTGTTGCCGCCATCTGGAGCTGTTCGGCCCAAAATACGCATGGCTTCTGGATGGCGCCACAGGCGCCTGCAGATATTTTGACGCAGCCGCGAACCTCTGCGCCATCTACCCGGTGCGGCCTGTAATCTGCAATATTGAAATGGCCTGGCATATACATTTTTGCCACATCCCCCATGAACAATACATCGCCCAAAATCTTCTGGCCTGCGGAATGCTGAAAAAACTGTCCGGCCCGTCTGAAGGCAACTGCCATGGCCAATCTTGACTTTGAAGATAATCTGGCTCTGGTGCGCAGGCTTTCGCCGCATTTTTCCGGCAACAGGCTCGAAAGACGGGATCATGCGTACATGCTGGGCATTGGCCTCAGCAGCCGCTGCAATTTCAACTGCCCCATGTGCTATTATCATCGCGGCGAGGAATGTGCGCAGGATATGCCACTTGGGCTGCTTGAGAAGATTATGGGGGACATGCCGCGTCTGGCATCCATAATCATTGGACTTGAGGGGGAGCCTTTTCTGCATCCACGGATATTTGACGCGCTGGACATTCTGGCGTCCCGCGCGGATGGCCTGACTCTGGTATCCAATGGGAGCATGCTGACCGGCGAGATATGTGGGCATCTCGCAAGGTATCCCGTGCGCGAATTCGCCCTGAGCATTGACGCCGGCAGCCCGGAGGCCTATGCGAAGTTTCGCCGCGGTGGCAATCTTGCTGCTTTCATGGCCAATGGAACCCGGCTGGTCGAGCGCATGGGCGCTGCCGTGCGCCTGCATGCGACGGTTTTTGCTGAAAACCTGCCTTTTCTGGACAGTATCCCGAAGGTGGCCGCGCAAATGGGCATACATGACATAAGCCTGCAGATGATGCGGCCACATGCGGCCGCCACCTTGCGCGGCGCCACCATCCCCACACAGGCCATGCTGGCGCGAGGCCTTGAAAAAATTATCGCAGCGGCCCAAAAAAACGGGATTGTTCTGCTGCTTGACCATTACCTGGGAGCAGCCCTGCAGCATTGCGCAAAGGCAGGGGACTTCGCCGCTGTGGCGTCCACGCCTGCAGCCAGAACCTGCGAATATATCCATTCATATGCATCTGTCCTTTCGGATGGGCGGCTTTTTCCCTGCTGCGGCGACTTAAGACCGGAGCCCATCGGCGAATATTCCTTTGATGGCATTTTCAACCATGAATACCTGCAAAGACTGAGATTTATCCATGCGGCAGGCGCCCCCTTGCCACAGCCATGCAGACTCTGCCTGGCCACGCCCTGAGCAGGCCTGCCCATCCGTCCCGGACAGCAAGAAGGGTTGACAACTGCATTTGGGCGGGATAGTTTGCGAAAGACAATTGCAAATCATATAGCATATGTCTGTTGAAAATGGACATACGCGCCCGGTCGCAAAAGCGGACGGGTCGGCCAATAGCGAACAGAAAAAACACGTTTTGTGTAAAGCGCCAGGCCGTATGGTTGAAATTGGAACAATTTCAACTTGATACATGCCATATTGCCGTCAGGGCTGGAGCGGGGTGTTAAAGTGCCTAAAAACATGGAAGAAATTTGTCTGAAACACGACAATGGCGATGTTTTGCGCTTTAAGGGGCGGCTGTTTTCCGAATGCTCCCACTTTGATGAGGAAGATGGCTGTCTCACACGCCAGCAGCTGTATGTGACAGACAATGGCCAGCAGGTTTATTATGTGATCCGCTCCAAGGGCCGCGAGCGCACCCGTCATGCCTATCGTCTCTCCGTGTGTGGGGATGTCTGCGTCATCAACAATGGCAAGACCGAAATCGCACTGCAGTTTGATCTTCTCATGCTGGCAGTGCGCAGCCTCTGCGGCCTGAATGCCGAGGCGACACCATCCCTGGCAATGGTTGAGGAGATGCTCAAGGCAGCCAATGCCTGATTTTGACATTGCCCTGTGATTGCGGCCCGCCAGGGGCCATGCGCGAAAAAGTTTCTGTTTTCTCTTGCCATTCCATCTAATTTGATTTATTTAATACAGCCGCAGTTTGCCTGCGGTATTGTTTTTTATTTTCAGGCCCGGATTCCCTTCCGCGTCTGCAAAAAAAGGATTCTGGAATGAAAAAAGATATTCACCCAAAAGTATACAAGGCCACCATTACCTGCGCATGCGGCAATCAGGAGCAGGTGCTCTCCACCAGGGGCGAACAGGTGCATGTGGAAGTCTGCTCCGCCTGCCATCCATTTTTCACTGGCAAGCAGCGCTTTCTTGATACGGCCGGGCGCATAGACCGCTTCCGTAAAAAATACGCCAAATTTGAGCAGAAATAATTCCTCCGGAGTAATGCCGGACTGCCCAGCCGTGGGTGGCCAGGCCGTGCTGGAGGGGGTTATGATGCGCAATGGCGATTTTTACGGACTCGCAGTGCGCACCCCGGACGGCGCAATATATGCGCAAAGGCTCCCCTGGCAGTCCATCACCCGCAGGCGCTGGCTTCGAGCGCCATTTGTGCGCGGCTTTCCCATACTTCTGGAGACATTGATCAACGGCATTCAGGCGCTCAACCGCTCGGCTGCGCTCTCCGCTCCAGATGAAGACATAAAACAGCAATGGCCCATTACCATAAGTCTTTGCATCGCGCTGCTTATGGCCATTGGCCTTTTTGTGGTTGCGCCGCATCTGCTCTCCCTGCTGATGCTCGCCATCGGCGCGGGGGGCGATGTGGATGGCCTTAGTTTTCATCTGTGGGATGGATTCTTCAAGTGCGCCATATTCATACTATATATACGTCTGATTGCGATTGTACCGGAGATAGGGCGTCTGTTTCAGTATCATGGCGCCGAGCACAAGACCATCCATGCCTGGGAAAATGGCACAAGCATGGATTCCGCCTGCGCCATGGGCCAAAGCCGGTTGCATCCCCGCTGCGGAACAACATTTCTTCTGTTCGTCATCTGCATATCCATAATCCTGCAGGCCATGCTGCTGCCGCTGTTACTGCACTGGTGGACGCCGGCCAACATGGTGGCCAAACATGCCCTGAGTGTGTTTTACAAGCTTTTGCTCGTGCTGCCCATCAGCGCCGTGGCCTATGAGCTGATACGTTTTGCGGCCAGGCTGCCGCAAGGGCCACTGGCCACCCTGCTGCAATGGCCAGGCCTGGCCCTGCAGGGCATGACGACAAGGGAGCCTTCGCCAGAACAGGTGGAGGTGGCCCTGGCAGCCCTGGCTGAGGCGCTGGGGCCGGAACTGCGCCCACAGGTGCGCGCATCCGCCTATCTGCGACCCGGAACGGAAACATCTTCCGCAACATCAATCTGATCGGAAAAATATGTTTGCCAAACTAGAAGCCCTGGAAAAAAAATATCTCGATCTTGAGCAGCAGCTGGCCTTGCCAGAGGTGCTGGCGGATCAGGAACAGTATCGCAAACTGGCAAAAGCCCATGCCGATTTGAGTGATATCGTCAATATTTACCGCAAATACCGCAGCGCAAGCACGGAAATTGAGGAAAACCGGCAGCTTTTGCGTGATCCGGATCCGGAGATCAGGAATCTTGCCCATGAGGAGATCCGTCTGGCGGAAGATGAGCTGCCAAAACTGGAGCAGCAGCTCAAGGTCGCGCTCCTGCCTGCGGATCCCCTTGATGAAAAAAATATTATCCTGGAAATTCGCGCTGGCACAGGCGGCGAGGAGGCTGCCCTTTTCGCTGCCGATCTGTTCCGCATGTATTCGCGTTATGCCGAGCTACAGGGCTGGACTGTGGAAATTCTCAGCCAGTCCGTGGCCGAGGGCGGAGGCATCAAGGAGATAATCTGCCTTGTCAGCGGCAGGCGCGTGTACAGCCGCCTGAAGTTTGAGGGTGGCACCCACAGGGTGCAGCGCGTGCCGGTGACGGAGACCCAGGGGCGCATCCATACCTCAGCCGCCACCGTGGCTGTGATGCCGGAAGCCGGCGAGGTGGATGTGGAAATCCGGCCCGAGGATCTGCGCATTGACAACTATCGCGCAGGGGGCGCCGGCGGCCAGCATGTGAACAAGACAGAATCCGCAGTGCGCATCACGCACATACCCTCCGGCATTGTTGTGACTTGCCAGGATGAGCGCTCCCAGCACAAGAACAAGGCCAAGGCCATGAAAGTGCTGGCCTCCAGGCTGCTTGCGGCCGAGCAGGAAAGACAGAACCAGGAGGTCTCCTCCGATCGCAAGGCGCAGGTGGGCTCTGGGGACAGATCAGGGCGCATCCGTACCTACAATTTTCCCCAGGGGCGATGCACGGACCACCGCATAAACCTGACGCTCTATTCCCTTGACCGCATAATGGAAGGGGAGCTCACGCCGCTGCTGGATGCCCTTGCTACCTCGGCACAGGTTGCGGCACTGAAGGCTGAAGGCGAGGAATAGAAATACCGCAATGATAATGCCGCCAGCGGGCTTTTGTCCCGGTCTGGCGGCTTGAGCAACCATCAATACCCCTTGGCGCATTTGCCGATTGGAAATAGGCAAATGCCCGGCGCCTCTTCTGAAACGCCCGCGCAAAAATGGGCGGATAAATTGAATTTTTCATGCCCTGCCCAGCTACGCGGAGAAAGGCCGGAGCGCATGGTTGAAACGCATGGAGCGTTTCAGCTGATGAATGCCCTAGAACCTCTTGCGCCTGTCCCAGATGTGGTTGGTGGCCAGCAAAGTGAACAGGCCGCCGCTCCAGGCATGGGCATGCTTCAGGCCAAAGAGAAGCAGGCCCACAGTTGTAACTCCTGAAGCCAGCAGAGCATGCAGCTTCTCCTTGCGCATGTCCGGCAAAGGCGCCCACGCCTGTGCGGACTCTTTAAGCCCGGGGATATTTTCTTCCAAACCGGTCAGGATTTTGGGCAAATCCGCACCAGGCTCCATAAATATCAGGATTGATTCCATCCCCGGCTTTATGCCGGCAATTCCCTGCTGCTTCTGCAAATATTCCATGGCCTTAACCTTCACTGCATCATCCCCGAAAATGGGGCTGCGCAACCTTGCCCGCTCCCGTGAGACATGCACCAGATATTCAGACATATGCTCCTCCATTCCATTATTGAAATTGAATTTTATTTTCCTTGACTTAAAATTGATTATTTTTCAAGTTTTATTTGGCAGCGCGGCATGTTGCATCGCCACGTTATTACAAATTTGCTGCAAAAGGAGAAAAAAATGGACAGCGGCACAAAAATGTTTCTGGCTTTTTTGGGTGGCGCGGCCGTTGGAG
Source organism: uncultured Desulfovibrio sp. (assembly GCA_910587035.1). GTDB lineage: Bacteria > Desulfobacterota > Desulfovibrionia > Desulfovibrionales > Desulfovibrionaceae > Desulfovibrio. Next base: position 64,036 of record CAJUMQ010000008.1, on the reverse strand, counting down.
CGGCTGGTATTGCCTATTTAAACCGCAATAAAATGAATTTTGAATACATGAAGCCCGCCGCGACCCGCATACTCAGCAAGGGCATGAACATGAAGGACGCAGTGGTGCGTAAAATGGCGGCCATGAAAGAGGACGTTGAAGACATGGCCGCAGAGGCCAGGGACCAGGCCGATGCCATGCAGGCCAGGGAAAAATCCGGGGCTGCCGCACAGGCAAAGACAGCCGGTTAGCGCGTTTTTCTGTTAAAAATTATACGCGCTCAAGTCTTTGCCTGTGACAGAGCCTCGCGCACATGTCCACTCTGAGGTGAAAAAATGGCCCTGGCGAACTTGCGTTCTCGCCAGAGGCCATTTTCAGGCATACTTGGCCATAAGAGATCATATCAAAGCGAACAGGTTTTAAAGGCATGGTCCGCCGCGGGACAACTTCTGCGGCTGCCCCGGTCCCACGGTTTATTTCAAGGAGTCCCTTAAACGTGAATTTTAGCATAAGGCATGAACTGCAGCCTACAGGGCGGCATCCCCATAGGGTGCGGCTTAGCTGTGATGCCGCAATGACACCACGAATGGCCAGGGCCCTGCAGCGCGAGCTTGAGAAATTGAAGGGCCTGGAAGGTATCAAAGTCAATCATCTCACCGGCAGCGTTCTCTTTTTTGCCGACAACCAGGATAAAAGGGATGCAGCTCTGCACTTTGTGGAAAACGAGTTCAACTGCAGCCAGCATGATTCCCTCACAGCAGAAGAGGTCGAGGAGCTTCTCACCGGTGAAAAGCCCACGGGCGCTTTCATTGCCCTGGCCCGTTTCTTCCTGCTGCGCCCTCTTTTGCCCATGTTCTGGCGCATGGTGGTGAGCACAGCCTCGGCTCTGCCCTTTATCATCAAAGGCCTGCGCTCATTGCTGAAAGGCAAAATCAATGTGGATGTGCTCGATGCCTCCGCACTGGTGGTATCCATGGGCATGCGAGACTGGCGAACTGTTGGCATGCTCACCATGCTTCTTGCCGTTGCAGAAGCTCTGGAAGTCTGGACAAGGGAGAGATCCCTGGCATCCCTGGCCGAAAGCCTGGCCCTCAATGTGGACAATGTCTGGATTATCGACAGGGATGGCACAGAAATAAATGTGCCCCTGGGCAAAGTGCAGCCAGGTGATATGGTGGTGGTCAATGCCGGTATTTCCATCCCCGTGGATGGGGTGGTGGAAAGCGGCCAGGCGCTTGTCAACCAGGCCGCCATGACAGGGGAGCCCATGCCGGTGGTGCGGGAAAAAGGTGGAGCTGTCTATGCCGGCACCATTGTGGAGACTGGCCGACTGGTCATAAAGGTCAACCAGGTTGGCGAGGGCACCCGCCTGCATCAGGTGGTCAGCTTCATTGACCAGTCCGAAAAGGAAAAATCAGGTCTGGAAGCCCACTATTTGCGCCTTGCGGACAAGGCCGTGCCCTTCACCTTTGGTCTGGCCGCCCTTGTCTGGCTTGTCACCAGAAACCTCATGCACACGGCATCCGTTCTGCTGGTGGATTATTCCTGCGCCCTGAAAATTGCCACCCCCCTCGCGGTGCTCACAGCCATGCGCATGGGCACACAGCGCGGTCTTGCCATCAAGGGGGGGCGCTATCTCGAGGCCATCAAGGAGGCCGATACCCTGGTGCTGGACAAGACCGGCACCCTGACCAGCGCCGTGCCCTCTGTGGAAGCTGTCATTCCCGCTCCAGGGCGGAATCGCCGGGAAGTTTTGCGCATAATGGCCTGCCTTGAGGAACATTTTCCCCATCCGGTCTCCCGCGCCATTGTCAACAAGGCGCTTGAGGAGCATGTGGGGCACGAGGAAGAGCATACAGACGTGCAATATGTTGTGGCCCATGGCATTGCGTCCACCCTGCATGGCCATAAAATGCTGCTGGGTAGCCGCCATTACCTTGAGCATGATGAAGGGGTTGACCTCTCCATTTTCGATAAGGAAAGCGAAAGACAAACAGCCCTGGGCCGCTCTGTTCTATTCCTCTCGGATGACGGAGTGGCCGCAGGCATGGTCGTGATTACCGATCCTATACGCAAGGAAGCGGACAGGGTGATATCACAATTGCGCTCCCTGGGCTTTTCGCGCATCCTCATGCTCACCGGCGATGATGAGCGCACAGCCAGAGCTGTTGCAGCAAGCGTGAACATAACCGAATTCATGGCGCATGTGCTGCCAGCCGAAAAAGGCCGCATAGTGCGAAAACTGAATGCCGAAGGCTGCAAGGTCATGATGGTTGGTGACGGCATCAACGATGGCGCGGCTCTCTCTGCTGCCTCAGTTGGCATCGCCATGGGCGATGGCACCGACCTGGCCCGGGCTGTTGCCAATGTGCTTTTAACCAGGCCAAATCTCGAAGGGCTGCCCTTTGCGCGCACCCTGGCCTGCGCTGCAGTGTCCCGCATCCATGCCAATGTGGCCTGGAGTCTGGGTCTGAACTCCCTTTATCTCGCCGGCGCCATCTTCCTGGGATTTCCACCTGCGCTCACGGCGCTCCTGCACAATATGACCACCATCGCCATATCCATGAACGCCATCCGCACCTATCCCGGCGCCCTCATCTGAAATTCCTTTACCTGTCACAATCCGGCCCCGTTGGGCCGGATTGACATGCCATTTGGAGACTCTGCGCCCAATGAGCAAAAAAAACGCGCCTTTCAGAATATGGCATATGTCTCTAAAGGCATATGGGTCCTGCAGGGAGAGCGGGGGGCGGCCAATAGCGGCAGCAAAACCATGTCCTGCTGTGAAGCGGCAGGCCATATGGTTGCGATTGGGACAATTTCAACTGATACATGCCATAATGATGGCAGCGCAGTGTTTAAAATTTCATAAAAAATTAAACGCAATATGCTTTAAAGACAGGCGGCCACCGCATTGCGATGGCCGGGATGGAAGGATATTTACGATGGGATAAAGGGAAGAATTTGTAAGGGTGGGAAATCTCAAAGGGAGGGATGCGGCGTTATTGGCAGGGTCGCCGCTACCTTTGCTTCATTGGCGCCTCATTGATTTATTTGTACCGCCACTGGCGGATTGCTATATCTTGCTGGTGTCCAGGCTTTCCGCCAGGGCGGCTCTCCTTTGACCCCAGATTTTTCCGGTTTACCCTATAAATTTTTTTTGCGCTTTCATTGCGCTCATGCCAGATATATAGCAAGGTGCGTGCCAGTTCGTTTTGCGATGATAACATACTGATATATAAATATTTTTAGCAAAACTTAAATAACATGGGGGTGCATGGCTTTTATACAGCCCGGAGCGTGGCTGTTCATTTTTTCTACAGTCGCCAGTAAATATGTATGCCCTCATTTATTTGCCAAAACCAGACCGCGGGAGCGGACGGAGCGAACAATAGAGAACAGCAAAACCGCGTCTGCTGTGAAGCGCCAGGCAGTAGGGTTGAAATTGGGACAATTTCAACTGCTACATGTTATAGACGATGAATTTCGATACTATAAAGGATATAAAGGCATTTTCCCGCGGTTGATGAACAGCCTGCGGGAAAATGCCAAAGCGAAAAGAAATGTCTGGCGCGCGCAATCAATCACGCGCGGAGGGCGCATTGGGGTTGACCCTCAGGGGTACGCGGTACCCCGAAACGTAGTCAGCCAGTATCGCATCAAGCGACAATAGCCGTAATCCCGAAAAGGGATTGGGAGCCGCCCTGGGCGGCCAGATCCAGGCAAAAACAACGGTTCTGCCTGGCGATCTTCATGTTTTTACGACAGTAAAAACATGACATCTCACTAGTTTATGGCATCCTTCAGGGTCTTGCCCGGGGTGAACTTGACAACCTTGCTTTCGGGAATGTCTATCTCTTCCCTCGTGCGGGGGTTGCGGCCCTTGCGGGCTGCGCGGGTATTGACCTTGAAGCTGCCAAAACCTGTGAAAGTTACGGTATCGCCGGCCACCAGCGCATCGCGCAGGCAGGAAATCACGGCATCCAGAGCCTCCTCGGCCTTGGCTTTTGAAGGCAATGCGGCCTTGGCATAAATTTTATCGACCAGCTCGGCTTTTGTCATGGGATTCTCCTGTCATATGTGTTCAATTTATGGACTGCGTCATGCGCATGGCCAACGCTGGAGCCGGCAGGAGCCGGCACGCCCAAAAAAGCTCAGACCGGGCAACAAGGCGGGATTCCCAGTCATTATAGCTTTTTACGTTTAAATTTTTACAAATTTTAACCGGAGCGCTGCCATCATTTCGCCAGAAAAGCATGGTTTTCAGGCTCATTGGGCGCGAGCATCCGCCAGAGCACTTTCAAAATAAAAATACTCTAAAAAGCATGTTACAAGATATGTCTTTCTAAAAAATGCACATTGAGCTGTCAACTGAAAGTTTTCATATTTTACTGTTTTTAATGTAATTTTTGGGCGCAGCCCAGGATTCAGGCCAGACGGGACCGCGCCAGCCTTCTACTGCTTGCTCCTGCAAAGGTCAACCAGCTCCACCTGTTCGCTGCGCATGTCGCTGCCGAGAAACATGCCGCCTGTGGCCCGGAACCGCTCCAGATTGTCGGTGGTCAGAAACAGCTTGCGGGGGCGGCTGGCGTCTGTGCGGGTCATATCCAGTTCCTCAAGTTTCCTGGCCACGTCCACAGCTGTGGCGCTTGCGGAATCAACTATGCTGACATCCGGCCCTGTTGTCTCACGCAATACCTCAAGGAGCAGAGGAAAATGGGTGCAGCCCAGCAACAGTGTATCCGGCCTTGCATCCAAAGCGGCACTATCAAATATATCGCCAAGATATTTTTGCGCCACACCAAGCGGCACCGAGCCGGATACCCAACCCTCCTCAGCCAGAGGCACAAAAAGTGTGCAGGCCCTGGCAGTGACTTTTGCCTGGGGGTGGATGGCCTGAATCGCCCGCTGGTACGCCATGCCATTAATGGTGGCCTCCGTGCCTATGACTGCTATGCGGCCATTTTTGCTTGCGGCCACAGCCGCCCTGGCGCCAGGTTCCACCACGCCAATGACAGGCATGGGGGCAAAGGCCGCCCGGAGAATGGGCAAAGCCGCAGATGTGGCCGTATTGCAGGCGATGACAAGCATTTTTATGCCAAGTTCAATGAGAGCCGAAGCCGCCATCTGCGTGTAGCGTACAATGGTTTCAGGGCTTTTTGTGCCATAGGGCACACGCGCGGTATCGCCAAGATAGATCAGATGTTCATTGGGCATCAGATCCGCTATGGCCTTGAATACAGTCAGGCCGCCCACGCCGGAATCAAACAGGCCGATGGGCAGTTCACGTTTTTGTTGCATCTATATGCTCCCGATAATGATATGGCAAATTTAATTTTTTCATTTTCTACTCCAAAGGAGCCGGCAATGCAAAATATTCCCAAGCCGCATTTGACAAAATTTGAGATTTGGTCTAGATAACCGCTCTTGATATTTTGTCTGTAGCAGAATGGGCCATAATGGCTGAAAATACAGGGGCTGGCAGGCAGCAGACAATGCCTCCTGCCCAAATTCAAGGCTGGCTGTCGCATTTTTCAGGAGGTAGGCATGCCCACAATTAATCAGCTCATACATACTGAGCGCGAACCGGTAATCAAGCGTAAAAAGACCCCTGCCCTGCAGGGCTGCCCGCAAAAACGTGGAGTTTGCACCCGCGTGTACACCACCACGCCAAAGAAGCCGAACTCGGCATTGCGCAAGGTTGCCCGTGTGCGCCTCACCAATGGCATTGAAGTGACCGCGTACATTCCGGGCGAAGGCCACAATCTGCAGGAGCACTCGGTGGTGCTTATTCGTGGCGGCCGTGTAAAGGACCTGCCCGGCGTGCGCTATCATATCATTCGTGGCACCCTTGACGCCTCCGGTGTCGCGGATCGCCGCAAGAGCCGCTCCAAATACGGCACAAAGAGACCCAAATAAGATAATTTTAATCCAATGATGTGGCCATGCGGAACGCATTCGTTTCGCGGGGTTGGTCGCATCATGAAAAAGCAAAGGAGAACCCCATGCCACGCAAGGGCCCGGTCCCCAAAAGAGAAGTTTTGCCTGATCCGATATATGCCAGCAAGCTGGTCACCAAGTTTGTAAATCGCCTGATGTATGATGGCAAAAAGGGTGCGGCGGAAAAGATTTTTTATAGCGCACTTGACAATCTGGCGGAGAAAACAGGCGAAGAGCCGATGCGCGCCTTTGAAAAGGCGCTGGACAATGTAAAGCCGCACATGGAAGTCAAGGCCAGGCGTGTTGGTGGCGCAACATACCAGGTTCCCATGGAGGTCCGCCCGGAGCGGCAGGTGTCCCTGTCCATTCGCTGGCTCATCAATTATGCCCGTTCGCGGGGCGAAAAGGGCATGACAGCCAAATTATCCAATGAATTGCTTGATGCCTACAATGGCCGTGGCGGCGCTGTCAAAAAACGTGAAGACACGCACCGCATGGCCGATGCCAACAAGGCTTTTGCCCATTACCGCTGGTAAAAGCTCCTGATGGCGTACACAAATCGCATGCTGTTTTTAAGCCTTGAATAATGCATCCAGTTTTTGAAACCGGATGGCAAAAATAATTTTCGCAAGGCCGCTGCCTTTTTGAGGTGGCGGCCTTGTGGAGAATGTCCGGCTGTCAGGCCGGCATGGAGGACTTACCTTGGCCCGCACCGTACCCATAGACAAGCAGCGTAATATCGGCATTATGGCCCATATTGACGCCGGCAAAACCACCACTACCGAACGCATTCTTTTTTATACAGGCGTCTCCCACAAGCTGGGTGAAACCCATGATGGCGAATCCACCATGGACTGGATGGAGCAGGAGCAGGAGCGCGGCATCACCATCACATCCGCAGCCACCACCTGCTTCTGGAAAGATTGCCGCATAAACATTATCGATACCCCTGGCCATGTGGACTTTACCATCGAGGTGGAGCGCTCCCTGCGTGTGCTTGATGGCGCAGTTTGTGTCTTTGACGCCGTGGCCGGTGTTGAGCCGCAATCGGAGACAGTATGGCGTCAGGCGGATCGCTATCATGTGCCCCGCATCTGTTTTGTAAACAAGATGGATCGCATTGGCGCGAATTTCTTTCGCTGCGTGGAAATGATTCACGACAGGCTTGGCGCAAAGCCCGTGCCCCTGCAAATACCCATTGGCGCAGAGGACAAGTTTGAGGGGGTGATAGATCTTGTTCACAGCAAGGCGGTCTATTTTGATCGCGCGACCAAGGGAGCAGAGTTTACTGTCACCGACATACCCGATGACATGAGGGCCATATTTGAGGAAAAGCACCAGGAAATGCTGGAGGAAGTGGCCGAAGAGGATGAGGCCCTGCTCGAGAAGTATCTGGGTGGTGAGGCCCTTACAGAGGACGAGATTGTGCATTGCGTGCGCAAGGCCACCATCTCCCGCACCATAGTGCCTGTGCTTTGCGGCTCAGCCTTCCGCAACATGGGTGTCCAGCCTCTGCTGGACGCGGTGGTGGATTATCTGCCCTCGCCGCTGGATATTCCGCCCATGGAAGGTCATGTGCCAGGGCATGATAACGATATTGTCATTTGCAAATGCAGTGACAACGAGCCTCTGGCAGGCCTGGTGTTCAAGCTGTTTTCCGATCCCTTTATTGGCCATCTGTCCTTTTTCCGCATCTACTCGGGCGTTGTGGAATCCGGCATGAGCGCCCTCAATGCCAATACAGGCAAAAAAGAGCGCATTGGCCGCATTCTCAAAATGCATGCCAACAAGCGTGAGGACATCAAATGGGCCGGCGCCGGCGACATCGTGGCGCTGGTGGGATTGAAAAACGCCTCCACAGGCGACACCCTGTGCGATGAAAAAAGGCCTGTTGTGCTGGAATCCCTGACCATTCCCGAGCCTGTCATCGAGGTGGCCATTGAGCCCAAGACAAAGGCGGACAGGGATGCCCTCTCCGCGGCTCTCAACAAACTGGCCAAGGAGGATCCATCCTTCCGCGTCAAGGGTGATGAAGAGACAAACCAGACTCTCATTGCCGGTATGGGTGAGCTGCATCTGGAAATCATTGTTGACCGCCTCACCAGGGAATTCAATGTCAACGCCAATGTGGGCAAGCCGCAAGTGGCGTACAGGGAGACCATTTCCAAATCCTCCAAGTCGGATATGAAGCATGCCAAACAGTCCGGTGGCCGTGGCCAGTATGGCCATTGCGTGATCGAGGTGGAGCCAAATCCCGGCAAGGGCTATGAATTCATCAACTCCATCACTGGCGGCGTCATTCCCAAGGAATACATTCCGGCCATTGACAAGGGCATTCAGGATGCCATGAAATCAGGTGTCATGGCTGGTTTTCCTGCGGTTGATCTCAAGGTCAACCTTGTTTTTGGCTCCTACCATGAAGTGGACTCTTCCGAACAGGCCTTTTATGTTGCCGGTTCCATGGCCATCAAGGATGCCATGCAAAAAGCCGCGCCTGTGCTCCTTGAGCCGATCATGGATGTGGAGGTTGTCACGCCGGAGGAATATCTTGGCGATGTGATGGGCGATCTCAACGGGCGCCGTGGCAAGGTCCAGAACATGGAAACCAGACCAGGGGGAGCCCAGAGCGTGCGAGCGCAGGTGCCCCTCTCCTCCATGTTTGGCTATGCAACGGATTTGCGTTCCCGCACCCAGGGCAGAGCCACCTTTACCATGCAATTTGATCATTATGAGCGTGTGCCGGCTGCCATTGCGGATGAGATTCAGAAGTCAAGAAGCTGAAAAAGCGCAAACCCCAATACATCAAAATCCGGCTGGATATTGTCCAGCCGGATTTTTTTATCACCTGCAAAAATTTCAGATCAGTAAGAATAATCTAGCAAATAGCAGGCAAACGGGGGTGTATTACAGTCTCGTCCCACTGTGGCTGAACCCAGATCTGCCTGCCATCATGAATAGATCTGGGGATCTTTAAGCGCCGTATCCAAGGGGCGTGTTGGTCCGCTTTCATAGGGGATACGCTCAAAGAGCTTGCGGCTGGGAGTCATTTCGATATGGAAGTACTGATTTTGGGGGATGTGGATATATGGCACATCTTCTGTGCGCTGCCTTAGAAAGAGTGAGAGCAGAACACGGTTGATGGCCTGGTGGCCAACAATAATCAGGGGAGAATCCCCGGCCAGAAAGAGAGCCCTGCGCAGCCCACGACGCACACGCTCCTGCAGTATGGCATAACTTTCGCCATTTGGATACATATAACTGTATTTATTGGCATTTCTTCCAGCTGTCACTTCTGGCATTTTTTCGCGGATTTCCGAATAGAGCATGTTTTCGCAATCACCGGCCCAGATCTCGTCGAACTCGCGCAGCGCCATCACATGGGCGTGGGGATGGCTTTCCAGCAATGGGGCGGCTGTCTCATGGGAGCGCATGCGTGTCGAGGTAAAAACCCAATCTATGGGCACGGACTGCATATGCCGCGCCAGAGCCTGCGCCTGCGCGCGGCCCTTGGAGGTTAGGGGGGGGTCGCCGCCTATGCGGCCCTGAATGTTAAATTCCGTCTGGCCATGTCTGGCAAGATACAGATTTTTAACCCACATGCTGACAACAATTTCACGAATTGCGGCATAATATGGCGAGCTTTCGCATGGTTTTTCATCCAGCACCCTGTTGGCTGTGGAATCCACGCACATCCAGTATTTTTCTTCGCCAAGATGATCATAAATTGTTTCATAATAGGATATGCGCTTCATAAAACTGGCAAGGGCATCCTCCTTGCTGTATTGCGCATATTCCGGGAGGTCCGCCTTGCGGCGTATGCAGGCATTAAGAAGCAGGGGATCCTCATTCACGCATTCAACAAAAAGCACAGGATGATCGCGCAGGGTATTCTCTATGAATTTGCGGCGCGTCCGGCTGGCATTGGTGGCATCGAGAATGGCGACTTCGCCGCCTTCCCTGAGCCAGTCCTGGGCATTTTCAAGATTACGTCGGCAGATGAGCTCTCTTGCCTCGCGCCCGAAGCTGTTGTCAGGGTTATAAAAATCCGGCTCCGTGGATTCGGCGCCCAGGAGCTGCCGACGCACATCGCCATTGTTGAATATGCGCGCGCTTATGCCCTCGGAGAGGAGACCATCCCTGATGCGTCTGGCCATTGTGGATTTTCCGCGTCCCGGCAGACCGACCATTGCCACATAAAGCTTGCGCATAGCGTGCCCCCCAACTTGAATTTATCGGAAAATTACTCCACCCCAAGAATAAGAAACTTTTTTTTGCCCAGGCGGATCTGATACTGCCCCACTGCAAGTGGGGTGGTGGGATCAGCGCATTTTTCTCCATTTATGGCCAGCGCGCCCGCGGAGATCTGCCTTTTGGCATCGCCGCGACTCTCCGCAAGGCCGGATTCTGTCAAAAAGGCCACCGGCGCCGCATCCGGCCCCTGCTTTACGGTCAGAGAAGGCGCATCTGCAGGAAATCCGCCATCTACATGCACGGCATTAAATTTCTGGCGCTCGGCTTTTGCCAAATCCTCTCCATGGTAGCGGGCCACCATCTCCTGCGCCAGATCCTCCTTCACCTCTTTGGGGTGCAGCTCGCCATTGGCCACCAGGATTTTGCGATTCTCGATCTCGTCAAGCTCGAGAGAAGAAAGAAGCTCATAGTAGCGCCACATCAGATCGTCAGAGATGCGCATGATCTTGCCATACATGGAGGCCGGATCTTCATCAATACCAATATAGTTACCCCAGGACTTGGACATTTTGCGCACACCGTCGGTACCTTCAAGCAATGGCATCGTAAGTATGCACTGGCTTTCCTGCCCGTAATGGTTTTGCAGATTGCGGCCAACAAGGAGGTTGAATTTCTGGTCTGTGCCCCCCATTTCGACATCTGCCTTAAGCGCGCAGGAATCGTAGCCCTGACAGAGTGGATAGAGGAATTCATGAATGGAAATTGGCCTCTGCTCCCTAAAGCGTTTGGCAAAGTCATCCCGCTCGAGTATCCTGGCAACTGTATAGCTGGAAGCGAGTCGAATGAAATCCCCAGCATCCATTTTGCCAAACCAGGTGGAATTAAAGGCAATCTCTGTCAAGTCCGGGTCAAGGATTTTAAAAACCTGTTTTTTGTAGGTCTCCGCATTGGCCAGAACCTGTTCTTCGGTGAGGGGAGGCCTGGTCTCGTTGCGACCGCTGGGATCGCCTATGCGTCCTGTGAAATCGCCAATTAAAAAAATGATCTTATGGCCAAGCTCCTGGAAATGACGCATTTTGTGCATCACAACAGTATGGCCAAGATGCAGATCCGGCGCAGTGGGGTCAAACCCCACCTTTACGCGCAAGGGCGTGCCGCGTGAGAGCTTTTTGCGCAGTTCATCCTCATCTATTATTTCCACAGCTCCACGCCTGATTTTCCGCATCTGGCTTTCTACATCCAGCATTTTACCATCCTTGAAGTTCCCAACCGGGATTAAAATGTATCATCCACGCGTCAATGCGCACGCGTCAGGCATTGGAACTAACGATGCGGCCCTCTTCCAGGCCATAGATATTATCGCAATACTGGGCCATTTTGGGATCATGCGTAACCATAACGATAGCCACATGCCTCTCCTGGCAGATGGTGCGAAAAAGGCGCATAAGGGCATTGCTGTTCTGGCTGTCAAGGGCGCCAGTTGGCTCATCCGCCAGCAAAATACGGGGATTGTTGACGAGTGCCCTAGCAATGGCAACCCTTTGCTGCTCGCCGCCGGACAGACTGTTGCTCCAGGACTCCAGCTTGGACGTCAGACGCACATGATCCAGAGCCTCAAAAATCATGTCCTTGCGCAGATGCTTGGGCACACGGCGATAAATCAGGGGAAACTCCACGTTTTCGTAAACAGTTGTCCGCGGAAACATGTTGTTGCTCTGCAGGATGAATCCCATGCTCTCCCTGCGAAAAATGGTCGCATCATCCTGACTGAGGTGCTGCACATCCTTGCCCAAAATACGCAAATTACCACTATCGGGAGAATGCAGAAGCCCCAGAAGATGCAGAAGGGTTGACTTGCCGCAACCGGATGGCCCCATTATGGCCACAAATTCGCCAGGGTGCACACTTATGTCCACCCCGCGCAAAACCTCTCCCTGGGTCGGGTAGGACTTGCGCAGATCCTTGCCGGTTATTACTTCATCCATAAGCCGGAATCCACCAATGGCTTGTTGTCAAAAAAAGCTGCCCCGCGGCCGCAAGCTATTCAAAACGGAGAGAATCCACCACATCCATTCTGCTGGCGCGCATGGCCGGATAAATGCCGCCGGCTATGCCGAGAATGGCCGAAAAAAGGACACTGCCCACGCTGCAAAGGATAATCTCCCTCATGGGGAAGGGGCAGCCAAGATAATGGATGCCCACCATAATTACAATTATGCCTATTACAAGACCCAGCAGGCCGCCAGCCACAGCCTTGAAAAGCGCCTCGAGCAGAAATTGCGCCATGATATCCATATTGGTGGCGCCCATGGCCTTTTTCAGGCCTATTTCATGGGTGCGGCTGCGCACGGAGCTGAAAGTGCCGGACCAGATGCCAAAGGCGCCCAGAAGGAAAGACATGCCGATGGCCAGCCAGAGCAAGGTGGCCAGCCAGAAAAATGTGGCATCAATGCGCTTGAACTGCTCTTTTTGGTAGGCCACATTGACATATGGAGCCTCCTGCAGCTCGTGCACCTTTTTGAGAATATTTTCCGCAAGTTCCGGCACATTTTCCCAGTTGCGCGCAAGCACAAACAGACGATCCATGGCCGGTTCGGAGATGCCCCGCTCCAGAATTGTGGTATAGGGCAAAAAGGCGTAGCTGGTCCAGCTGGCCAGCATTACGCCATTGAGAACGCCAACCACCTCGGCTACATCATTCTTGCCCATGTTGACATATTTGCCAATGGCGCCTTCCGGGGAGCCAAAAAGCTCAACTGCGGCCTGGTGCCCCAGCATGCAGATTCTGCGCTTTTTTTCCACATCCTCATGATTAAAGGGGCGGCCGGCCTCTACATCAAGATAATAGATGGGCACGAAGAATTCATCCACGCCAACAAGATGCACAGGCAGGTTATCCTTGCCAATGGCCTGATAATATGGGGCGGAGTAGCGCACATTGGCGCCGGCCATGACCACATTGTCCAGCTTGCGGATCTCCTGCAGGGTGTTTTCGCCAAAATAATGCGGAGGAGTTCCGGGATGGCGGTCATCCTCCATAACAACCCGCAGCACATTGACTCCGCCCATCAGCAGGAAGTCCTCGCCCAGTTTTTTGCGTATTTCCTGGCCAAGCACACCCAGAATGAGAAAGGCCGCAATGCCAAAGGCAATGGACAGCACCACGCCCCAGGGGCGGGTGCGCACCATCTGTCGCCAGCTTACGGCTACAAGATCGCCAAATTCAGTCACCTATTGCGCCTCTACCTTGACCCACACCTTATAGCCGGGCTTGATGAAATGCTCGGGATTGTCCACATCCACATAGACAAAATAAAATGAGGGCACCGCAATGGTCGTGTCTGTTGGCTGCCATGAGATTGTCGATATCCGGCCATGCAGTTTGACATCCTTCTGGTTTGCCACCTCAACGGTTACTTCTTCCCCAACCCTGATGCGTGTGATTTCGGTTTCATAAACCTGCATCTGCACCTGTATGGGATTGAGTATGGCCACTGTCATGGCGCTGGCATTGGCCTCCAACTCGCCCATGGGCCTGGTTTTGGAGGCTATTTCAATTATGGTGCCATCGATGGGCGATGTCATAAACAGCTGGGATGGCAACCTTGCCCCAGCTTTCACAGGCACTCCGAAATAGGATTTAAGCTCCTCCAGACGCAGTTCAAATGAAGTCTTGGCTGCGGAGTTTTTTTGCAGAATTGCCTGCCGCCTCTGCTGCGCGGCATTGTACACGCGGGCATCCTTGCCAGCCGCAGCCTGGGATGCAAGCCCCTTGGCGGCCAGCTCGGAGGATGTGGCCCTTTGGGCGGATAGGGATGCAAGCTCGCTATCCACTGCAGCCAGATGCTCCTTTATATCAGTAACCTGGCCTCCTGAGATGATTTCATATTGCAGATGCCTGGCCTCGCGCGGGGAAAGATGATATTCCACCAGGCGCTGGCCTTTTTTCACATCCTCCCCCGTCTTAACCAGAACCTGATCCACAAAAACCGGAAAAGGCACCTCCACGGAGCGGGTCATCTGCGCTATGGCCTTGCCCTCGTATGTCAGAGTCTCCGAGACCGCCGGGTCATAAATACCAAAAATGGCCATGAGCGCCGCAAAGGCAAAAATGGCTCTGTTCATTATTGCTCCTTCTCGTAGCCCGCCTGGCCAAGGTAATGTCTTCCAAGCCTTGAGGCCATGTGCATCCAGGCAAGTTTCTGGAGGCCAAGCTCGCATTCCGCGTTGAGGACCTGGACGCGGCTTTCAAGATCGCGGCTGACGGCATCTGTCAAAAAAACCATGTCGGCGGTGCCATTGCGATAGGCGACTTCAACCGTCTGCAAACGCTTTGCGGCATTTTCGGCGGCCTTGCGGCTGCGCTCAAGGCGGGCCTGGGCGAGCATGTATTTTTGCTCCTGCAGGAGCCACTGCTCGCCATAGGCGCGCTCACGCTGAATTTCGTCTATCTGGCCCTGGCGCTTGCGCGCGCTGGCAATGTCCGCCATGCGCCAGCGGTGCCCCCAGTCGAGCAGCGGAAAATCAAAGGTAAGATGCAGAAATTGATCGGACTGGCCATCATATGGCTGTGACTGGCCATTGGGCGGACTTTCGTTTATGCCAATATTGATGTTTGGCACATATTGCGCCCAGGCCAGCAGTATGTTGGCATTTTCCAGCCGCACCTGCTGGTGGAGCAGATAGCGCTCCTCTGTGCCGTCCCAGCATTTTTTCCAGTCCAGCCCGGCAGGATCAAACTTGTCCAGCAAGCCAAACACGCTGGCCGCATCCAGCTTGAGGGCGCTTTTCAGATCCAGGCCCACAAGCTGCTTCAGGGTGGTGCGATCCGTTGCCAGCCACATTTTCATTTCCTTCAGGCGCAGTTCAAGCTCGCTGGCCTGATCCTCGCTTGTGGAGGGCAGCTCATAAAGATTGGTTTTGGCGCTATCGCTGGTTTTGGCATGTTCGCTTTTCTTCTGGCTTTGCCCCAGCTCCTGCTCCAGCAGGGCAATGATCTTTTCCTTGGCGTTAATCTGCAGAAGCGTGCGGGCTATATTGAGGATGACCTCGGTTATGGCCTTGCGCTGGGAAACTATGGCCACCTGCAAAAGCTCATCCTGCGCCTTGTTGGAGAAAAATGTGGCCACAGGATTATTGAAAAAGCCGTAAAAACTCAGCTGATATCCTGTTTCCCCATAGTTTTCGCCAGCATATGGATTGCCCTTGTTATATTGAGTGAGATTGTTCGATACCACATAGGAAAGATGCATCTCCGGCAGATAACGCCATTGGGCATCCCTTTTCTGTATCTCCTGTATCTCAAGATTAATCATGCCGCGGCTTATGACCGGAGAATCCTGTATGGCCAGCCAGACCAGATCATCCATGTTCATGACCTTGTCCGGTGAATAGAAAGAGAATTTTTCCCCCTCCTTCGGTGGTTCCCTTTTTTTGTCTGGATTGAGCCAGTCTTTCTGGGGCAATTGTGGGAGCCCGGGATAGGTATTGGAGCATGCTGTTGCAAATGCAAATTGTAGAAGCAGGCATGCCGTAATCAATAGGTGCCGCATCAGCCAGACTCCAAAGGCGCGCATGGCGCGCATATTGTGGCGCTCCCCGCGAGCAGGAAACGCGTAAAAGATTATTCAAAAATCTTTATATAAAATTCTCTGCAATGCCATGTCAACCCGCACTTCAGCATTTGCAAATGCGGCTATTGACCGACATTTTTGTTGAATGTATGATTACTCGATTTAAAGGATGGCCGGTCAGGCCGCATGTATGCGGAGGTTGAGGAATGCCCAAACGCGAGGATCTCAAAAAAATCATGGTCATTGGCGCCGGTCCCATCATTATAGGGCAGGGATGCGAATTTGACTACTCCGGCTCGCAGGCCATCAAGGCTCTGAAAGAGGAAGGCTACGAGGTGGTGCTTGTCAATTCCAATCCGGCAACCATCATGACGGATCCGCACATGGCGGACACCACCTATGTGGAACCCATCGAACATGACACCATCGCCGCAATCATCCGCAAGGAAAGGCCGGATGCCCTGCTGCCCACCCTTGGCGGCCAGACAGCCCTGAACGCGGCCCTGGAGCTGCACCGTAGCGGCGTGCTGGCCGAGTATGGCGTGGAGATCATTGGCGCTCGGGCCGAAGTAATTGAAAAGGCGGAAAGCCGGGAGCTGTTCCGCAAGTCAATGCACAACATTGGCCTGAAAATGCCTGCCAGCGGCATTGCCCGGAATATGGACGAGGTGCGCAGGCTTGGCAATGAACTCCCATACCCGCTCATAGTGCGGCCTGCATTCACCCTTGGCGGCACAGGCGGTGGGGTGGCCTACAACCTCGCCGACCTGGAGACGGTTGCCGCGCGGGGGCTGGCTGCGAGCCCCACCTCCGAGGTGATGATAGAGCAGAGCGTGCTTGGCTGGAAAGAGATAGAAATGGAGGTCATGCGGGATCAAAAGGACAACTGCGTCATAGTATGTTCCATAGAAAATTTTGATCCCATGGGCGTGCATACCGGGGACTCCATCACCGTAGCCCCGGTGCAAACATTGTCGGACAAGGAATACCAGAAGGTGCGCGACGCCTCCATTGCCATCATGCGCGAAATTGGCGTGGAGACAGGCGGCAGCAATGTGCAGTTTGGCATCAATCCCGCCGATGGCGAGATGGTCGTCATTGAAATGAACCCCCGCGTCTCACGCTCCTCTGCCCTCGCCAGCAAGGCCACGGGCTTCCCCATTGCCAAGATAGCCGCCAAGCTGGCCGTGGGCTACACTCTGGACGAGCTGAAAAATGACATCACCCGCGAAACGGTCGCCAGCTTCGAGCCCGCAATCGACTATGTGGTGCTCAAGGTGCCCCGCTTTACCTTTGAAAAATTTCCCGGCGCCAAAGATGAGCTGACCACATCGATGAAAAGCGTCGGCGAGGCCATGAGCATTGGCCGCACATTTCGCGAGGCTCTGCAAAAGGGACTTCGCTCCATGGAAACCGGCGCCCCTGGGCTGGGCTGGAATTTCCGGGCCGAGCTGCCTCCCCGCGACGAGATCATGGAAAAGCTGCGCGTTCCCAACTCCAAAAGAATTTTCTATCTGCGCCAGGCCATACTCGCCGGCATCGGTGAGGATGAGATTTTTGCAGCCACCGGCATCGATCCCTGGTTCATACGGCAGCTGGCGCAAATCACCAGGATGGAGGGCGAAATCCGCGATTTTGGCATAGGCAACGACATGACTCCGGCAAACCCCCGCCTGGCCGATATTTTGCGCAAGGCAAAGGAATACGGCTTTTCCGACCGCCAGCTTGCGGAAATGTGGAAAAGGCCCGAAGCGGACATTGCCCGACTGCGCCACGCACTTGGCATTTCCCCAACCTATTATCTTGTTGATACATGCGCGGCGGAGTTTGAGGCCTATACGCCCTATTATTATTCCACATACGAGACCGGCGATGAAATGCCCGTCAGTGACTGCCGCAAGGTGCTTATTCTAGGTGGCGGCCCCAACAGAATTGGCCAGGGCATTGAATTTGACTATTGCTGCTGCCATGCCAGCTTTGCCCTGCGCGATGCGGGCATAATGGCAATTATGGTCAATTCCAATCCGGAGACTGTTTCCACAGATTATGACACATCCGACAGACTGTATTTTGAGCCGCTGACCTTTGAGGATGTCATGAACATAGTGGAAAAGGAAAGGCCGGAGGGCGTGATTGTCCAGTTTGGCGGCCAGACGCCGCTGAATCTGGCAGTGCCCCTCATGCGCGCCGGGGTTCCCATCCTTGGCACATCTCCGGATGCCATTGACAGGGCGGAGGATCGCGAGCGGTTTCAGGCGCTGATCAACAAGCTGGGCTTTTTGCAGCCGCCAAACGGCACCGCCATGGATCTGGAGGAGGCTCTGGAGGTTGCCAGGCGCATCACCTATCCAGTTGTTGTGCGTCCAAGCTATGTGCTGGGCGGCAGGGCCATGGCTGTGGTTTATGACGAAAGCGAGTTAAGGGAATATTTTCGCGAGCAGGTGCCCGAAAAGCCGGAGCATCCCATCCTCATAGACAAGTTTCTCGAGCATGCCATAGAAGTGGATGTTGATGCCCTCTCCGATGGCCAGGAAGTCTATATAGCAGGAATCATGGAGCATATTGAAGAGGCCGGCATCCATTCTGGCGATTCCGCCTGTGTGCTGCCCTCCTTCTCCCTATCTTACGACCATGTGGCCCGCATAGCCGCGCAGACGGAGGCTCTGGCGACCGAGCTCAAGGTTGTTGGCCTGATGAACATCCAGTTTGCAATAAAGGGTGAGGACATATACATCCTCGAAGTGAACCCCAGGGCCTCCCGTACCGCGCCTTTTGTATCAAAGGCCACAGGAGTACCGCTGCCCTATCTGGCCACCCAGGTCATGCTGGGCAAAACACTTGACGAGCTGGATCCCTGGAAAATACGCAAGGGCGGCTTCACATGCGTAAAAGAGGCAGTGATGCCATTTCAGCGTTTCCCCGGTGTGGACATCATTCTCGGGCCGGAGATGCATTCCACAGGTGAAGTCATGGGCATGGGAGCCGATTTTGCCGAGGCCTTTCTCAAAAGCCAACTGGCGGCCGGCCAGAAGCTGCCTCGCAGCGGCAAGATTTTTCTTTCTGTCAATGAGCGCGACAAGCCCTATGTTGCCGAGGTGGGCGAAATGTTTGCCAACCTTGGTTTTGAGCTGCTCGCCACCAGCGGAACCGCAAAAATCCTTCGGGACAGGGGCCTCAAGGTGGAGACTGTGCGCAAGGTTTACGAGGGGCGCCCCAATATTGTTGACCTGCTTGTCAACAATAAGGTGGGCCTGGTCATCAATACGGCATCGGGCAAAAATACAGCCAGGGATTCCCGGGCAATAAGGCGAGCGGCCCTTGCCTATCGCGTCCCCTACTGCACAACAATAGCAGCAGCCAAAGCTACCGCCACGGCCATTGGCTCGGGCCGGGGCACGGATCATGTGGAGAGCCTCCAGGAATACTATGCGCGGGAGAGCGCGCCGCTTTAAAGGTCCTTTCATTATTGATTATAAAATGGCTTTGGTGCCGGACAGCAGTCCGTCATGGCGTGAAAAGCGCCGGGAATGAGCCAAAACCACGTTTTTTGCTTTGCTATTTTCATGTTTTTACGACAGTAAAAAACATGACATCCCATTAGGGGGAGTCAATGAAAGCCACCCTTACCCTTGAAGACGGTTTCACCCTGCATGGGGAATCCGTAACCGGTCCTGTGCAGAAAGGCGGCGAGGTGATTTTCACCACTGCCATGACAGGCTACCAGGAAGTTCTGACCGATCCGTCCTATGAAGGGCAGCTTGTATGCATGACATGGCCTCTGGTTGGCAACTATGGCATAAACCATGAGGATATGGAATCCGCGGCAATCCATGCCGGCGCCCTGCTTGTCAAGGAGTGCTGCCGCATTCCATCAAACTGGCGTTCGGAAATGAGTCTTCCGGATTTTCTGAACAAATATGGAACTCCCTGCATCGAGGGCCTGGACACGCGCGCGCTCACCCGCCATCTCAGAATGCACGGAGCCATGCGCGGTTTCATATCCACAGACTGCTGCGATGCGGATGACCTGCGGCGCAGGGCAATGGAGCTGCCGGCCATGAAGGGTAACAGGCTTGTCCCCAAGGTAGCCTGCCGCAAACCCTGGGCCTGGAATGGAACCGGACCTGTGGAGGCGGATCTGGCCGGGGATGGCTCCCATGCCTGGCAGGGCACGGGGCTGCCCCTGCTGGTATATGATTATGGCATAAAGTGGAATATTCTCAGGCACCTCAAGGCGGCCGGCTTCGAGACACTCTGCGTGCCCCCGGACTTCAGCCCGGAGGCTGCCAGGGCCACTGGCGCAAGGGCCGTCTTTTTATCCAACGGTCCTGGCGATCCAGCCACCCTGACCGATGAGATCGCCATAGTCAAAAGGCTCTGTGACGATTTTCCGGTGGTTGGCATATGTCTTGGCCACCAGCTTATAGGGCATGCCCTTGGCGCGAGGACGGAAAAACTGAAATTCGGCCACCATGGCTGCAATCATCCAGTACGCGATCTCACCACAGGCAAAATAGAAATATCCTCCCAGAATCATGGTTTTCATGTGATTCTCGATGGCGTCGCGGATGTTGAAGCTACACATGTAAATCTTAATGATGGCACACTTGAGGGCTTGCGCCACAAGAACAAACCCATCATGAGTTTGCAATATCATCCGGAAGCCGCAGCCGGGCCTACCGATGGCAATCATCTCTTCCGGCGCTTCCACCGAATGATTGGCCAGGCTGTGGGGGCTGGCGCATAGCGCCATTCAGGCGGGTCCAGACTGGCCTGTTGCGTCATTTTTGTGGGAAACATATACTCCCGTAAGGCGCGCCCCACCGGGTTGCTGCGCAAAACCCAGGAGATAGCGATGAAATATGCCCTTAAATTGGCAATGGGCATTTGTCTTGCCATGCTTGCCCTTGGCGCGAATGCCAGCCAGGCGGCCCAGAAAAGTTTTGTCATTCTGCCTTTTTCGGTCAATGCTCCCCAAAACTACAATTATCTCTCCAAGGCTGTGCCGGGAACAATCCTCAGCCGCCTGAACAGGCCTGGAGTGCTGGAAGGCAAACATGCCGGCGCCAAAGGTTCCGGGCAGGAGGATGCCAGGCGGGCCATGCAGGCTGCCAAAGCCGATTATGGCGTTTGGGGCGTGATCAATGTCGTTGGCAATGACTGCTCCGTGGAAGTCCACAGCATCGATAAAAATGGCAAGACGTGGACCCAGTCCGACTCCGGCACCACCGCCAACCTCACCAACACCGTCAATGGCCTCACATCCGCCCTGGGCAGCCAGGCCATGGGCGTGGCCGTGGCAGGGCGCCCCAATTTTACCGGCGCTGCCAGGGCCGGAGGGGCTGGCGCCAATTCCGATATAATAGTCAACGAAACAGGCCAGCAGAATGTATATCTCAATCCCCAGTTCCGCTATCAGGGGGCTGGCGCCGGAGATGGGTCCAGATTGCGCAGCCAGAGAATAAAGGAGAACATGGTCGATATGGCTGTGGCGGACTTCAATGGCGATGGCAAGAACGAAATCGCCATCATCAGCGACCACAAGCTGACAATATTCCTCTGGGATAGCGAAGGGCGCCTGAAACAGCTTGGCCAGACCACGGTCTCGGCCTCCAATAACAATTTTTCCATGCGCGCCATGGATCTGGACAGGGACGGAGCCTCCGAGATGGTCATCGCCACTTTTGAGGAGGAGAGCAACCGCCCCTATACCTACTTCATGTCCTTCAAGGGCAACAAGTTCAGCCAGGCTTCGCCCCGCATTCCCTATTTTGCGAGTGTGCTGCGGATTCCTCCAACCTTTCAGCCAACCCTCGTGGGCCAGGGCTATGATTCCATCAAGCTTTTCGCCCCGGGAGTACACCAGCTTGTCAAATCTGGTGGAAAATACACCCTCGGCTCGCGCATATCCCTGCCATCCGGAGCCAATGTATTCAACATAGCCTGGATACCGGCGGACAAGTCAAAATCCGGCGATTTGCTGGTAATGCTGACAGAAGATGAAAGACTCAAAATCTTTTCCGGCAACAGCAATACACCCATCCATACGACAATGGAGCATTTTTCCGGCTCCGCGACAGGCATGGATCACTACAAGGCAATGCCTGGCCTGGGCATAGACAAGGTCTCCCAGCTGCCTGGCAAATACTATTCGCCCATGCGCATGATCGCAGCCGATCTGGGCAATACCGGTGAAAATGTGCTGCTGCTGAACAAGCCCATCTCCACGGCTGCCCAGTTTTTTGACAGGTACCGCTTCTTCCCCCAGGGCGAAATACATGCCCTTTACTGGGACGGGGTTGGCATGGCCCTTAAGTGGAAAACCAGGCGCATTCGCGGCTCTGTGGCCGAGATAGATCTTGCGGACGTCAACAATGATGGCGTGCTCGATCTTGTTGTGGGCATCAATACCTCGCCAGAGCTTGGTGTTGGCGCGCGCCAGTCCATGATTACGGCCTATCCGCTGGATGTGATGCAGGTTACCCCCAACACGCCGGCTGATCTGAGCGACTTTGAGGTGCATCCTGGCCGCTAATGGCCATCCATCAAACCACATAAACAGCAACGGGAGATGTTGTGCGCATACTTGTGATAGGGTCTGGCGGCCGTGAAGACGCCCTGGTCTGGAAATTGTCCCAAAGCCCACTGGTTAGCGAGATTTTTGTCGCCCCAGGCAATGGCGGCACAGCATCTTCCGCAAAGAATATTGATATTGATGCCGGCGATATTCCCGCTCTTGTAAAGTTTGCGCGCGAAAACAACATTGATCTTGTTGTTCCTGGCCCGGAGCTCCCTTTGGTGCTGGGTGTTTGCGATGCCATGGGCGAGGCTGGAATAGCCTGCTTTGGCCCGGATGCCTTTTGCGCAAGGCTGGAAGGCAGCAAAAGCTTTGCCAAGGAGATCATGGCCAAAGCCGGTGTGCCCACAGCCAAAAGCCTGGTTTTCACCGATGTGGAGGAAGCCCTGGCCTGCGCACGGGCTTGGGGAGCGCCACTGGTGGTCAAGGCCGATGGCCTGGCAGCCGGCAAAGGGGTGGTGGTGGCCGACACCCTGCCAGAAGCTGAAGCCGCCATCAGGGAAATGCTTGCCGAAAACCGTTTTGGCGACGCAGGCAGCACAATTGTGCTGGAAGAGAAGCTCATGGGAGAGGAGGTCTCCCTGCTGTGCCTCTGCGATGGCGAAACAGCGCTGCCCCTTTCCTCCGCGCAGGATCACAAGGCCGCTTTTGACAAAGATACAGGACCCAACACAGGCGGCATGGGCGCATACAGTCCGGCCCCGCTTTTACCGGATTCAAAACTTGAGGAGATGACCTCCATTGTCATCCGGCCGGTGCTTGCGGAGCTTGCCAGGCAGGGTCATCCCTTCCGCGGCATTCTCTATGCAGGCCTGATGCTCACAGCCGATGGACCAAAGGTGCTTGAGTATAATGTGCGCTTTGGCGATCCAGAATGCCAGCCATTGCTTATGCGGCTTAATAATGACCTTGCCGCTCTCATGCAGGCTGGCGCAAGTGGCAGCCTTGCCAAACAAAAGCTTGCCTTCAGCCCCAAATCGGCTCTGGGGGTGGTTGTTGCCGCTGCCGGCTACCCCGGCTCCTATGAAAAAAATCTGCCCATTGACGGCATCGAAAAAGCCCATGCGAAATCAGGAGTGCGCGTTTTCCAGGCCGGAACCGCCAGCCGTGATGGCAGGCTTTTCTCCACAGGCGGCCGCGTGCTCTGTGTAACCGCCCTTGGCGACGATCTCGCGCAGGCCAAGAGACTGGCCTATGAAGCCGCGGAAAAGATCGACATGCCAGGCAGCCGCTACCGCACCGACATAGGCGACAAGGGACTAAAGCGCCTTCAAAATAGCTAGTGTCGCGTCAAGCGACAATAGTCGCAATCCCGATTAGGGATTGCGCGCCGCCAGCGGCGGCGTGAGCAAAGCAAAAACCACGTTTTTTGCTTTGCGATCTTCATGTTTTTACGGCAGTAAAAACATGACATCTCACTAGTCCGGGCCTTCCTTCTTTGCGGCAGCGGATCATGCCCAATCCTGTTTAACCATATTGAGGTTAAAATATAAAATATGGTCAATGCCCTGGTCAGTCTTTTTGGGTCAATCCGTTTTGTTGGACCGCAAAAACCGCCAAAGCGCTGGGACAACCCGCAGGAACCGCCACAGAAGCTGCTGTCCCGCGATTTTATTCTGCTGTTTCTCATGGCAATGTGCAGCAACAGCTTCATTGCCGTATACTACTGCTTTGAGCAGTGGATGCAGGGTCTCGGTATTCCGCCGGCATGGCGCGGCATATTGCTATCATCACTTTTTGCCATGATCCTGCTCTTCCGGCCACTCACAAGCGTGGTGATGCTCAGGCATGGCAAATTCTGGCCCATGCTCTTATCCCTTGCTGTATGCACGGGGGTCATGATCGCCTATCCTTTTGTGCATCCGGGCATGGCCATCCCCAGCATTCTCGCGCTACGCATTGTGCAGGGCATTGCCCTGGCCATCTATTCGGCATGCACCATCGGCGTACTGGTGCAGTGCATTCCTCCTGGCCAGAGTGCCAGGGGATTCGCCCTGTTTTCACTGACAATGCTGCTGCCCTATTCCATAATCCCGGCAATGTCCGAAAAAATTCTGCCCCTGGTAGGGGGGGAGGCCCAGCTTTTCGGCACCATGGCCTGGCTTGGGCTGCCATCATTCATCATGCTTCTGCTCCTGGCAAAGCGCCTGCGCCAGCCGGAAATGTCCACCAGGCAGGCAGAAGGCATATCCCGCAAGCAGCTCATCCACTCCATTACCCATTCGGGGCTGGCCTTTGTCTTTCTCGCCTGCCTGTTTTTTAGCATGACAACAGTGCTGGCCATATTTTTCATGAAAGGGTTATGCACCATCACAGGGGAGCATCCGGCATCCTTTTTCTCGACCTATAGCATCACCATTATACTTGTGCGGGTATTTGGCAGCCACCATATGGATACACTCCCCCGCCATACCGTAATCATAGTCTGCGCGGTGGTGCTGGCGGCCACAATGCTTGGGTTTGCGCTGGCGCCGGACTGGATGTTCATACCACTGGCATGCATTTACGGACTGGGCCTGGGGCTGCTCTACCCCATGCTTGCAGCGGCAGTGTATGACCGTTCCGCGCCGGAAACACGCTCCATCAATTCAAATGTCATGATGGCGGCCTTTGATGCCAGCGGCATGCTTGCGCCAATTCTCGGTGGCATTGTCATTGCGGAAGGCTTTGGCTATGTGGGTGTGTTCTTTACCGGGGCCATCACCGTGGCCACCTGCGGCCTGTGTATTATTCTTGATGGTTTGCGCCTGGCTGTCCAAAGAAAGAGAGCCCGGATGCGCCAGGAAGGATAAGATGGGTTTAATATCCAGAAGAAAAGAGAAAGCCGCCGATCCGGCAAATGGGACAAGCTACATAGGCGCTGTGGTTCTTGGCCTAAATGACGCCCTGGTGGAGCTTACAGGCGCCCTGGCAGGTTTCACCATGGCATTGCCCAACTGCCGCCTCATTCTGCTGGCAGGTTTCACCACCGGAGTGGCTGCCACCCTTTCCATGGCTGCCGCGGAATTTCTATCGCAGCAGACCGACAAGGGCACAAATTCATATGTGGCGGCCTTTTATACAGGTTTTGCATATCTCATTACCGTAAGCCTGCTTTTGCTGCCATTTGCACTGCTTGAAACGCCAATTCTGGCCCTGGCCATGTGTCTGGGCATTGCGGCCTGCATTATCATGGTCTTTACCTGGTGCATATCCCGAATTTGTCATACCTCATTTGCCAAAAACTTCACACAGATGCTCCTCCTGAGTTTTTCTGTTGCCTTCATCGCCTTTTTCATAAGCTGGGGCGCAAAGCTCTTTTGGGGGATAAATGTCTGAAAACCCCAAGCCCATACTTCACATTTTTGCGATTCCACGCTAGAGTCCAAAGAAATTTACCATAAAAATCGCCGCCGGACGCAATAATGGCTGCGTCCCCGCCCCATGCGATGTAAAAAGCGATTTATTGAGGCGAAATGCAGGCGGTGCCGCGTTTGAATTTGTGAAATTTTGAACGCAAGATGCTGCAACATAAATTCAGGGCAGCCCGGTGGCCGTCCAATCTGCCAGGAGGAAAAGAACATGGCAAGTCCCTTGGAAATGCAACGCACCTACGCTCTGGTCGGCACTGGCGGCTGCGGCAAAACATCCCTGGCTGAAATGCTGCTTTTTGACGCAAAAGCCATTAGCCGCATGGGCGCCATTGAAGAAGGCACAACCAGCCTGGACTATGAGCCGGAGGAAGTGCGCCGCAGAGGTTCCACCCAGCCGGGTCTGGCCACATTTTTGTGGAAAAAGAATCGCCATTTTCTGGTGGATATTCCTGGTGATGGCAATTTCACCGGCGATATGGACTATCTGCTCAAGGGTGTTGACAGCGTGGTTTTTGTGGTTGACGCAGTAGATGGCGTGCGCCCGCTGACAAAAAAGTTCTGGTCCCAGGTTCGCGCCGAAAATCTGCCGGCCATAATCGTGATCAACAAGCTGGATCGGGATCGCGCGGACTTCAATATGGCCTATGACAGCCTGGCCTCCCTGGGTATCAAGCCTGTGGCGCTGCAGCTGCCCATTCGCAAAAATGATACATTTGCCGGTTTTGCCGATGTGCTCACAGGCAAGGCGTGGCTGTTTGAGGAGGATGGCGCCCTCAAGGAGAGCACCATGCCGGCAGAGCTGGCCGATGATCTGGCCCTGCTAAGGGACGTCACTGTGGAGAATATCGCCGAGAGTGACGAAGCCCTGATGGAGAAATATCTGGAAGAGGGCACACTGACACTGGAGGATCTGCGCCAGGGGCTGCGCGCCGGCGTTCTCAAAGGCGAGCTTACACCGGTACTCACCAGCGCGGCGCTGGAAAACAGGGGCGGGGAAAATTTGCTTGATGCCATTGAGGCCCTGCTGCCCTCGCCGCTGGATCGTCCTTCATTTGCTGGTCAGGATGGATCGGAGCGTGCCCCGGATCCCAATGCTCCACTGGCCTGCTTTGTGTTCAAGACCATATCCGATCCATTTTCCGGCCAGCTCTCCATGCTGCGCGTGCTCTCCGGCACCCTTTCCGGTGACCAGACCCTGGAGAATGCCAGAAGCGAGGAAACGGAGCGCATTGGCGCCCTTCTCTACGTCACCGGCAAGACGCAGACTCCGGCAAAAGAGGATGTTGGGCCAGGCGCCATAGTTGGCGTTGCCAAGCTAAAAAACACACGCACCGGCGATACCCTTTGCGATGAAAAGGCGCCATTCGCCCTGGCCACAAATGATCTGCCGCCACAGTTGATCACCTACGCCCTGGCGCCCAAGGAAAAAGGCGACGAGGACAAGGTCTATGCAGCCATTCAGCGTCTGCTGGATGAGGATGTGACCCTGCGTCTGGCAAGGGATGAAGAAACTGGCGACATACTGCTATCGGGCATGGGCCAGCTGCATATTGAGCTGTCTGTTGAAAAGGCCAAGAGGCGCAACAAGATTGACATAATTCTGAAAACGCCCAAGGTCCCCTACAGGGAGACGGTTAAGGGCAAATGCCAGGTGCAGGGCAGACACAAGAAGCAGTCCGGCGGCCGTGGCCAGTTTGGCGATTGCTGGATAGAGATGGAAGGGCTTCCGCGTGGCTCCGGCTATGTTTTCGAGGATGCCATTGTGGGAGGCGTTATACCCCGCCAGTATATCCCGGCCATAGACAAGGGCGTCCAGGAGGCGGCTGCCAGGGGATTCCTGGCCGGCTGCCAGGTGGTTGATTTCCGCGTCAAGGTTTACGATGGCAGCTATCATACAGTGGACTCTTCCGAAATGGCCTTCAAGGTCGCCGGCTCCCTGGCATTCAAAAAGGCCATGGAAACCCTTAAGCCGGTTCTGCTTGAGCCTGTGGTGCTCCTGACGGTCTCCATACCCGATGAAAGCATGGGAGATGTAATTGGCGATCTCTCATCCCGCCGGGGCAAGGTTCTGGGCTCGGACTCCAAGGCCGGCGTTACGGAAATCAAGGCGCATGTGCCCATGAGCGAGGTTCTGCGCTATGCTCCGGATTTGCGCTCCATGACTGGCGGCCAGGGATTCTTCACCATGGAATTTGACCATTACGAGGAAGCCCCCCAGCCTGTGGCGGAAAAAGTTATTGCTGAACATGAAAAGGCCAAGGCCGGCGAATAGAAACACATAGAGCCTGCAAAGCAGACCCGTGCCAGATAAAAACAGGGCGTCCCTCCGGACGCCCTGCTTAATTTAAGGATTTGAACAGGAAATTTTATAAATCAATTGCAATCTGTTCGCCCCAGGCGCCCTGCCCATCGCGGTGTCTGGTTTCTACTGTGCCTATCTGCCAGGCACCGAGATTGAAGGCCTTGATGCGATTGATGGCCTCCTCGGCCTGGGCCTGCGGCAAAATAATTGTATAGCCTATGCCGCAGTTGAAAATCTGCAGCATTTCCGGCCAGCTCAGGTTGCCCTGCTCCCTTAACCATGTAAATACGGGGGGCACAGGCCAGCTCTGGAATTTTATCCTTGCCTTGACCTGAGCAGGCAGTATGCGGGGAATATTGTCATAAAAGCCGCCGCCGGTGATATGCGCCATGCCTTTGATGGCCATGTCGCGCAAAAGGGGGCGCACAGCCTCCACATATATTACAGTGGGCGCAAGCAGCACATCGGCCACGCTTTTATCCGGATAGCCTGGCATGGGCTCTTCCAGGGACAGGCCGCTTTTATCTAGAATTTTGCGCACCAGAGAATAACCATTGGAATGGACGCCGCTCGCGGCTATGCCTACAATTGCGTCTCCGGCCTGGATGCCGGAACCATCCACAAGCCTGGCATTATCCACAAGGCCAACGCAAAAGCCGGCAAGATCATATTCGCCGGGAGCGTACATGTCCGGCATTTCCGCGGTTTCGCCACCAAGCAGGGCGCAGCCGGCCTGGCGGCAGCCTTCGGCCACTCCGCCCACCACAGTGGCGCAGGTATCGACATCAAGCCTGCCGCAGGCGAAATAGTCCAGAAAAAACAGGGGTGTCGCCCCCTGCACAAGGATGTCATTGACACTCATGGCCACAAGGTCGATGCCGACAGTGCCATGGCGGTTGGCAGCAAAGGCAAGCTTGAGTTTTGTGCCCACGCCATCGGTGGACGCCACAAGCAGCGGCTCCTTCATGCCGCCAAGATCTGGCCGAAACAGACCACCAAAACCGCCTATTTCCGAGATTACT
This sequence comes from uncultured Desulfovibrio sp., assembly GCA_910587035.1. Taxonomy (GTDB): domain Bacteria; phylum Desulfobacterota; class Desulfovibrionia; order Desulfovibrionales; family Desulfovibrionaceae; genus Desulfovibrio. Next base: position 35,099 of record CAJUMQ010000008.1, on the reverse strand, counting down.
CCCCGTGTCTGCACAGTGGCCGCCAGACCTTTCAGCCTTTCTACAAGAGCATTGCCTGCATCGATGCTGACACCGGCGTCCTCATATGCTTGAGAGCGTCCAGCCACATTATTCTCCTTGATGATGAAAAAACTGTTTGTTCCTACCATCTAGATATATAAGATTCATAAAATTGTACATATCCAACTTGACGCTGGGCTGCAGCCAACCCTTTCTTGAGCAAAAACATGTTATTTCAGCCGGTTGTCTACCAGGTTTGCAATATTGCCACCGGTATGGCATGATTTCGCCAGCCATGCCACCATGGCCAGGCAGCCGGTTGCAAAGCTGCCCGATATGCTTATATGAATCCTGCAAACCATCTGGAGACTGGGGAATCATGAACATACGACAAATATATAAAATTCAAATCCTGGCCCTTGGCATGTTTATGGCCTGCGCGCCCATGGTGTTTGCGGCCGAATCCGGCGCCTTCGGCGCTTCCTCTCCACCCAATGGCGACCCGGCAAGCGAGATGCAGGCAGCGGAAAAGGATTTTGACAAGGCAGCGGGCGAATTTGCCAATGGCGCGCAACGCACCACCAGGCGCTCATTCAGTGAAACTGCCGGCGCCCAGGGCGCCGCAATGCCAAACCAGGCCACAGGCCAAAGGGATCCCAGGCAAGAGGCGCTCCAGGGCTCGCCAGCCACCGGTTATTCCGGAACATGGACGGATCCTGCCACCGGCGACATCATCACCTCTGTGATCGCTCCTACTCCGCCGCAAAACCAGTCCCAGAACTATCCCATGATCATAGAGCCACAGGTTGCTCCCGACTGGAACGGTAATGGCTGGGGCAACAATGGCTACAACCCCGGCTGGGGCGGTGGCTGGCAGGGCAATGGGCAGGGTCCGCAATGGCCATCCCCTGGCGACCCCGGCTATCTGCCCCCTCCCCCGCCTCCGCATGGAGGCTGGCATCAGGGCAGCTGGCATAATCCATCCTATCATCCCGGCTACTATCCCTCACCAAAGCCGCCAGCAAATTTCAATCCTAACTACAGGCCCCTGCGCCCCAACCGGCCACCTCAGGCCGCGCAACCTGGCCAGGGCAACTGGCTGCCGGGCATGGGCGGGCAGCCCTCAAGGCCGCCTGCGAATGGCAGCATCTGGAATCCCGGCAACAACATGTGGGGCGGGCAGCCCCCCATGGCCCCGCCCCCCGGAATGAATCCCGGCATGCACCCCGGCATGAATCCTGGGCACTGGGGCGGTGGGCGACCACCCATGGGCCCGCCTCCTGGTGGCTGGGGCGGTGGCCGGCCGCAGCCTCGCGCCTTTGGCGGCATGGGGACTGGCATGGGAGGTTTTTAAATGGCGGCCATGCTCTGGGAGGCCTGCGCGGACAATTCTGTTAAATGCCAGGTCTGCGCCCATTCATGCCATATAAAGGATGGCAAAAGCGGCGTCTGCGGTGTGCGAGTCAATCATAATGGCGAGATGGTGACCCTTGTCAATGATGTGGTCACGGCTGTGCAGATTGATCCTGTGGAAAAAAAGCCGCTCTACCATTTTCTGCCTGCAAGCAAAACTTTTTCCATTGGCAGCGCCGGCTGCAATTTCCGCTGCCTGTTTTGCCAGAACAGCAACATCGCGCATGTTACGCCGCGCAGCGCAGTGCAGGGTCGCCGCCTATCGGTAGAGACCCTGGTGCGTCTCGCGCAGGAAAACAACACCCCAAGCATAGCCTTTACCTACAATGAACCCACGGTCTTTTTTGAGCAGGTCTATGCCGGAGCCGGTCTGGCCAAGGCCAGTGGCCTTAAGACCATTCTCGTCAGCAATGGCTTTATGAGCCATGAGTACCTGCAATCACTCTCAAAGCGCATAGATGCAGCCAATATCGATCTTAAGGGCTTCACCGAGGCCTTTTATCATAAATATTGTGGTGGCAGGTTAAAACCGGTGCTTGACAATCTTGTTGCCATAAAAAAAATGGGCTGGTGGCTGGAGGTCACCACGCTGGTGATTCCCGGAGTCAATGACAGCCAGGAGGAGATCGCCGGCGTTGCCCGCTTTATCCACGATGAGCTTGGCCCGGAGACTCCCTGGCATATTTCCGCCTTCCATGGCGCGGCCCAGATGGCCGCGCACCCCTCCACATCCCTGGCCACGCTTGAAAATGCCTGGCGCACAGGACGGGAGACCGGTCTTGAAAATGTTTACATAGGCAATGTGGCAAGCAGCGTGGGCAGCAATACCAATTGCCCAGATTGTGGCGCGATGATTGTGGAGCGGCGGGGCTACCGCACCCGCAAGCTGGCGAAAAATGGCATCTGTCCATCCTGTCACAGGCAGATTGCGGGCGTCTGGAATTGATACTTGTCTATACAGGTAATGGCAAGGGCAAAACCTGCGCCTGTGTGGGGCAGGCGCTCCGCGCCTTGGGGCATGGTTTTGGCGTGGCTTTTGGCCAATTTATGAAAAGGGGCGATGTGGCAGGGGAGCAGAAACTGCTGGCCTCCCTGCTGGGCGATGACTACCGCGCATGTGGGGCCGGTTTTTTCCGCAACGAGGCGGAGAGGCCCCTGCATCAGGCGATGGCCAGGGATCTTCTCGCCTGGGCTGCCAGCCGCAGGGTCTGGATGCTGGTGCTGGATGAAGCAATCTACGCCCTGAATTATGGCCTCATCAGCCGCGACCATCTCGAACCCTTTCTGGATTCCGCAAGCAGGGATTCCCATCTTGTTCTCTCCGGGCGCAATGCGCCGGACTGGCTCATGGATGTTGCCGATCTGGTCACTGAAATGCGGGAATGCAAACACCCCTACCGCCAGGGCATCAAGGCCCGCGCGGGCATAGAATTTTGATACATGAGCAAGGACAGCCTCCGCATCTATATTGCCGCATCCTTCAAACATATGCATGGAGTGCGCCTGCTGGCGCGTGAGCTTGGGCGTATGGGCTGCGAAATTCTGGACTGGACAGCCAGGGCCACCCCGCCTCCAGGACTCACACCGGCCCAGAGACGCATCTGGATGGATACGGACCAGGATGGCGGCCAGGTCTATGCCTTTTGCCGTGATGCCTGTCTGACTGCCGATCTCGTTATCTACTATGGCCAGTCCGGCCAGGATGCGGGCGTGGAGATTGGCCTGGCTGCTGCCTCAGGCGCGCCTGTGCTTGGCATACGCGGCCCGCTGGAGGGGCCAGGCCTGATGCTGCATGGAGCTGTCACTGCCTGGGTTGACAGCGGCGAGGAGGCCATCGCTGTCGTGGCCGAGCTTTTGCACCTGAAAAATGGCGAACCTGCAACCCTGCCTGCAAGCATTGCCATTTACGGAATCATGCGTTCCAGAAAAGCCTGAAATCACACTTCCCCCAAATTTTGCTCGGCTATGCCAGCCTTTGCCAGCCATGCCAAAACAGCTTTTTTTGCGCCCTTTGGCAAAGTGGCAGGAAAGGAATCCGGAGCCAGATCCACGGTTTTATCGCCGTCAAAATCCAGCAGAAAATTGTGCAGACAAAAATTGCCGGGAATTTTGGAGCCGTAGAGGGCGTCCCCAGCCAGGGGAAAACCCAGATCTGCCGCGTGGGCGCGAATCTGATGCCTCTGCCCCTTGAATATATGGCATAGCACCAGGGTGAGAGCCCGGTCTGTTTGCAGGCCATTGCACTCCACTCCTTCCAGATGCCATAATGGCACGAAAGCCGTCTGTCTGATGGCGGGCGCCCCATCGGCCAATACGGACACACGCCTGCGCCGTCCGCTGGCAAATTTCCCCTTTGCCAGCATATCCTTGTAATGAAAGCCCTCCACCAGGGCCAGATAATATTTATGGCATCTGCCTGCAGCCTCTGCCTGCCGGAAGGCATTGCCTGCGCACTCGGTGGCAGCCGCGCAGACTATGCCGGAAGTGCCATAATCCAGTCTTTGCAGAAGCATGGTTGAACTCATGCCAGGTGGCAGTAGTTGCGGCAGCCGGGCTTCCAGGCTGGCATTGTTTCTGCCAGCCAAGCTTGCGCTATGCATTCCTGCCGGTTTATGCAGATAAAAATAGTCGCCACAGGCGCGAATCAGCCTGGCTCCCTCCTGGACTGGCGTGCTGAACTCCAATATCTCGATGGAACCGGCAGGCGGCAGTTTCTGGCCAGGGCGCAAACCGCGGCCATTGACCAGCACATGGCCATCAAGGATCATGCGGCGACAGCCCCGCAAACCAAATGCAGGCAAAATGGCTGCAAGAGCGCGATCCAGGCGCTCCCCCGCCATGCCGGGTTGAATGGCATAAATCATTACTTGTGCAGAATGGTGGTGATCTCTTCAATGGCCGCAAGGGTGGCGTCAGGCCTGTGCCGGCAGGGATTGTCCGCATCAACTATGGGGCGGTCCACAATGTTTATGCCCATCTGTGCAAGCCTGCTGCGCACTTCCGGGCCAAGACCGCCGGGATATTGGCCATGTACGCTATCCACCAGTATGTATTGCAGCAATCGTTCCACGGGCAGCTCCGCCTCCTGCTCACACAGGGCGGCCACAATGGCCCGGCTCTGCCCGCAAAGATCAAGGCCATGCAGTTCCGGATCATGGCCGGAATTGGGGATAAAGATTTTGGGGCAGACATTTTGCGCCACGGCCCAACCGGTGCCCCTTGGCAGCAGATTGGCCAGCACGCTGGAGTAAAAACTGCCCATGGGATAGCAAATGGCTGTGGCGGAGCCGATCCAGACGCCATTTATGGCTGTAAGGGGCGGTGCGCAGGCAATGGCGCCTTTGGGGCTCTGGCTCCATGGGTCGTGAACAGTCAGAAAAAGCTTTTCTATTGGCGCCGGCAGCTGGCGGAATAGATGCTGGCCGCAGACTATGGCGCCATCGGCCAGTACAGCCCCAAGATGCAGCCCGCAGTTGTCCACTGGCAGCACCGTGCCACGGGCCTGAATCAGATTGGCGAACATGGTGATGGCTGGCACAAAATCGCGATGATTTGCGAGATAGGACGTGGCAAGCAGCAGATTGCCGATGCTGGCGCCCCTGGCATCAAAGGAATCCGGCATTTCCTTAAGAAAAAGGGCAATGGCGTGCATGATGATGGCCGCATCGTCTGCCGGAATTTGCTGCCAGATGGATGCGTCCGGGTCTGCAAGTTTCTGGAGCTCGCCCTTTGCGCCATCATCCGTGCCCAGGCGGTGATTGCATAGTTCAAGCAGGGCTGGCGGAGTTTTGCCGGTGTCGGCCAGGGCCAGGAGTCTGTTACGCAAATCTCCCACAGCGGGTATGCCGAAGGCCCTGCGCAGAGCGGCGGAACTGCCGCCTGAATCAAAAGTGGTGACAATGTGTATGGACCAGATTGCCTGTCTGGCCAGTTCCCTGGCGATGCCTTTAAGGGCGGTCCCACCGCTAAAAAAAAGAGGGCGCGCCCCCTTCACGCAGTAATCCCCAATTCACGAAAGCGCAGATAGATCATGCGGCCTATCCAGGCATCTGTGGCGGCATAGGCGATCTGGCGTGGCGATAGCTGGCGCACGCTCCAGTTGGAGCATTGGGAGCCCTTGGATATACGCCAGCCAAAAAGACTGGCGGCCAGGGTGCGCAGCCCATGGCTGCCCAGGCCATTGTTGCGGGCTATGTCCGCCAGCTCCACTGTGCCGGCAGGCTGAAAGGAAAAGACCCTGGTAAGCGCGTGCATGTCGTCACCAATGCCAACTCCTGCCTTTATTATCCCGGGATTGGCCAGCAGCTCGGCGCAGTGCGCTCCAAAGGGAAGCCAGCCCAGTTGCACCAGATATACGGCATTGGCCGAGGCCAGCTGGATGAGGGCGGGGGCATTGAGCTTCCCCTTGCGAAAGGTGGGCCGGGTTTCGGTGTCAAAACCAAGGATGCCATCCGATTCCAGATCTTTCATGGCTTCGCGCCATTGTTTCATGGTGCGGATGATGTGCACCGGCCCTTCGTAATAGCGCTGGGGCAGCGCATTGATGGCTTCCCTGTCTGGCTTTTGGCGCAGTTGTTCCAGATCCATCCGGCGATCCCGTTATTTGCCAATGCAGAAGTTGGAGAAAATCCTGTTCATCAGTTCATCATGGGCGCTCAGGCCAAGAATTTCGTCAAGGGCTTCGGCTGCCGCGTCCAGACGCGCAAGATTCAGATCCCAGGCAGCGCAACCGCGTTCCTGCAATGCGCAAAGCTCTTTTTCCGCAAGGCGCAGGGCCGCGCTCTGGCGCACATTGGGGGCAATGGCGCCCTCCGTCATGCTGGCGTTGCCACTGCATAGCATATTACGCGCCATAGCGCAAAGTGTATCGAGGTTTTCACCACTGGCGGCGCTGACCGCGCAGCTGGGCACCCCGCCAGCCCAGTCCGCATCATCAGGCATGGCCAGGTCGCACTTGTTCCAGACATAAATCAGGCTGCCGGTGGCTGCCGCGGCAATTCGCCTGTAAAGCTCGTCCTCGCCAGGCTGGGACATGCCGGCGGCCATGAGGGCGCCATCAAAAACAACAAGGGTCAGATCCGCCCTGGCCACCAGCTCCAGACTGCGGGCCATGCCCATGCTCTCGGCCTGGTCAACATGCCGGGCCGTGTCGTCCCGCAGGCCTGCAGTATCCACAAGACGGCAGGGCATGCCATCGAGACTGATATTCTCCTCAATATAGTCACGGGTGGTGCCAGGCAGGGGCGTAACCAGAGCGCGCTCCCGCCCGCTTATGGCATTGAGCAGGCTGGACTTGCCGGCATTTACCGCCCCGGCCAGAGCCACGAGGGCGCCCTCCTGCATGAATCGCGCCCGTTCCGCGCCCTGCAAAAGCTCCCGGATGGCAGCCAGCAAGCTGGCTACGCGGGCAGCAAATTCCGTATCCTCAATGGGTGGCACTTCATCATCGGGAAAATCCACGCCAATGAAGGCATGGGCCCGCAGATCATCAATATCCTCCCGCAGTCCGCGAACCATGCGCCCGAGCCCACCTTCAAGACGGCTCAGGCTGTTGCGCAGGGCCTCGCGGGACGGGGCTGCAATGAGCTCAGCCACAGCCTCGGCCTGGGAAAGATCCATGCGGCCATTGAGAAATGCGCGGCGGCTGAATTCCCCGCGCCCGGCCAGCCTGGCGCCCAGCTCCACAAGATTGGCCAGCAGGCTCTCCAGCACAAGGGGGCTGCCATGGCAGTGGATCTCGGCGACATCCTCGCCTGTGAAGGTGGCCGGCCCGGGCATGAACACTGCCAGGGCATCATCCAGACCCTTTTTGCCGCCATCCAGCACCATGCCGCGCTGAAGTTTCCAGGGGTGGTAGTCTGTAAAACCCCTGGCGGCGGGGACAAAAACCTGGCGCAACAGTGTTTTGGCATCGGGGCCCGAGATGCGGATTATGCCAATCCCCCCCTGGCCGGGCGGCGTGGCTATGGCTGCAATGGTGGGCATGCCGCCTGTCACACCGCAGCCGGCCAGGGGCGCCTGATATCAATATTGTCGCCAGACATGGAAAAAATACCCTAATGATTGCGTTTGGGGGCGATAATCACCCGCTTGAGCGGCCCCTCGCCGGAGCTGCGTGTCTGCACATCCTGCACATCCTGCAGGCTGAGATGGATTATGCGGCGATGGTAGGACGAAAGTGGGCGGGTGGAACAGGGCTTGCCGCTTTCCCTGGCCCTGTCCGCAAGGGAGAATGCCAGCTCGCGCAATTTTTCGTCCTGGCGACTGCGGTATTCGCCAATGTCCAGCTGCACGCGCACAATGGCATCCATGTGGCGCGAGATGATACGAGATGCCAGATACTGGATGGCGGCCAGGGTCTGGCCTTCCCGGCCAATGAGCAGGCCGGCATCCCCCTGCCATTCCACACGGGCGCAGATGCGTCCATCACCCTGCCTGACCGATACCGAAACATCGCGGCCGGCCACGGGTTTTACAAGTGTCTCCACCACATCCTTTGTCACTTCGGCAAGCTTTTGCTGATCCAGCTCCTCAAGCGGTTTCAGATGCAGACCCGGGCAGGCATCCTCAAGATCATCAACATGGGCATCCTCAAAAGGAGCCTCCGCCACTGGCTCTGGCCTGGTGGCCGGTTGCTGTTTTCTGTCGCCAGCCTGCCTGGCCTGTTCGTGGCTGTTTTTATGGGCAGACTTCTGATGGTGAGGTTCCTGGCCACTGTTTTTGTGCTGGGCCTCGCCGCTCTTCTTTTCGTGTTTTTCTCGTGCTTCCTGCCTTGGGGGCCGCCCCTCCCCAGTGGCGAGAATGGTCTGCACCGTATCGGCAATGCTGGCGCGGCGGGCGCGAATTTTGGCCTTGCGCGCGCCAACTATGCCAAATATGCCGGACTTGGCATCCTGCACAATTTCAATTTCCAGTTTTTCACGCGGTGCATCATAATAGGACAGGGCCTGCTGAATGCACTCATCCAGGTCTTTGCCCTGAAATTCCTTAAACTTTTGCATTTACAAACCTCATGGGCGCATGGGCGCCAATTGCCTTCAATTCTGCGCTGATTTTTCTGTTTTGCCTTTTTTGCCGCCATCTTTAGGGGCAACGGGCCTGAGCTTTTTCGTTTTGCGCATCATCAGCCATTGCTGCAAAATGGAAAGCACATTGTTGACCAGCCAGTAGATGACAAGGCCGGAGGGGAAGTTCAAAAACAGCACCGTAAAGATCAGGGGCAGGAACATCATGATCTTGGCCTGCATGGGGTCTGCCGGTGGCGGACTCATGCGCTGCTGCAGGAACATGGTTATGCCCATGACTATGGGTGTGATGTATAATGGGTCCTTGGCCGAAAGGTCCGCCAGCCAGATTATGTCCGTGCCGGGCAGATAGGTGATGAAGGAGGCATGCCTGAGGGCCAGGGATGAGAGCAGAGCCTGATACAGGCCAAAGAACACAGGCAGCTGGATGAGGATGGGCACGCAGCCGCTGGCAGGATTGACACCGTAGGTCTTGTAAAGGGCCATGACCTCCCTGTTCATCTCCTCGCGGTTACCCTTGTACTTTTCACGAATCTGCAGCATCAGGGGCTGAAGCTGCTTCATCTTTTCCATGGAGGCATAACTCTTGGCTGTAAGCGGCCAGAATACCGCCTTTATGAGGAATGTCAGGAGGATGATGGCGAGGCCCCAGTTGTGGACATAGCTCTGGAAAAATTCCAGCAGCCAGAGCAGTATCTTGCCTATGCCGCTGAAAAAGCCCAGGTCGATGCTGCGGGTCAGCTGCTCTGAGGCGGCCTCAAGCATCTTGCGGTCTTTGGGGCCAATCCAGTATGAGACGGAAATCTCCCTTTGCTCGCCTGCCGCCAGGGTAAGCTCCTCCCCTTCCAGGGAGACCCTGTAAACGGTTTTCTGCAAAAGCCCCTTTACAGTGGCATCATCAGGATTGGCCGGCACAACCGCGGCCAGAAAATATGTACTCATGGGGCCGGCCCAGTAGATCTTGCCGCTGGCCTGCACGCCTGTTGTCTCCAGCGTGCGGGAGGAGGTCTCGTCATCCAGGCTGCCGTTGAGATCCCAGGCCACGCGCATGGAATCGTACTGGCTGCCGGAGGACTGGCTGCTGTCCATGGCCTGGGTAAAGGCCACCTTGACGCTGCGCGAATGATCGCCAGGGTTGGCCACCGTTATTTTCTCGGTGATGAGATATGTGGCCGCGTCGACACCAAAACGCCTTTGAATGCGCAGACCATCCACAAGGCCGCTGATGGCGAACTCGCCCTTTTGCCCCTCTTTAAGGTCAATGCCGGGCACATCGCCATCCAGGCTCCACTGCCCCGTGCTCCAGGAGGGCTGGCTGTTGATCACCAGACCCAGGGGAGCCACTCTGGCCGTGCGCTCGTCAACCATGTTGACAAGAGGGGAATCCGGCACAATGCCGGAGCGGTAGTTCTTGAGAACAAAGGAGCGCAGGGGGCCGCCGCCAGTATAAAAGATTGCATCATACAATGGCGTCTGCACATTCAGGTCGCGCCCGGACGATGGCGTGAACACGGGCAGCTCCGCCATTTGCGGGGTTTCCTTTTTGGGAGCCTCCTGTGCTGCCTGCTCCGCCTTTTGGCTGGGTGGCTGCTGTTTGGGGGCCCAGCCCATAAACTCGGCGAAATAGCCCCAGCCGAAGAGCACAATCAGGCACAAGACCACAGCCAGAATTAGATTTTTATTTTCCTGCATGGGAATCGCGTCTCCGTAAGATTCCTTTTATGGAGAGTTTTTTGTCCGGCAAATCGGGCACCGGATCATAGCCGCAGCCACCCCAGGGGTGGCAGCGGCACAGTCTTTTAATGGCAAGCCAGCCGCCACGGCACAGGCCATGGCGCAATATGGCCTCGGCCGCGTATTCCGAGCATGTGGGCGTATAGCGGCAGGCTGGCGGCAAAAGGGGGGAAATGAGGCGCTTGTACAAAAAAAGCGGCAAGACCAGAATCCGGCGCAATGTGTTCATTGGCAGCCAGTCCGGCTGCCTTTGGCGCCAATGCGCTCAAGCAGGGGCAAAAGCTCGCCGCAAACAGCGTGATAATCCAGGCTGCCGGCATTTTTTCTGGCCACTGCCAGAATGTCGCAGGCCGGCGTGAGATGCTGGTGCAGCCGGAAAAATTCCCTCAAAAGCCTTTTCACACGATTGCGCGTCACCGCATTGCCCACCTTGCGGGATACGGCCATGCCAAAACGGCCGCAGGCACCTTGGGCCATGAGGACAAAAAGCACAAAATGGGCAGAATGCCATTTTGCGCCCTGCTCATAGCCGGCCTGATATTCCGCATGCTTGCGGATACGGCGCCAGGGTGGGTATTTAAAGCGCGTCAAGGATGCCTGTTGTCGCGTCACGCGGCAATTGCCAAAGTCGGGAAATCCCCGGCTGTCCGGGCAAAAACCGCGTTCTTGCTATGCGCTGTTTTTACTGCAGTAAAAACAGGACATCCGGCTAGGGAACAAGACGCTTGCGGCCCTTGGCGCGACGGCGGCGGATTACCGCCCTGCCGGAGGGGGTGGACATGCGCTCAAGAAAGCCGTGGGTGCGGGCGCGGCGGATTTTGCTGGGCTGGTAGGTTCTCTTCATGAAAAATTTCCTTTGGCCGCTGGTGATGTTGAACGCGAATATTGACCCCATGCCGCGGCAGGACAGGGAGCCATGAATTTACGCAATATTGAACGGGGATAATAACCGCCAATGACCCTGCCGTCAAGGGCCATACGCGGCCAATCCAGGGCAATATCCCTGTATGGAGATTATGCCCTGAATATGCCTACTCCCCTGAGCCCCATAAAGAATGCTTTTTATGAAAGCCAGAGCCTGCGGCGAAATGTATTTGCGCTTTCTGCGCACTATATAGTAATTGCTGATCCAGGCTGCATGGGGCAGTCTGTACACATTATACCAGCCCTCATTGTTCATCTCAAAATTTTCCACTATGGCGCAGCCAAGGCCGGCCCGGACCATGGCGCGGACATCGCGCCATAATTGCTTATGGTGATAAACCGCTTGGGAAAAATGCCCTTCTCCACCAGATAGGTGCTTATATATTTATTGATGTGCACGCCATTGTCACTGATAATAAACTGAATATCCTGCAATTCATTAAGATCTGTGAGAAAATTTGCCTCATTCACAGAGAATGGCCAGCTTTTGGGGGCAATCAGCACCAGATGCGCGCTATGCAAAAGATCGGCGGTGATATTGTCCGGAACTATATCTATTGATGTTATGCCAAAATCGACATCATTGCGCCGAACGGATTCGATGATGCTTCTGGAGTTTGCGCCGCTGGTGATGGAAAATTTAATCAGCGGATTGCTTGCATAAAAGTTGGCTATGTACCTGGGCAGATAGCAGGCCGCAAAACTGTGTGTCGTGGAAATGAAGATTGTGCCCTGATATGAAGTTTTGCTGCCGCCGGCCAGAGGCTGCCATCTCTGATTAAAAAACTCCACCAGCTCCGAGCTGTCCTGATACAGCTGATCCCCACCCACTGTCAGCACCAGGGATGAATTCCTTCTTATAAACAGTTCCACATTTAAGGTTTTTTCGAGACTTTGCACAAAATTTGAGATGGCGGCCTGGCTTAGAAAATGTCCGCAAGGCCTATTATGCCGGATTTGGGGAGGATGTGGACGCAATTCTGGCCACATACGGCCTTGGCTGGCACCTGGAGCCTGGAGTGCAGGTTTTGCGGATGATGCTGGCCGGGATTTTTGACCGTTTCCCAACCCTCAAGGTCATATCCGGCCACTGGGGTGAGGTGGCGCCCTACTTCATAGGCCGTTTTGACCAGTCCCTGCCGCCCTCCAAAACCGGGCTTGCTAAAAAAATTTCCGAATACTACCGCAATAATGTCTGGGTCAGCCCAAGCGGCATGTATGACTATGACAATCTGGAATTTTGCATCCGCAAATTCGGCATAGACCATATTCTCTTTTCCACGGATTTTCCCTACATCCGCCAGACGGATGCAGCGGCATTCATTAAAAATGCGCCTTTATCCCCCATTGACAGGGAGAAGATCGCCCATATCAATGCCGAAAAACTTCTAAAAATTGGCTAAATCCCGGATAATGGCTTTTTTTGGCAGGGCTTGCCGTTTTCTGCAGGCGACCCATTTCAACCATCCCTGTAAAAATATTTCCACCCCTTAAGGGTGCAAAAAATTTTTTTGCAAAAATTTTTTTGAGCCTGCTTTTGCAAACCATTTATATAATTGATATTTATTTTGATGTTTTTTGGGATTGCCCTAAAGAGTAAAAAAATTTGGACGAAAAGACTTGCAAAGGGAGGCAAGATTACTTATCTTGCAAACCAAGACGGAGAACCGATGCGGTTCTGAAAAAAATTTCCCCTAGGACGGGAAAGCAAAAAGGAAGGTTTTAAAAATGAAAAAGCTCGCTACACTGATATTGGCTGCAGGTCTGGTGTTCGGCGCGGCCACTGGCGCAAGCGCCATTGATTTCAAGGCCAAGGGCCAGTGGATCATGTCCTTTGACTATGGCCAGAATGGCAATTTCGCCGGCAAGTATCATGGCCACACCCCCACCGGCTGGGCTGGCAATGGCCGTGACGAATTCGAAGCCAAGCAGCGCGTCCGCTTGCAGCTGGATGCCGTGGCCTCCGAGTCCCTCTCCGGCACAGTCTATTTTGAAATTGGCGAAAACTGGTGGGGCGCTGGCAACAGCGGCGGCGCGCTGGGCGCTGACGGCAACAATATCATCAAGCTGAAGCAGGCCTACATTGACTGGATGATCCCCGAGACCGATGTCAAGGTGCGCATGGGTCTGCAGAACATCACCACCCCGGCCTATGCCTCCGGCAACTCCATACTCAACACAGACGTGGCCGGTGTTGTGGTCAGCGGCCAGGTCAACGAGATGGTGGGCATCACCGCCTTCTGGGCACGTCCCTTCAATGACAACTATGCCGGCTACACCAACCCGAGCGGCACCGACAACTACCGCTCCGGTTATATGGACAACATGGACGCCTTTGGCCTGCTGGTTCCGCTGACCTTTGACGGCGCGAAAGTCACCCCTTGGGGCATGTATGCCACCATCGGCCCCAACACCTTCCGCACAGGCCCGACCAGCCGCTGGGGCAACCCCACAGGCAATGTGGCCGGTGTTGAAGCTGGCATAGTCCGCGCAGGTCTCTTCCCTGTGGGCGGCGCGCGCCACAAGGATTTCAGCAGCGCCAACCATACCCGCAGCCTGTCCTCCAATGCCAATGCCTGGTGGGGCGGCCTCTCCGCTGACATCACAGTGTGGGATCCCTTCCGCCTGGCCCTTGATTTTGAATACGGCTCCGTCACATGGGACGACGATGGCCGCCTGAACCGCTCCGGCTGGTTCCTGACCGCCTTGGCCGAATACAAGCTGGACTGGGCCATTCCCGGCATCTATGGCTGGTATGCCTCCGGTGACGACAGCAACCCGGCCAATGGCTCCGAGCGCCTGCCCTCCCTTGACGGCAACAATACCAACAAGTACTCCAACTTTGCCTTTGATGGCGACCCGTACATTGCCCGCGACACAGTCATTGGCCATCAGATGGCTGGCACCTGGGGCATTGGCGCCCGCTTGAAGGACATGAGCTTCATCGAGAACCTGAAGCACACCTTCCGCATCAACTACATTGGCGGCACCAACAGCCCGACCATGGCCAAGAAAATGTCCCTGGCCGGTCTGTGGGCCAACGGTTCCACCCTTGATCCCCATGGCAACACCGATGGCTTCAACCTGGGCCATGACGCCATGTATCTGACCACAGGCGACAGCGCCCTTGAGTTTGGCCTGACCAACACCTACAAGATGTACGAGAACTTCACCATCACCCTGGAAGCCGACTACATCGCCATGTGGCTTGACACAGACAAGTCCGCCTGGGGCGCCCGCCATCGCTACAACGAGTCCATTCCGCAGACCAAGGATGCCTGGAACATCAATGCCAGCTTCGTCTATTCCTTCTAGTCCACGGATTGCATAACAGATAGGGGCCGCAAGGCCCCTTTGCTGTTTAAAGCTGGAACAAACATTATGGCATGACGTGGGCGATAAAGGGACGGCGGCAATCGTCCTATTTCAGTTATCGAGGCGCTGATATGAGCGCAATGGGCTGGAGCTTCCTGTTTGTGGCAACCATGGGCAGGCGGCATTATCTACGCCATATATGGCAAATGAATTCAACCGGCACAGGCCATAAAAAAGGGCGGCAAACACGTTTGCCGCCCTTTTTTTACCTGTAGCACACAACCCTTCACACGTTCATGCCAGGCTTGCTGGCAGCATTATGCCAGCAGAGGGTATATCAAATACCAGACTTTATTTTTGCGCTTCGGCTAGGATATCGAGATCCTGTTCCACAGAAAGAAATATCTTGCCACCTTCCTGCAAAATAGAGATAATTTTTTCCTCCTGTTTTGCAGTGAGAGCATATTCCATATTTTCTTCAAGCACAGAACCGCTGCACCAGTCCCGAAGATCCTCTGGCAAATAGCTAAAGACAGCAAGTACGTTAGAATCATCTGGCTTACTTAATCCTGTTTCTTCATATGTATTTGCAAAGGCATTGAATATATTTCTTCTGCTTTTTGTCTCTCTGGCGGCATTGACCTCTGATTCATAACGGAAACCTATATACATTGAACAGCCACTGCCACCATCGCCTGCCAGATAAATATAGCTGCTCTCATTCCAGGTTGATTTTGTCACTGTCACTATATCCGAATCGGGGGTGTTACATGTGCCCCTGGGCCCGATATTGATCTGCCAGGAATTGGATGCCGGAAATATTTCTTCCAGAGCCTCTTTTATCCGTTGCAAAAATGCTTGCACTGCATCCATTGCGGGCAAACTTTTTTTACACAGCTGCTCCATTTCTGGCAGCATGATGCCACAATTTCTGTTCAGCACATCATTAAGCTGTTGCAGACGATCCCCACTGGCATCTTTCCCCTTTATGGAGGCGTCGGTTTTCCAGGCAACTGGTGGGAGTACTACGAGTTCTCCATTTTTTTTCCTTGTCATGGATAATTTATTCAAAGCTGGTGAAAACTTGCTCCCAATGAATTGGCGATATTCCCCACGCACAGGATCGCCTTCATCCCAGTTATAGAAGGCCATACTGATACCATCTTCGCCAAGAGATACTATAAAAGCCATATCGTCACCCCATATAAGGGGAATGCATATTTCACCATCTTCTATGCTGCTTGTGGGCGCCTGCTCAATCATTGACCAGAAAGAATGATACTTTTTCTCAATTTCCGCGCAGACATTCTTGAGCTGACTCATAAGGAGGGGATCGAAGCTGTCTTTTAAGGATTCTTTCTCCTCTGTTGTCAGTGAGCCGGATGCAGTTACGCCTGAGAGATTGAGCACCTTGTCGAACAAGGAATAATCTTTTACATCGCCGTCCATGGGCATATAATTGTCCAGAACAGTAAAAAACTTTTTTAACCGTTCTTCAGTGGCCTCATTCTTGCCTGGACATTTTTCGATGGCTTTTTTAAATTGTTCCAGCGCAGATTTTGGATCCTCATCAAATTGCGGAAAGAAATCATTCATGTCCATGCCCAGAATCTGTGAGTACACAGGCTCATAAGCCATCTGCAGGCAGAGACTGGCAAAGAGTACGCGGCGAAATTCCTGCAAATTATCAATGGCGGTTTCTTTCTTCTTCGTAGCGACCAGCTCAATCAGCGACATGGTATTGGCCATGCGCTTGAGCGCGCGCGGATTTGTGCCAACCGAGTTCTCGGATAACTTCTTATAAATCCTCGCTTCGCTGCCTTCGAGGGAAAAAAGGAATTTTAAATACTTTTCTATATTGTATTGAGCCACAGGCAAATTGAAAGGCAACTGGATGATTTTATCAAAAAAACTTCGTCCTTTGAGCTCATCCATATCCTCGCCATATTTGGCTTTTACTCCACGGCTCACCACACCATAATCCACCGCAAGCACAAAGACACAATTATTTATGTCGAGGAAGTTTTTCAAAACCTCCAGAAGTTCAACAGCCTTGCCGGGCTTCATGCGATCAAGGTCATCAACAAAGATAACCAGACGCTCGGTATGGTCCTTATTTATTTTTGCGGTTACAGCTTCTTCCAGCTTTTCCTTCAGCATCTTAATCTGCCCGATCAAACTGACCGGATCGGATTTGAACAGTTCCTCAATAGCTTCCCTGCCTTCAGCCCCTGCGAAAAAAGTGCCACCTGCTGAAAGTATTCTTTTGAACAGCCCTCCAAACACTTTCATGGTATCGTTTTTATTATACCCAAGAGAATTTAATAATTCCAGTAACATGACAACTGGCACATCATCCTGCATATTAAACTGGGAATATTGCCAGGTGTTGAACCAGATAACGGAATATTTCCCTTTTTTACCATCTCCTTTTTCCAGCTGCTTTTTGACAATTTCCATCATGGAGGTTTTACCAGTGCCCCAATCCCCCTGAATGGCTATGGTCATGGGTGTCTGGCACTGGCAAATGAAATCGGCCAATGCATCGCTATGTGCCTTAATATCCAGCTTCTCATCGTCGGGATTATCCCATGGCGAATCGATATTTCCGATACTCATTACGAACCCCTGTCCTATCTTAAGAATTAATAAACCATACCCAACAACGCAGTATGCGATAAAGCCTCCCCGCCCCGGGTCATGACTTCTGCGCGGCGCCGCGCACCCACTTATCGCCCTCAAGCTGGAAGATGGAATCGCCGCACTGTATTTTCTGGAGCCTGAAATTGCCAGCTGAGCGGTTCAGCACCTTTTTTGTCTTATCCAGAATCTTTGCGGAAATGCCCTTGGCATCCTCTTTATTGTCCGTCGGCAGCTCCAGTGTGCCCGCAAGGGTCAGCGGAAAATGTCTTGTCTGAATGACGGCCTCAAAAGGCACGGCTGTCTTGCCTGCGATGTCCTTCTTCTTCAGGGCATTCTTGAACTTGATGTGCACAGTCCTGTCCTTGGCCACGCTTATTTTGTCCGCCGGTGTTTTATTGCCGCCCATGGCGAACACATGGGGAATCGCCGTCTGCTCCAGCAGTTCCCAGCGCATGGGCATAACCAGCTCAATATCCTTGTCGCCCAGCATGCCGCCAGCTTCAAAATTGATGGTTGCTATTTCCGGCTCCAGCTCCTGCAGGAATTTCTGCGGCTTGTCCAGCTTGCCAAGGTGGTACAATTTTTCCTGGGTGCTTGCGGAATCCTCCCTGAGCAGTTTTTCCACAAGGGCCAGCTCCTTTTGCTCATCGTGCAAATTCCCGTAAATATCGGCCAGAAGCTTGCGCGAGATGACTTCGTACTGGCGCATGTCAAGATTTGCGTTCAGATGCTCCATGGCATCCTCGTTGAGCCCGTATTTCATGCTTGTCAGGGCCGCGAAAAGTCTTTTGGACGCATCCAGGGGAAAGGCGCCCACAATACTGCTGATCTCCTCCCTGGCCTGTTCAGGCGAGAGATCGGCTGTGGAGAGGTGCAGCATCAGCAGGCTGGCAAGGGTCTTGTCGCGGCGCAGGATGCCCGCAAGGGCCTTATATTTGGCAAGGCACTGTTCAATGTCGGCAACAAGCTCCTGATCTTCCTTTTTCCGCAATGCGTCATTGGCTGCATCCGCCCTGTAATACCAGTATTCGGGAATAAGCCCGCATTCCTTTTCAAGGCGCACCAGCATGCGGTATCTTGTGGCGGGGTCCTTGTCCTTGTTGACATTCAGCAGATTTGCAATCTGTTTTTCAGAGATTCTCAGGGAGTCGGGAATATTGGCATCATGCAGAAATTCCCAGTATGTGCTAAGAAACTGCTTGTTCAGCTCATTGAGGGATTTCAGTTTTTCCTTGTCCAGCTCCCAGCTGAAATCCTCCAGCATTTGCCGCTGACGGGCCAAATCCTCCAGAGGCTTGTTTACGGATGCCACAATTGAGGGAGTGCTGGCCATGAGGGAAACCGCCGCGACCACAGGTATTTTGGTAGCCGGATTTTTACTTGCCAGGGTCTGCCCTGCCTGGCTGACAATGGCCTGGCCCCCGCTTTGCAGCATGCGCATCAGCAGTTCCTCCTGCATCTGCTGATATGCTTCCTGCATCCTGTTCCTTTCCATTTCGGAAATTTTTAAACTGGTAAGGGCATCCATCAGCTGCCTGATGATATCAACGATCTTTCTGTCAGCAATGGAGTCCAGTTTCAGGTCATTGTTGATGGTGTCATATTCTTCATCAAGAACGGCCTTGTTGTTGTAGTTGGCAATCTTGTAGAGGGACATGTTGAAATGATTCAGGGCTTTCACATTGTCCACGCCAGCCGCGGAATCCGGAGCCGGAGCATCATCAGCTGCTTCGGCTGGGACCCCACAGCACAACATCGCCAAAAACACAGAAAAAAAGATAAAGCTGAAATGTCTTGTGAAAGCTGCCATGCAATCCCCCCTACATGTTTTCACGATAAGGCCTTTTGCGCATTCCCGCCGGATTGCGCGACAAGGCCATAATCACCGGCCTCCCTTGCGACAGGCGCGGCGATTATGGCCAGCAATGTTCCTAAATTTCAAACCCCATGGCGGGCGTGTTTCACCTTTGCATGTGAAACGCGCCCTAAAATTCCACCCGCAGGGTGCCAAATACGCCATGGGCGGAGGATTCCGCGCCAAACTGGCCATTGTAGTTCACACCCAGGCTGATGGTGTCATTGCCAAACTCAATGCCTGCCGTGCCTCCATAGGTGATGTAGTCCATCATCTTTGTTTCCAGTTCCGCATCCTGGCCAATGCCATTAAAGCGCACTGTGGATTTGGCATTGAAATCACCTGCGGCCGGCGTCACATTGACATCCAGCAGGGGCTTTACAGTCCAGCCATTGGCCAGCGCGTATTTCTTGCTGAAGCTCACGCCAACGGGGAAGGTCCAGATATTCTGGGTGTATGAATCGCCATTGATGACAGTGCCATTGCTCTTGATGTCATAGGAATCCACATTGAGATTTGTATAGCGGAATCCCGCATGAGGGATGATATCCAGCATATCCGTCTCAATTTTGTACTCCGCCCTCAGGCCTGTGCTGAGCGCCCAGGCTGTGACATCGCCCTTGAGATCCTTCATGTCCATCTGCCAGGGCAATTCCTGCTTCAGTTTGTTGTAGGTGGATGTATAGTTGACATCGGCAGTCAGGCCAAAGTTGTTCTGCATCCAGCCGGCATAGGCGCCAACGCCCCAGAAGCTCATGTTGTTGATGGTCCTGTTGAGATCGCCCGAGCCCTGCGCATAACCGCCGCCAATGTTGAAGGCGACACCAAGGCGCAGCATGTTGTCCAGGGTGTAGTCGCCGCCAAGGGCAACGCCGCCCAGGGCGCCATTGAAATCATAGTCAAAATTTCCGGCCTCCATGCCAAAACCATTGGTGGACTGATACAGGGGCATGATCCACAGGGCGAACTGCCTGGCAAAACGCTTCTGGGCAGTGACAAGATCGCCATTGGGATCAACAGCCCGAAGAATGCCATTGGGCTGCGCAAAACCTGTTCTCTGGGTTATGGCCGCGCCGGCGGCGGTATTGGCTGCCATGGCCATCTGCGGCACGGCGCCGGCAACAGTTATGCGGGCCGCGCTCTCCATGGTGGCGGCGGCCAGCATCCTGTCATTGGCGCCAAGATAGCGGTTGTCCACCGCGCGGGAGATGAAGCGCGTTCCGGCATTGGGCGAACTGGTATTGAGGCCGTCCTTCCTGGCAGTGGCCACCACTGCTGCCATCTCCGATGAAAGAGCCGGAAAGGCCTCCTCAGGCTTTTTGCCATCCGTGATGCGCACCCTGTACTCGCCCCTGGCGGCATCCACCAGCTCACCCTCGGCATACTGCAAATCCGTTGAGGTTGCCGCATTGGCGCTCCAGCCATCCTCCGCAATGCTTGTGGAGGCGAAACCGGAAGTTACGCGAATCTCATCGCCCATGGCGGCATCAGTCACCAGCAGCCTGGCGCCGGATTCAACCTTGAGGGCGCCCGTGCCATTGCCGGAAAGGGCCACGCCGTCGCCAATGCCGGCGGCATCCAGCACCAGCAGGGATTTATCGGCAAATCTGGCCGTATTGGCTGCCGCTGCAGAGCCGCCGCTGGTCCAGGAGCCGTCAACATTGAGGCCGCCACTGGCCGCCAATGTCTGGGGCGCGCGCAGGCCCAGGGCTGTGGTTATGTCCCGGCCCCAGAGCAGGCTGTTTCTGGTCTGGTATTCGCCCACTTCCGCGCGCAGCCATTCCGGGTCCGTGCTGCCTATGGTCACCATGCTGTTGCGGCCCACATTCACCCTGGCGTCAATGCTGCTGGAGGCAAAGGTGAGACCGCCCATGGCGGCATTGGACATGTCGCCGGCTGCGGCAAATGGCGGGTCAAAGTTTATCTGGCCGCCACCCAGCCTGATCTGTGGCAATTTGACCGTGCTTGTGCCTGTAATTTCAAATCTGGCCGCTGCTGTGCCTGTGGTGCGACCGCCCACTGTCAGCGTGCTGTCTGTTATGGTTATTGCGCCGGTATTGCTCAGGTTTCTGCCTATCTGCGCTGTACTGTCGCTCAGGATCTGGCTGCCGCTGTTCTCCAGATTGCCGCCCACAGTGAAAGTGCTGGCGGCAAAGGTCTGGATGCCGGAATTGCTGGAATTGCCGTCCACACTGTAGCGGCTGTTGGCAAAATTCTGGCTGCCATGGTTGTCGCTGCCATTGCGCACATGAAAGGAGCCTGCTGCTATGTTCTGGGTGCCACCATTGTTGGTAAAGGAGCCCACGGTGAGATCGGCCTGGGTGTCCCTGCCCAGACTATCCGAATGGTATGTCTGGCCCACTTCAAGATAGCCGCTCTGATTGAGGGTAAGGTCGCCATTGAGGGACCATGTGCCCATGCGGGCTATGAGGGCGCTGTCGGTTGCCTCGTCATTGCCGCCAATTTCAATGTTGCCATTGATTGTGCCGCCACCCTCAATATTGCCGCCGCCGCCAAGCACCAGCGCGCCGCCCTTGATATGCAGGGTGCCGTCATAGCCGCTGGCATCGGCCGGCTCAGTGGCGGAGCTGCCTATGTTCAGAATGGAGTGCTCGGTGATTTGGTCACTGCCTGGAGCCACACCGCGTCCAATTCGCAAAACACCGGCGGAGAGGGTTACAGGGCTGCCATCTGTTGAGGGTAGCAGTGTCACATATCCGCCGCGCATCTGCGAAATATACTGATCCGTAATATCATCGCCATTGTTGAGCACGCCAGCATGAAAATCCGCATAGCCCATGGAGCCTATCTGCAGGGTATCGCCATGCAGAAAAAGGTCATTTGTGCCAGTATGGAATCTGCCCCATTTTTTCAGATCCAGCCGGCCCGCTCCCGTGGCAGTCTTAAAACCGCCATTGTCATTGTAGAGGTCAACCCGCTCCCCTGTTTCCATGCCGGACAGGGCAAAGAGGCTCCTGGCAGTGGCATTTTCACTGCCTGCGATAACCTGGCCCTTCTCCAGCAGCTCATTGAACTGTTGCGGCAATACATACACACGATATATATCATCGCCGCCTGTATTCTCCAGCACAATGGAGCCGGTATTGCCGGCAAGGGAGGCGTCGCTGCTAAAATACATATCACCCTGGATCCTGATTTCTCCGGCATTGGCAAAGGTGGTCTGGCCATTGCCTGAATACAGTCCCAGGCCCGTTTTCGGGGCCACTATCAGCTGGCCGCCATTTTCTATGGTGATGGAGCTGGTGGAGACGCTTTTGTCAATGGTCAGTGTCTGGCCGGAGCCAACCACAAGCGGCCCCTGGCCGCTGATGTCCTCGGCGCAGGCCGGCGCGGCCAGAGCCAGCACCCCCAGCGCGAGGAGGCATCTTCTGGCGATTTTGGCCATGCCGCCGGGGCAGCTCTGGCCGGATTTTGGACAATGCATCGCAAACCTCCCTTAAAATGCTGCCATGAGCGCGGTCAGCGCCCCAAAACGATTTTTGTGATACCCATTTGGGTATTATAGCTAATACTGCATGTCAAGATTCCATAAAGTTTTTTCAGTCACTCCAGCCGTAAAATATGGCCATGGCCGGACATGCTTGCGCGGATGCCGGAAAAATGAAAGAAATGGGGCAAAGACGGAAATAACCAGAAGATTTTGGAGTTTCAAAATTACCGCTCGCAGGGAACAATAATGGAAATTATCAAAAACGCTCTTGTGATGCCTTTTCTTGGCTCAATGGACTCTGGCGCCGGCGGCGTATATGACGCGGATAAAAATTTCATCAGGGACTCGTTCATATCCAGAATGAATGGGGAATATCTTGCGCAGCCCACCAGAACGGAGCGCGGCGCCTTTATCTATGGCGGCTGTCTCTTTGGCCATTTTGGCCATTTCATCTGGGAATCATTATCCAGGCTGGCGACCATCAGAAAATGCAACAATTATCCTGTGCTTTTTCTGTCGCCCAATCACAAGATCTTCAAATCACAGCACATGTTTTTCAGAAATATTGGCGTCCACAACGAGCTGATTTTGATAAAAGATCCCACCAGGGTGGAGAGGCTGGTCTATTCCTCCCCGCAAAGCTCCATCGAGCCCCTGTATTTGTCCGATGAGCAGATCAAGGCGCTTGCCTGTTATGATTTTTCCCAATTTGACAATGATGATAAAATCTGGCTGTCGCGCAGCCAGCTTGCGGATGGGAAATGCGGCAAGATCACCAATGAGGAGATGCTGGAGGAAAGTCTCAGGCAGGAGGGATTCCGGATTGTCCATCCGGAAACATTGCCGCTGGCCGAGCAGGTAAAGCTGGTAAGCACATCCCGCATGGTGGCCGGTTTTGACGGCTCGCAATTTTTTTCCGCCCTGTTTGCCAGAAGCATTCATGGAAAATTCATTGTCTTCAACAGGCGCAAGCTGCTTGCCCCCACCCTGCCATATGCCTTTGACAGAAAAAATATTCCCTATGCCCTGTTCAATTTTGATGTCCGGCTTGTCGCCGGCGACATATACGAGGCCAATGCCAGCTACGAAGCCCAGGAAGTGGACAGGATAGTCAGCGCCTTGCGGGAGGCATAGCTGGCGAGCATCCCCCGCTATGCAAAGGCAAGCACCAGCAGGCTGGCAAAGACCAGCACCAGGTTGGCCACGGCATAGGTCACACTGTAGCCTATGGCCGGCAGATTGCTGCCCAGGGCATCCTGTATGGCGCCAATGGAGGCCACGCCGCAGCGCGCTCCGGCAACACAGCCCAGGGTCTCGGGGGCGGAAAAATGGAACAGCTTGCGCGCGATGAAAATGTTGATGGTAAGGGCTATGAGCGTGCAGCAGATGCCGGTCACAAAAAGGCCAATGCCAACCTCTTTCAGCGCATGCACAAAGGTTGAGCCGGATGTGAGACCAATGATGGCAATGAACATGTTCAGGCCCAGCTTGTCGAACAGCCAGAGGGCGGAAGAGGGAATGCGGCCAAAGGTTGGATGCCTGTTGCGCAGCCAGCCCAGAAAAAGCCCGGCCAGAAGCGTGCCGCCGCTGATGCTCGGCGACAGGGGCGCGCCGGCCACATGGAGGCTCAGGGATATGAAATTACATATAAAATTTGTTGGGGGCTTATTTCGTCTCCCCTCTTTGACCTACCAGTTTGGCACACCAAAAGTCAAGGCAAAATAGTGCGGTTCTCATTAGGGAACCGAAATTACGCTTATTATCATACCCAGGTTTCACAGCGCAAATTTGGCACACGCCTAAATTCACGCAGATTGTGCGTGACCAGCATCAAATCATGAGCTATGGCCTGCGCAGCAATCAACATGTCCATACTGCCAATGGGTGTCCCTTCTCTTTCCAGAAAAGAGCGTATTTCTCCATAGGCGATAGCAGCTTTATGGTCAAAGTCGAGAAACTCCAGCGGGATTAAAAATGCCTCCAAAGCCTTCTGGTTGCGAGCTACTGCCGCGCTTTTCCTGACACCAAATTCCAGCTCGGCGATGGTTATGGTGGAAATTCCGATGTCGCCAACCTGATATTGATAAAATTTCTCTCGCACTTTCGGTGACTTGTTTTTGATGAGATAAATGCAGATATTGGTATCCAGCAATATCTTCATCATAAATCTTCCCGTTCCTGAACTGGCGGTTGCTCCCTATGCTCCATGAAGTCAGGCGAAAACTGATCCAACGCGCTGAAAAGTGTATCCCACGAATCTGCCTGTGGCTGGAGGATGACGGCTTTGCCTATCCGCCTGATGTATACCTGATTCCCTTCAAAACGAAATTCCTTGGGAAGCCGGATAGCCTGGCTTTGGCCGTTCATAAAGATTTTTGCTGTCTGCATGGCGCCCCCTAAGTATATGAAAAAAATATATACTTAAGGCTTTTGCGTCAAGTGGAAGTGAAAATTTTGAGGGAAAAACGGGAAATTATTGTGAAAAATCAGGAAAATTTGAAGCCAAAAATGGCGATTTTTCGCGAAATTCCTGATTCATTGTTTGGAATTTCAAGCAGCGGATTGCAACGGAAACAAGCGGAATGGTACGGAGTGCTAAAAATGGAAAAGTCCGCTTGGCTCAAGGCTTTGCGGACTTTTACGAACTCTTGCGGATTGTTGAATGGTGCCGAAGGGGAGACTCGAACTCCCACTTCCTTGCGGAAACCAGGTCCTGAACCTGGCGCGTCTACCAATTCCACCACTTCGGCGACAGGTAATCTTGTAAACGATTTTGCGATGCTTGGCAAGCCCCCCGCTGATGAAAATTAAAGCCGATCCATTATTTAATGTGGGCTTGCTGACCTAGGCCTCCCCCTCCACAATGGGCAGCGTGGTGGCGCCATGGGGCATGACCACACAGGGCAGATCGCTTTTGCCGCCATTAAGCTTGGCGGCCACGCTGAGCGCCTCCTCCAGACTGCGCACAACCTTGATGTGCGTATTGGCAAACTCCTCTGGCGGCATGTCTGTCACCAGGATGACATTGTGGTTCTGGGCGGTTTCCACGCTGAAATAGGCCGCATAGGCTCCAATGGAAAAGTCCTCGCGCAGGGATTTTTCACGCGAGACCAGATCTGTATGATTCTTTATTATCCGCTCGCAATTGGCATTGCCCATGCCCTGGGGGCATTCCAGCAGCAGGATCATGGTGCCGCCCGGCTCAAGGGCGGCCAGGGCATTGCTCATCAGTTTTATGCCCTGGAAATAGTTTATATCCTTTGGCATCCCGCCGGCGCTGGCTATGACAAGGGGAGCCTTGCGCGGTATGGCCACCCCATCCATGGCATCCATCAGGCGGCAGGCCTCCAGATGCGCCTCCTTCCAGTTGCCGGTAAAGGCCTTGCGAATGTTATAGTCGTCATCCACAACCACATTGACTGTGAAATCCGGGGGCAGCATGGAGGCAGCCTCCACTATATCCGCATGAAAGGGATTGCTGTCCGATATGTTGCGGCTGCGAACCTCCGGATTTCTGCCACTGCCAAAACCTTCATTAAGGGCCAGCTTGTGGCTGTGCTGAATGGTGTCCCAAGCGGCTATGCCCGGCAGTATCATTTTGCCGCCGCCGCCAAAGCCGGCAATAAAATGATACACCACGCCGCAAATCGAGATAATCCTGTCCGCCTCAACAGCTATGCGGTTAAAGTCAACAGATGTGCCCCTGCTGGTCACGCCCACATGGCGCATCTGCTCCTTTTCGCGGCACTGGTGGTCGACAACCCTGTATTTTTTTACCGTTTCCTGGCCCAGCAGCTGTTCATGCGCCTCCGGTGTCATGGCGGCATGTGTTCCGCAGGCGCAAAGAATGGTGATATCCTCCGGCTTTATGCCGCACGCCTCAAGCTCGTCCAGGACAATGGGCACGGAAATTTGCGGCGACTGCCAGGTGCGGGTTATATCCGGCACCACCACGCACACTTTTTCACCAGCCTTGACGATATCTTTCAGGGGCGGGGAAGCAACAGGATGTTTCAGGCCCTCGCGCACGGCCTCAGCCGATGTCATTGTGGGCAAATCAACATTGTTGGCCTTGACAACAGCGATGACCTGCTCATCGGGAATGTCCAGCACCATCTTCGTCCTGCCATATGGCATGTCAATCTTCATTGCAATATTCCTTACAGATGCGCACTCTGATATTTAAACATTTCAAAATCAGGAACCATCAATCAAAAAGTGTTATTTTCACTGGCTCACGCCGCTTTTTCCATTTTTTTCCTCATTGGACAGGGCAGCCCTCGCGTCTTCAGCTTTTGAAAGATCAGTGAACAGCACATGCTCGGTGGGATAGGCCATGCTGATGCCTTCATTATTAAACCGCTCCAGAATGGCAATATTGACCTGTGAGCGGGTATTCATAAAATCCCTTATGCCGCCGCGCTGCTCGGACACAAGATACAGCAGTTCAAAATTGAGATTGGAATTGCCAAAGCTCAAAAGACAGGCGCGGTCAAAACTGCATTGCGGAAAGGAGTTGACCACCTCGCGCAGAATGTCCGACATTTTTTTCAGCAGATCCACCGGCGTGTCATAGGCCACGCCTATATTGACAACCACAACGCGCTCATGAATGCTGCCCTGGTTTATGAGAGTGCCCTTTGTCATCTCCGAATTGGCGCAGACAATCAGATCGTCATCCAGATTGCGCAGATGGGTGGTTTTGGGCCCCATGTACTCCACATCGCCGGCCCTGCCGTCCCCAAGCTCCACATGATCGCCAATGCGGAAGGGCTTATCGAGCAATATGACGATATAGCTGAAAAAATCCGCCAGGATGGCCTGACCGGCAAGGCCCACGGCCACGCCGACTATTCCCAGGCCAGCTATGATGGTGGAAACATGGAAACCAAGATTGTCCAGCAGGAAAGTCAGGCCAATGGCCCAGATTATGCCCTTGATTATGGGCATGAGGGAACGGCTTTGAGATGTTTTGAGGGTGGTGCCCCGCCGCCGCAGATAAAGGTCAATATTAAATGGCACAAAGGCATTGAAAAACTGGATTGCGGCCCAGATGCACCAGGCCGTAAAAATTATTTTCACGGCATCGGCATATGCTGGGCCAACCACCAGCCGGCACAGGCCCCAATAAAAAATGCAGAGATAGAGCAGGCGTTTTGAGCCCTTTATCACCTGCTCAAACAGCTTGAAGTCCATGCCCCCAAGTTCCGCCCGGAAGCTTTTGTCATCAGGATGCTGCCCCGGGCCCTGTGTCTTGGCCGCGACATATTTTTCCAGGCGGGTCTGGATAAATTTGCAGAGGAAATTGGCGCCTATGAGCATGATGACCATGATGACGCCGATCATGGCCAGTTTCAGGGGGGAATTATCCAGAAAAAACTGTTTTATATCAAAATATTCAAGCAGACGGGCAATGGTTTCGGGATTCACGGCCATTCTCCGGATTTAATATGGCCGCCGATTGCGGCGCTTCGCAGCAATACATACCTTGTTTCAAGGTGAATTGCCACAGTGCCGCATTTGAGACATGCGGGAGGGCTGCCTTTTTAACAGGCTTTTTTTTTGTGCGATAATAGGCTAAACTCTCTTTTTCACTATTTTGTTTGAGGATGGTAAAATGTTTAAATTCGCAAGAGTTCTGGCAATGGCCATGTTCTGCGTTGCCGTGTGCGGCCAGGCATGGGCTGCCGATATTAAAATTGGCCTGATGTGCCCGCTTACGGGCAAGTGGGCCTCCGAAGGGCTGGAGATGAAAAACATTGTCAGCCTGCTGGTGGATGAAACCAATGCCCGCGGCGGCATCAATGGCAACAAGGTGCAGCTTGTCATTGAGGATGACGCTGGCGACCCGCGCACTGCCGCCCTGGCTGCCCAGAAGCTCGCCTCCGCCGGTGTGGTGGCGGCCATAGGCACATATGGCTCTGCTGTCACGGAGGCCAGCCAGAACATATTTGACGAATCCGAAATCGTGCAGATCGGCACTGGCTCCACCAGTGTGCGCCTTACAGAAAAAGGCATGCCCCTGTTTTTCCGCACCTGCCCCAGGGACGATGCCCAGGGCAAATCCGCGGCCAATGCCATAGCCAGGGGGAATTTCAAAAAAATCGCCCTGCTGCATGACAATTCCTCCTATGCCAAAGGGCTTGCCGACCAGACGGGCCAGGCTCTGGAGAAGGCCGGCATCCCTGTCATTTTCTTTGATGCCCTGACCCCAGGCGAGAGGGATTACACGGCCATCCTGACAAAACTCAAGGCAGCAGATCCGGATCTCGTGTTTTACACCGGTTATTATCCGGAGACAGGCATGCTTTTGCGCCAGAAAAAGGAAATGGCATGGCCTGTGCCGATGATGGGCGGCGACGCCTCCAACCACCAGGATCTGGTCAAAACAGCAGGCAAGGACGCAGCCGCCGGCTATTTCTTCATCAGCCCGCCATTGCCCCAGGATCTGGACAGCGCCGAGGCTGCGCATTTTCTTGAAAGCTATAAAAAGGCATACAGCAGTACCCCCGTATCAATCTGGGGCATAATGGCCGGAGACGCCTACAAGGCCATTGAGGCCGCCCTGGCAGCCGGCCAGACCGATTCCCAAAAAATGGGTGCCTGGCTCAAGGGCATGAAGGATCTGCCAGTGCTTTCCGGCAGTCTTGGCTTTGATGCCAAGGGGGACAGGGTTGGCGAATTCTACCGCGTCTACAAGGTGAACAAGGACGGTGTCTTTGAGCTGCAGCCAGCCCAGGTTGCCCAGTAAAAAATAATGCGGACTTTCATCTGTCTGGTGAAAGTCCGCAAATCCCCTTTCCGGAATGGAACAATTTCTGCAACAATTGCTCAATGGCCTGGCTGTTGGCGGGATTTACGCGCTGGTGGCGCTGGGCTACACCATGGTCTATGGTGTGCTCAAGCTGATCAATTTTGCCCATGGGGATCTCTTCACCATTGGCGCCTATTTTGGCTTTACCCTGCTTGTAAGCTGGAACCTTTCCGGCCTGCTGCCGCCAGTGGTCGCCGTGCTGGCGGTCTTTATCATGGTGAGCCTGCTTGTGGCCATAATCGGCTGGGTGCTGGAACGGGCGGCCTATCGCCCCCTGCGCAATGCCGGCCGCCTCTCGGCCGTAGTCTCCGCCCTCGGAGCCTCCATATTCTTTGAAAACGCCATAATGCTCATCTATGGCGCGCGCGTCTATGTGTATCCCGATTTTCTGCGGCCGGAGTTCACCATCTCCCTCTGGGGCATGCAGGTGCCAGCCATGCGAATGCTGATAATTGTAGCCAGCATTGCCCTCATGCTGGCCCTGTGGGCATTTATCCAGCGCACCCGCATGGGGGCGGCCATCCGCGCCGTTGCCATTGATCCCGGCGCAGCCGTTCTCATGGGCGTAAATGTGGATAGGGTCATCTCCATTGTCTTTCTCATTGGGCCCGGGCTGGGCGGGGCTGCCGGCCTGATGGTCGGCATCTACTATGGCCAGATAGATTTTCTCATGGGCTGGACATATGGGCTCAAGGCCTTTACCGCCGCCATTCTTGGGGGCATTGGCAATATTCCCGGCGCCATGCTTGGCGGTTTTCTGCTTGGCGTGACAGAGGCCCTGGCCGCCGGCTACATTGCCATGGCCTGGAAGGATGCCGTGGCCTTTCTGGTGCTAATTCTCATTCTCATCATCCGGCCAACAGGCATTCTCGGCGAACGCACGGCGGACAAGCTATGAAGCGGCGCCCCCTTTACATAACCCTTGGCATATGCATCTGCATTCTGCCATTTGTGGCAAACGCCTACTGGATCGATGTCTGCGTGATGATCGGCCTCTATGCCCTGCTCTCCCTCTCTCTCAATGTAATGCTGGGGCAGGCGGGCATATTCAACATGGGCCATGCGGCCTTTTTCGCTGTCGGGGCCTATGTGACAGCCATTCTCAATACAATGTACAAGTGGCCGGTATTCTGGACCATGCTGCCGGCCGGCGCCATCGCCGCGCTTTTCGCCTTTATGGTTGCCCTGCCCATCATCCACCTGCGCGGAGACTATCTGCTCATCGTCACCATTGGCATTGTGGAAATTGTGCGCATTGCCCTGATCAATGATGTATTCGGCCTCACAGGCGGCTCAAATGGCATTTTCGGCATCAGCCGGCCATATTTTTTCGGCTTTAAAATTGTAAAGGGCATCCAGTTCTACTATCTGGTCTGGGGCATGGTGGCCATAAGCATGCTTCTGTTCTATGGCCTTTGGAAATCCCGCTTCGGACGGGCCCTGAACTGCATCAAGGAGGATGACATAGCAGCCGAAGGCTGCGGCATAAATGTGACCGGATGCAAAATCATGGCCTTTACGCTTGGCGCATTCTGGGCCGGCATGGCCGGCACAGTCTATGCCGCCAAGATGGTCACCATCGCGCCGGAATCCTTCAACTTCATGGCCTCCGTCATTCTCTTTGCCGTGGTCATTCTCTCCGGCGGCAGCCAGGTTGGCGTGCTTGTAAGCGTATTCCTTTTCATTGGGCTGCCAGAAGCCCTGCGCGAATTTTCCGAATCCAGAATGATGATTTTTGGCCTTGCCATGATGTTAATGATGATCTGGCGTCCGCAAGGGCTGCTGCCATGCCTGCCAAGGCAATACCCCCAGGCCCGAAAGGATGAGGGATGAGCCTCCTCTCCGTAAAGAATATCACCAAAATTTTTGGCGGCCTTGTGGCCGTCAATGATCTCTCCTTTGATGTGGACAAGGGCAGCATTGTCGGCCTCATTGGTCCCAATGGCGCTGGCAAGACCACTGTATTCAACTGCATCACCGGCAATTATCGCCCTGAAGAGGGTTCCATCGAATTTGCAGGCGCCAATATCACAGGGCTGCGCCCGCATCGCATAGTAAAAATGGGCATAGCCCGCACCTTTCAGAGCATAAGGCTCTTTGGCAAACTGCCGGTGCTGGAAAACGTGCTTGCGGGACGGCATTGCCGCATGAAATCCGGACTCTTTGCCTGCATGTTCCACACGCCGGGCCAAAGACGGGAGGAGCGCGCCGCAGTGCAAAGATGCATGGATGAGCTGCGATTTGTCAGCCTGGAAAGCCATTATGCCGAGATGGCGTCCTCCCTGTCCTATGGCCAGCAAAGGCTGCTGGAAATCGCCAGAGCCCTTGCATCCGACCCGGAGCTGCTCGTGCTGGATGAACCTGCCGGCGGCATGAATGACCAGGAGACAGCGGCGCTTGTGCAGCTGATTTTGGCAATCCGCAAGCGGGGCGTCACAGTTCTGCTCATTGAGCATGACATGCGGCTGGTGATGAAAATATGCGAGAAACTGGTGGTGCTTGAGCATGGCACACTCATAGCCCAGGGCACACCGGATCAGATACGCCATGATCCGGCGGTTATTGAAGCATATCTTGGCGTTGACGATGGTAAATGGTGATGGCGCTGCTTAGTCTGTCCGGAGTGCGTGTGGCCTATGGCAATGTGGAAGCCCTGCATGGAATTGACCTGACAGTTGAAGAGGGCGAAATTGTCAGCATACTCGGGGCCAACGGAGCAGGCAAAAGCACCACACTCATGACAATAAGCGGCCTTGTGCGCCCCAGCGCAGGCGACATCACCTTTGCAGGCAAATCTCTGCTCAATATTCCGGGCCATGACATTGTGGGCATGGGCATCGCGCAATCTCCAGAGGGCAGAAGAGTATTTGGGCCAATGACAGTGCTGGAGAATCTCCGTCTCGGCGCCTTCAGCCTTAAGGATAAATCGCGTAGCGAACAGACTCTTGAATGGATATTCGAACTTTTTCCAAGGCTGATGGAACGCAGGGGGCAACTGGCCGGGACACTCTCTGGCGGTGAACAGCAGATGCTGGCCATTGGACGAGCCCTCATGGCCGATCCCAGGCTCTTATTGCTGGACGAGCCATCCCTGGGGCTGGCCCCCCTGCTGGTGCGCTCCATCTTTGACACAGTTCGCGCCATAAACAAAAAAGGCGTAACGGTACTACTTGTGGAGCAAAACGCAAGAGCAGCCCTGAGACTGGCAACAAGAGGCTATGTACTCGAGGTGGGCAAAGTGGCCCTGGCAGATACCGCTCCCAACCTGCTTGCCAATGCCAGTGTGCGCGAGGCCTATCTGGGCGGCTAGGGCATTTTAACAAAATGCTCTGGCGGACGCGACAGGCGGAGTGCTTAAAGCCCGTCGCGCCAGCCCTCCAGACTATTTTTCCACCGGCAGTCCGGCTTTTTGCCAGCCCTCCAGACCTTCGTGCAGATGCAAGACATTTTTGTGGCCGGTTTCGCGCAATATTTCCGCCGCGCCTGCGGATCTTTTGCCACTACGGCAATACAGCAATATCTTCTGCTCCTTTGGCAACTCTGAGACATCCTGATCAAATCTCCCGCCAAAAAAGTCCATGTTCCGCGCATTGGCTATATGGCCCTCCCTGTACTCATCAGGTGTGCGGACATCGAGAATCAGCAGATCGTCAGGGTGTTTTTTTATCAGTTCCGATGCTTCCTTGACGCTCAGATCGCCTGGCTGGGCTTTCTCCTGCGCCGATATGGAAACATTGAGAGACAAAACCAGCAGAATTGCCAGCAGAAAAGACACATAAAAGGTATTTTTCATATTATTCGCCAGCATTGTCGCGAACCGCCTGGGCTGCTCTGGCAAAACCCGGGGCGGCATTGCGGATTACATCTTCATTTACACAAAAAGCCAGGCGGAAATGTCCTGGCCAGCCAAATCCCGAACCTGGCACAGCCAGAATGCGCTCCTCCAGCAGCCTGTTGACA
Organism: uncultured Desulfovibrio sp.; assembly: GCA_910587035.1. Lineage (GTDB taxonomy): Bacteria > Desulfobacterota > Desulfovibrionia > Desulfovibrionales > Desulfovibrionaceae > Desulfovibrio. The sequence goes on along the minus strand of CAJUMQ010000008.1, from coordinate 1,965 downwards.
AATGCGACATCATCATTGCCGGGAGCCTTGGGGAAGAAATAAAAGGCGCCAGAGGGCATGACAAACTCATAACCGCCAGCATTGAGCACATCAGCCATGGCCTTGCGCCTGGCCGCATAGACACTGATGTCGACATTGGAGCCAAGGGCCCCTGCCATGATGTGCTGGCCAATGACTGGAGGATTCACAAAACCCAGAATGCGGTTGGTCATGGCTACAGCGGCCATAAGCTCCTTTTTCTCTTTCAGCCTGGGTGAGATGGCAAGATAGCCCACCCGCTCGCCGGGCAGGGACATGTTTTTGGACAGGGAGCTAATGGCCACGGCATAGGAATACAAGGGCAGGATGGAAGGAACAGTCGCCCCGTCATAGGCGAGAAAGCGATAGGGCTCATCTGCCACAAGCCAGATGGGACGGCCATATTGCTGGCTCTTGTTCTCCAGCAAATGGGTTAGCGCCGCGAGATCGGAGGCGCTATAAATGACGCCTGTCGGGTTATGCGGGGAATTGATCAAAACCACCCTGGTATTTTCATTGATGGCATGTTCCAGGGCCGCCAGATCTGGCGCAAAAGTGCCTGGCACTGAAGGCACGGTCCTGAGCTTGCCGCCGTGATTTTCGCAATAAAATCCATATTCAACAAAATACGGGGCAAAGGTTAGCACTTCTTCGCCGGGATTCAGCACAGCCCGCAAAAAGGCATTGATTGCCCCTGCCGCGCCACAGGAGAGAAGCACATCATCTCCATCCAGTTTGACACCCTGCTCCCTGGAAAGATGCGCCGCCAATTTCTCCCTGAGCCAGGGGAAACCACCATTTGGCATATATCCAAAGGCAAAAGGCTCGGAGGATTTTTGGGCAAAATTCATCAATGCCTCGCCAACCTCAGGAGGGGCAGGCAAATCGGGATTGCCAAGACTGAAGTCATAGACATTATCTGCGCCATATTGCGCTTTGAGCTGGGTGCCAAGCTCAAACATGCGTCTGATCCAGGAAGAATTTTCGAGATATCCACTTATTGCGCCAGCCAGTACACTCATGGGGCTGCTCCTTCAAGACTTGTTTAATAATGCTTTTTTCTTTATAGAGATTACGGAATATTTTTTCAATCACATTTGGAGGGTCTAATGCAATACCCTGAAATATCAAACATTTTTAAAAAAGCATTTACGCCTCTGGCCCTTATGTTGATAGTAGCTGGCTGCGCTGGCAAGAGCAATGATGCAGAAGTGCAGACAATGTCCATAAATGTTGATTTTGGCGAGGTACATCTCTGCTCGCGCATATCACCAGAAATTACTGTTGCCTATGCTCCTAAGGGCACCAATTTTTATGATGTGCGCCTTGTGGAATTTGGCAACCAGGAACGCTATCTTGGCGGCGGCACATGGGTGGCAGATGAAAGTGGCCTGATTCCTGAAGGGGTGCTCACACGGCATTATATGGGCCCATGTCCGCCCAAAGACAGACGCGTGGAATATGCCTATGTGGTTTCCGCCATGGAAGAAAACAATCCCCAGCCATTGGCTGTGCGGCTTTATCGTTTTACGCCAGAACTCTAGCAAAAGTGCAACCCTGTTAGACATTGCAGGCTTATTGTAAGATGACGGGATTCAAAAAAATTACTTGCCAAATATTGCATAAAATATTAAAAAGACTCTTGGCGCCGAGATAGCTCAGTAGGTAGAGCGAGGGACTGAAAATCCCTGCGTCGGCAGTTCAATTCTGTCTCTCGGCACCACAAATTTCACCCCGCGTTTGCGGGGTTTTTTTGTGCCCAAATTCAGCATATGCCCAGGGATACAACAGACATTACAGACAAGTTCACTGCATTGCTTTCAAAAAAACAGTGGTGCCAGTTTGAAATGTAAAATAAGACAGTCAAAAAAGGGAATAAAAAAAAGCCCCGTATATAGGGGCTTTGGTAAAATTGGCAGCTTCCTACTTTCCCGCGCGATCATGGCG
>CAJUMQ010000007.1 GCA_910587035.1 uncultured Desulfovibrio sp. | reverse complement strand
ATCGTTCTTATATCATTATACAATGCTCCAAGAAATTCATATAGAGAGTCAACTATATTGGATATCAAAGTTGATTTTCCTGATCCATTTTTTCCAACAAGAATAATTGGCCTCGGATCGCCTTCTATTGAAAAGGATGGCACTAATTCAATATTTTTGATAGGGCCAATATTTATATCAATCAATTTAGATAAATACATAGATATTCACCCACAATTCAATAATTGAAGTTATATCTTGGATCATTTTGTATAAAAAATTTAAGTAATATTTGTAATTCTTCCGATAACCCAATTATTCAAGCTCACCCCAGCATCCGCCGCTTTTTTTGCAATCTGCTGATGCAATTCTGGAGAAATGCGAATATTGAATCTTCCTGAAAAAGACCGTTCTGGATCTTTGCCAACTTCTTTGCAGAGCAGCAAATAATCTTCTACAGAATCCGCTAATGCTTTTTTCAGTTCATCTATGGAGCGGCCTTGGAATGTTACCACATCATTGAGGTGCAAGACTTCTCCGTGGAAAATATCGGCATCCTGGTCATATTCAAATTTGCCCTGGTAGCCCTTATATGTCATGGTGTTCATGGCTTTAATCCTATATTTGAAAAGTAGCGGGCACGGACTTGACCACGCCTTTATCGGTGGTCGGCTGGGGATGCGGGCGATGGAATACTGCAACTTGTTGACCAAAGAGGAACCATACCCGCGAGCCGTTTCCCTCACGAATTTCGCCACCGTATGCTTTGAAAACGCCTTCAATATCCGCCCATGTGATGGAAGCTTTAACAGGATCGGCAAAAATATCTTCCAGAGTCTTGCGGTGCTTGTTATTCATAAAATATAGTACCACAAAAGAGTGTCGAGTCAAGAGAAAGAAATTGCGACTGGAGGAGGGGGACTGTGCCCCCGATAATTCATCACTACATTTTTGCTGTCATAAATTTTTGTCATTAAGCGCGGATAAAAATACCCTTAAAATTCCATGTCCAACAAGGGCTAAAAACGTGTTTTGAGATTTTTCAAATTTGTGGGTGTTTTTGTGGGTATAATATTTCGTATTCAAAAAATTTCACATAATTTCAGTATATTATAAATAATATTTTATCCCGTTGGTGACGCAAAAATATTTCAAGGGGTTAGAGCGAAATCTAACCCCTTTTTCTTTGGTGGGGAAAATCTGCCCCACAGATTTGATAAAGTTTTTAAAAACTTTTCAGATCCCAGAAAGCTGTGAGGCAGATTTACGAATTTTGACCGACTGTCACTTATAGAAAATTCTGACTTATGGATTCAGGATTTAACCTTTTGCGGATGAAGGAATCTACAGTCATCCGATTCACGCCAAAAATTTTGGCGATTTTTGTTTTGGGAACTTTTCTCTGCAAAAGGGTACGGATGGTTTCCTCCTGGCCGGACAATTTCACCTTGCTGGATTTGCTGCCTTTGGGGCGACCTAAAACAACGCCTTCTGCTCGTTTGCGGGCAAGGGCCTCCCTTGTGCGCTGACTTATGAGATTGCGTTCAATTTCTGCGGAAAGGCCAAAGGCGAATGCCAGGACCTTGCTCTGGATGTCCTCCCCAAGCCGGTAGTTGTCCTTGATAGTCCAGACCTTGCATTCCCTGCTCATGCAGAGATTGAGGATTTCCATAAACATGAACAGGTTGCGGCCAAGTCGGGAAAGTTCGGCGCAAATGATGAGGTCATCTCTCCTCACTTTTTTGAGCAGCTTGCCAAGCTCGCGCTTGTCATAACTTTTCATGCCGCTGATGGTCTCCTCAATCCAGCCGTCCACTTGCAGATTGTTGGCCTTTGCGAAATTGGCAATCTCGAAGCGCTAGTTCTCCACTGTCTGCTTGTCGCTGCTGACACGGATGTAGCCATATACCATGATTTTTGCTCCATCATTAAAGATTGACGATGAAACAATTTTTTGGAATGCCAAGCACAGCGGCAAGAGGGCAAATGCCTAAAAATTTGGAGCGATTACATTGAGCGCAATGCCGTGTTCACCCGTTTCGAGGTTGGGCAGTCATGGGCTATACTTTCGCCCATTGAGCAATCCATAAAGCGGAAAATTGAGGCGGTTGGCACACCCCTGAAAGATTGGGATATACGTATAAATTATGGCATAAAAACAGGGTTTAATGATGCCTTCATAATTGATGGCAAGAAAAAAGACGAACTGATCGCCCAAGATCCAAAATCAGCCGAAATTATACGACCTTTTAAGAAAAACAGGCTTGCTGGACAAGCTGGCATTTATTCCCACGCGCCTTGAGGACAAGGAGAAACTGGTCGGCTTTCATTCGCAGGAGTATATTGACAAACTTGATGCCCTGAGCAAAGCCGGGGGCGGCGAAGTAGGCGAATTATTCCAGATTGGCCATAACGGCCTTAACGTGATCCGCGAGGCTGTTGGCGGAGACAAAAACGCCCTGGATATGATAATGGAAGGCAAGATTGATAACGCATTTTGCCTGCAAAGGCCGCCGGCAGCCCATGCGGAGCGCGATATGGGCTTTGGTTTCTGCGTTGTCAATGATTTCAATATTCTTGTTGAATATGCCCGCCAGAAATACGGCCTGAAAAAAATCATGATCATAGACTTTGACAATCATTACAAGAAAGGCATTGAGGATGCCTGGTACAGCACCGATGAAGTGCTTTATGCTGAAGTTCATCAAACTGGCGCGCTTCCGGAAAATAGCGCGGCAGACAGAAATGCCGACATGATTGGAGAGGGCAAGGGCAAAGGCTACAATGTAGTCATACCCATGCCGGCTGGCGCTGGTGACGATGCATATATCAGGGCATTTTCCGATATTATTGTCCCGGTTGCCGAACAATACAAACCAGAACTGGTTGTTCTTATTGCCGGTTATGCCTCCCATATTTTTGATCCGCTTTGCCGCCAGCAGATAACTGCCGAAGGCTACAAAAAGCTTGTGAAAATCGTTCAGGACATCGCGGACAAATATGCCCAGGGACGCCTGCTTGCCATTCTGGAAGGTGGATCAGGAAATTACATGTCATTTTGCATCCTCAAGAGCATTGAGGCAATGAGTGGCGAAGAAACGGAAGTAAAAGATCCTGTCACCGGCCTGATTGTGGGCAACAAAATTACTCCGGATCAGGAAAATGCCATAAAGGAAGTGAAGCATATTCTTGCGCCGTACTGGAAATTCCAGGCGTAATAACAATATAACCAATTTGGAGGAAGAAAATGAAACGTCTGATATTTGCCGCGTTCCTTGCCCTTGCAATTTCATTGATCGGTGGGCCTGGCCTTTCGAGCGCTGCGAACGATGATTTGTCTCTCCAGCACATAAGGAATGCCACAATAAAACTTACAAGCGGAGACACCACCTTTCTTATTGACCCGATGTTCGCGGAAGTCGGGGCTTATGAAGGCTTTCCCGACACATATCGCAGCTGGTTGCGCAATCCATTAACCCCACTGCCGATGTCTGTAAAAGAAATTCTTGATGACGTGGATGCAGTGATTCTCACCCATACCCATCTTGATCACTGGGACAAGACCGCGCAGGATGCACTACCCAAAGACATCCCTTTTTATGTGCAAAATGAGGAAGATGCCAAAGCCGTGCGTGGCCATGGTTTCACAAATGTGCGCATAATGAAGGAGTCTGACGAATTCGGCAAGGTGAAGCTGGACAGGACAGCAACGCAACACGGCTCAAAGGCCATGTATGCCGATCCGGATCTTGGCAAGGCTCTTGGAGAAGTGATGGGAGTTGTCTTTACAACACCCGGTGGCAAAAAAGCATGGCTTGTGGGCGACACCATATGGTTTGCAGGGGTGGATGAGGCTCTGGCAAAACATGAACCCAATGTGATTATTGTCAATGCCGGCGGTGCTGCCATGTCTGCTGAAAAATACAAGGACGCGCCGGAAATCATCATGGACAAGGAAGATGTGCGGAAAATGGTGGAAAAGATGCCAAAGTCCGATGTTGTGGCAATCCATATGGATGCCATAAACCACATGACAGTTGACCGAAAGGATCTTGCCCAATATGTGCGGGAGCATGGCATCAGAGACAAGGTGCTCATTCCCTTTGACGGTGAAAAAATGAACTTTTAATCTTTGTATTAAATAATTAAATAAAGAATGGCCAGTCAACAGGTGTTTGGCTGGCCTGTTCCTTAATAAATGAAAAATCGCCATCCATCTGTTATATAAAGCAAAAGCTCCCGCTGCGGCTTGACTTCAACTACAGACATATTCTTTTTGGAAAATTTATTAAAACCTTGACTCAATACCTGCTATAGGCATTACATTTTATCCCAATAATACAGATATACGGAATTTTACGGACATACGAAAAGGAGACAGGCATGAGTAGCGTAACCCCGGAACTTTGTGCTTGCGGAGAAAGGCACCCCTTTGGATATGCATGTGAAAAGACAGAGAAATTAAAAGGCGGGGCGCATGGGCATGAATGCTCCCGGCCAGATCCCGCAGCCAGGTGCGACTGTCATGTGCATCACCTCCATTCTCATGACCATGTTCATGAACACCATGAAGAGGAACATGATGACCTGGGGGAAAATGGGGATGGCCATCATGATCACCGCCATGGGGACTGCTGTGGCCACGAACACGGGGCGCCACAGCCAATTGACCTGCATGCTTTGGGCGAGGCCTCTTCAACCAGGGCCATTTATCGCATTGTCAACATGGATTGCCCCATGGAAGAGGCTCTGATTCGCAAAAAACTGTCTGGCATGAAAGGGATAAAAAGCCTGGAATTCAACCTGATGCAAAGGGTGCTGACAGTAAATCATGAGCTTCCATCCACAGAGCCCATAGTAGCCGCCTTGAAAGCAATTGACATGACCCCGGAAGCACTTGGCGATTCGCATGGCGCCACTGCAGTTTTTTCAATAAATGGCATGGACTGCCCGGTGGAAGAGAAGCTTATTCGCAGCAAACTTTCCAGAATGCCCGGGGTGTACGGACTGGATTTCAATTTGATGCAGCGCATTTTGAAAGTAGATCATGATCCAGCCGCGTTGCCGACGATTTCACAGGCCCTTGAATCATTGAATATGGGCGCGAAGCTGCTGGAAGCCGGTAAAGAAAGGGATGATGCGATCCCGGAGCCCAAAATTCCATGGAAAAAGCTGGCGATAGCAGGAGTTTTAGCAGCCCTGTCCGAGGGAGCCGAGCTTATTCACGAATGGAACGCAAAGCCATTCGGCGTGGATGTCAACTCCTGGAGATTTCTGGATTACCCTGTTATGGAGTGGCTGCCCCTTGTTTTCGCCATAATTGCGATTGCGCTGGCCGGGCTTGTCACCTACAGGAAGGGCTGGCTCGCCATATCCAACATAAATCTCAACATCAATGCCCTGATGTCGGTTGCGGTTACAGGGGCTGTGCTTATTGGCCAGTATCCGGAAGCCGCCATGGTCATGGTGCTTTTCAACCTTTCAGAAGCCATTGAAGCCAAGGCTTTGGACAAGGCGCGCAACGCGATAAAGGGTCTGCTTGCTCTTGCCCCAAACACCGCGACCGTCCGGCAAAAAGATGGCAGCTGGCAGGATATGGATATTCGCGCAGTGGCCATTGGCAGCCGTATCCGCGTGAAACCAGGCGAAAAAATCGCTCTGGATGGAACGATTGTATCGGGACAGTCCACGGTGAATCAGGCGCCCATTACCGGCGAGAGCATGCCGGTTGAAAAAAAAGCGGGCGACATCGTTTATGCCGGAACAATCAACGAGGCGGGCTCATTCGAGTTCGAAGTTACCGCCCTGTCAACAGATTCCACTCTGGCAAGGATCATTCATGCCGTTGAGGAGGCCCAGGGCAGCCGCGCGCCCATGCAGCGTTTTGTCGATGCCTTTTCCAAATATTATACTCCAGCGGTTTTTATTGCGGCAATTCTTACAGCCCTTGTGCCGCCACTGTTCCTGCATGGGCAATGGATGGATTCAATTTATACGGCCCTTGTTCTGCTTGTCATTGGCTGCCCCTGCGCTCTGGTAATTTCAACACCGGTGAGCATAGTGAGCGGCATGGCGGCCGCAACCCGTTACGGCATTCTCATAAAGGGCGGAATGTTTCTTGAACAGGGGCGCCTGTTGCAATATCTCGCTCTGGACAAGACAGGCACAATCACATGGGGAAAGCCCCGGCAGACTGATTTCATTCAGACAGGTTCGGAAACTGAAAAAGAAACGCGTAGCATTGCCGCCAGTCTGGCGGCCAGATCCGATCATCCGGTATCCAGGGCCATTGCCCAGGCTGCCATGGAATCCGGGATTCGGTTTACGGAGGTGGCGGACTTTGCGGCAATTCCCGGTCAGGGCGTAAGCGGCGGGATTGGCGGCCAGAAATGGTTTCTTGGAAACCAGAGAATGCTTGACGAGCAGGGCCACGCTTCGGAGGAAATACGCCAGCGCATTATGGCTCTTGAAAAGCAGGGCAAGACCGTGGTCGCGCTTGCAAATGGCAAAGGAGTTCAGGCATTGTTCGCGGTGGCTGACACTGTGCGCGAAACAAGCCTTGAGGCCATTCGCAATCTGGAAAAACTGGGCGTAAAAACCGTCATGCTTACAGGGGACAATCCCCATACTGCCGAAGTAATAGCCAGGGAGGTTGGCGTCAATGAATTCAGGGCCAATCTGTTGCCCCAGGACAAGCTGGAGGTGATAGAATCCCTTGAAAAGGCAGGGGCCAAAGTTGGCATGGTGGGCGATGGCATAAATGACGCGCCGGCACTTGCGGCGGCGACAATCGGCTTTGCAATGGCCAAGGAAGGCACGGATACAGCCATTGAAACCGCTGATGTGGCCATAATGGATGACGATTTGCGCAAGATACCACGCTTTATAAGTCTCTCCCGGTCAACTTACGCCATTCTCGTGCAAAACATTACCCTGGCGCTGGTGGTGAAAGCTGTGTTCTTTGCCCTTACCTTCATGGGTCAGGCTACCATGTGGATGGCTGTTTTCGCCGATGTGGGGACCGCCTTGCTTGTGGTTGCCAATGGCTTGAGAGCAATGCGAAAATAGGGCCCGGACCTGGCAATGGCGCATGGCCCCTGACCATGCGCCATGAAGCATGACTATAAAATTGGAGGAAACATGAAAATTGGCCTGATAAGGTGTATGCAAACTGAAAATCTTTGTCCAGCTTCAGGATGTTTTGAGGCCATGAGAAAGCATGGCGGCGCCTTTGACGGAATCGAGGAAGAAATCCAGTGCGTTGGCGTCAATACCTGCGGCGGCTGTCCTGGCAAGAACGCCGCTCAAAGGGCAAGTCACATGGTTGCCCAGGGCGCTGATGCCATAGCCATCTCGTCCTGTATAACCCTGGGTACCCCCCTCAATTTTCCATGCCCGTTTCATCGCAAAATAGTGGATATAGTCAAGGCTGCGGTTGGAGACAAAGTCCAGATTTTTGAGTACACCCATCCCCCCAAAAAGCCTGAACATGCATAATTGCCTTAATTTCGCTTAATGGGTTTCATGGAAGCAGACCAATGACAAACCCCCGCTATCGCCAGGCGGGGGTTTGTCATTGGTCTGGACATGATACCATGGTCATGTTATTTTTTTAAAAAACGTAACACTACGCAGGAATAAGATTATGTCCACATCTTCCCTTTTCGCTCCTGGCTGGCGGAAGGCCGTCCAATTTCATGGACATGCTTGCCCCGGTCTGGCCATTGGCTACCGTATCGCAATGTCGGCACTGACCTTTCTGGCAAATGAGACAGGCGATAAGGAAAAAGTGGCCTCGCCGCATATTCTTTCCCCTGATGAGGAACTGGTGTGCATAGCAGAGACCGATGCCTGCTGCGTTGACGCAATACAATTTTTTCTTGGATGCACTGTTGGCAAAGGAAATCTGATGCTGAAAAACAGAGGCAAAATGGCCATGAGTTTTTTCTATCGTTCCACTGAAAAGGCCGTCAGAATTCTTTGGACTGGCAATAATCTGGCTGACGCTGGTATAAGCCGCGAGGAAAGAATCTCAGTCATTCTGTCGGCTCCAGAGGAATGCATTTTAAAATTAAGCATAATTCCATATAATCCCCCTGAACGGGCAATCATCTCCAACTCTCTTGTTTGTGCAAATTGTGGCGAAAAAACAGCGGAATTTGCCATCCGGCTTAAGCAAGGCCAACCTTATTGTCTTGATTGCTGGACTGATCCAACACGCATCCTTTGATATTAAACAGTCAGCAGGCATTTCCATATGCATAACACGTTCTTTTCATATGCTGTTTATATTCTGTTTTGTCTAATGGTTTTTCCAGGCCACACATTTGCCCGCACAGTTACGGATATGCGGGGAAAGACTGTGGAAATACCTGACAAGTTGAACCGTGTGGCTACAATAGACGATGGTTTTGTTGAAGGGGTGATGACCAATCTTGGCGTGATAGATGCGGTGGACATGATCGGCTCATGGAGCATGAAACGCGATTACAAATACAAATTCACTGCTGAAAATGGCGATGAATGGTCGCATCAGGGCTGGAGCACAATGAAAGTTCTCCATCCCTGGCTGGATGAGAAGGTTTGCATCAATTCGCCTCAGGGCAATATAATCAATTTTGAAGCTCTGGCCGCCGGCAATCCGGAAGTTGTCATTTTACGGCTTGGCGATTGCACTGTGGGAGCTGGAGCAAGAGAAGCAGCCGAAAAAACAATAAACACCATAGAAGCCCTGGGCATACCCCTGATTGTGCTCCATTCTCCCACCTGGTTCAAATCAGCCGATTTGTCCACAATGAAAGACGAGGGCAGAATTATTGGCGAGATGTTTGGCAAGGAGCGGCAGGGAAGCGCATTAATGGATAAACTGGCTTCTGTGGAACAGCTGATACGCGAACGCACAAAAGACATTCCAGAGCATGAAAAACCCCGGGTGCTCTTTATGGGGCTAAGTCCAAATGTTCGCAAAAAAGGTGGCGCCGCCGCAGTATATGGAACAGATACCCCGGAATCCTATATCATTGAAAAAGTGGCGGGGGCGAAAAACGCATTTTCCGGCAATGGATTTGGCGTGCCATTGAGCGCGGAACAAATCTACGCCATTGATCCCGATATCATCCTTCTCCCTACAGCCAATGGCTATCATCCCCCGCGTGAACTCATTGAAGGTCCAGCCTTCAAAAATTTGCGTGAGCTGCGCGCAATACAGAACAAAAAGATTTACGCCATGCCATGGACGCCCATGAACTGCGCAAGACGTCTGGAGTATCCACTTGATATGCTAATAATTGCCAAAAGCGCATATCCTGACCGCTTTGCTGATATCAATGTCTATGAGTTCGCAAAAAACTTTTATAAAGATGTATATGGCGTGGATGATTTAATAGCCGAGAAATTGCGGTCGCATCAATTGCTGGACTGGATGAAAGAACTGGATTTTTGATATCTTGCCTGAATGGCTTTATTTTCCAGAAATGATCATAATATAGCATATGTCTATTGAGAATGGACATATGCGCCCGGACGCGGGAGTGGCCTGGCGGCCAATAGCTAACAGCAAAACCGCTTTTTGCTGTGAGGCTCCAGGCCGTATGGCTGAAGTTGATATAATTTCAACTGGTACATGCTGTATAGCGTAACTGTTGCCGAGCCATGACTTACAGAATTTTTTGAACAAGATGCCAAATGAACATAAATGAACATTGAAACATATAATTCCCTCACGCCCGCAAAAAAGCTATGCCTGCTTGTGATACTATCTCTTGTGTTTGTCGCCCTGTTTGTATGGGCAATGACTGCAGGAGAATACGAGCTTCACCCCCGGCATATCTGGCAAACTGTTCTGGCCAGAATAAACGGACTGACAGGGCCAGCCTTAAAAGAGGTGGGAATCAGCCGGATGGATGAGGTTATTTTTTGGAATATCCGTTTGCCGCGCCTTTTGCTGGCCACACTTGCCGGCATGGCTTTGTCCATGGCTGGTGTGGCGTATCAGGGGTGTTTCCGAAATCCTCTTGTCGAACCATATCTGCTTGGAGTTTCTGCCGGGGCCGCTTTCGGCACGGCAATGGCTATCGTTTTCCCGGCATTTTTTCCGCAGGGGCAGGCGAGCGCTTTTGGTTTTGCCTTACTGGCTGTGTTCATATCCTATTCAATGGCGAGAAGCCGTGGGCAGACGCCAACGGTTGCGCTGGTTCTTTCCGGCATTATAGTTGGCGCTTTTTTTCCGCTCTGGTAAATATCATGAAATACCTTGCCGCCGATGCGGAATTAAGGGAAATCACTTTCTGGATGATGGGAGGTTTTTATTACGCCACCTGGGAAGACGTTCTGATTAACGCGCTAACCGTCCTGCCCTCCCTTTTTCTACTTACCATGGCTGGCTGGAAACTTAATCTGCTTTCCCTGGGAGACGAAGAGGCACGCTCTCTTGGTTTGCACCCGGATCGGGCACGTCTGCTTTTGCTGGCTGTGGCGACTCTGGCCGCCGCGGTATGTGTTTCAACCGTGGGCATCATTGCATGGATTGGACTTATGATGCCGCACGCGGCAAGAATGCTGCTTGGTCCCGATAATCGCTTTGTAATGCCAGGCGCTGCGCTTTTGGGCGCCATGTACATGCTCCTTTGCGATACCATTGCAAGAACTCTCACTGACGCTGAAATACCTGTCGCCATTATTGCCTCCATTCTGGGGGCACCATATTTGTTATGGTTATTGCGGGGCAAAGGACGCCAACTCTATGAATCCTGACACTCTGGCGCTCGAAGTTCGCGACTTGAGCTGTCATTATGGCAACCGGAAAATTCTGGACAATATCAGCATAAATGTTGCTGCAGGCACTTTGTGCGGATTGCTTGGGCCTAATGGCTCAGGCAAAACAACCCTGTTCCGTTGTCTATTAAAATTTCACAAATCATATAGCGGAACGATCCATATATTTGGCAAGGATGTCAGCTCCCAGCCCCCACATAAAATGGCCAGATTGGTTTCTTATGTGCCACAGGAACACCATGCCGCCTTTCCATTTACCGTTAAGGAAATTGTATGCATGGGGCGCACCCCGTTGCTTTCCGGCATATTCCGTTTTGGATCTGAACACGAAAAAGCCGCTGAACGCGCTCTTGAACTCCTGGGTATTCCACATTTGCGCGACCGGCCATGGAACGCATTAAGCGGCGGACAACGGCAATTAGCTCTTATCGCACGCGCGGTGGCCCAGGAATCCCCTCTGATGATTCTTGATGAGCCAACATCAGCCCTGGATTTCAAAAACCAGATTGAAGCATGGAAAGCCCTGCGTCTTCTTGCTGAAAACGGTTTTACAATTTTAGCCTGCTGCCATGATCCCAATCATATCATCTGGTTCTGCACGCAAGCGGTAGCACTGAAAGATGGAAATATCCTGGCCTCCGGAAGTCCTGAAATAGTGTTGGGCAACAATACGCTGGACCGCCTTTATGGAAACATGTGCATACGGGAAAAACTGCCCACAGGGCTGCAGGTTGTTCATCCAGCGGTTCATGAAATATCCAAATCGGACACTTCCATTAACCCGTATGTGAACAATACCCGTCAATAAAAAGATGGCAGCCGCCACAAACCAAATGAGACGGCAAGCCCGTATCATACTCGAGCAAAGCTGGTTGATGATCCGCCAAAGAAGCTGTTTTTGACTCATCCCGATGCTTTTTACACCACGCCAGTCCGTATGGTTGGAATTGTCCCAAGTTCAGCCACAGACTGGCGCAACAAGATTTTACTGTTCGCGATTGCCTATAATGACCGTATAGCCATATTTGAATAGCCTTGGCCTCTTCACAGGGCCTTCACGCGCTGCCAAATTTTCAAGGCTTTTGCAAATAACAAAATTGACAACTCCCCCACTCTGGCCACTATTTGTCAGCACAACCCTAGAGCGCCTTTTTATGCCCCATTGCCACGCCGCTGGTCTGAGACGGGCATCCCAAAGTCGGCCCAATTCATGTGCCAGCAAAAAGGGTTGCCGTCCAGGACTGCAACCCTTTGCTAAATTTGGCGCGCCCGAAGGGATTCGAACCCCTGGCCAAGAGCTTAGAAGGCTCCTGCTCTGTCCATCTGAGCTACGGGCGCAGATATGTTATTTCATAAGGCGCGCAATGCCGTAACGCGCCAGCATGGTGCCGGTCTGCGCAAGTGGTGGCAATAATGCCAGCACTGCGCTTTTGCGCATCAGACCGGTTATACATGCTCCTGTCAAAAATGCCAGCCCAACGCTTTTAAGCGGATTGCGTTTGACAATGCCAAGAGGCTCGCATGCGCAAGCGGCATTCATAAATCTTGCCTTGGCCTCCGTCAAGTCTCTTTCCGCGTTTGGGCCGCTGCCTTCACAGGAGCTGTCTTTTTCCCGCATGGTTTGGCTCCCAACAAAAATGCGGCTGAAACCAGCCCGCAGATGGCCCCCATTATGGACAGAACCAGCTGCGCTGGCAAAATTGCCCGCAAAATCACATATATGGCTGCGATCAAAAAAACAATGGCCGCAATGCCAAAAAGTATGGCTGCGCCGAGAAAAAAGCATTGGCGAGCGACGGAAAAAGTATTTTTCCGAAGCAGCCTTCCCTCGGCTTCAAGAAGGTTGCATAGACTGAGTACAAGCTCAGTCAGACCCTTCAATTTATGCCTACCTTAAGTGCCTGAAAAGGCAGGAAAGCACGCAGCCGGCGCCAAAGGCAATCAGCAGGCTGGCCACCGGATTGCGGCGCACCTGCTCGCCCACTTCATCAATCCCGGCATGGCCAGCGTCATAAGCCTTCTGAGCGCGTTCGCTGGCAAAATTGCGCAGTTTTTCCAGCTCCCTGTTCAGCTTTTCCGCCATGTCGGAAGTAGCCTCGTCCTTGCGGTTTTCCAGGGATTTAACTACATTATTGAGCTGGGAGGACATTTTATTTAATTCGGCTCGCAGTGCCTCAATTGCATTCTCATGTGTATCAGCCATTTTTTACTCCCGTATATTTTTATAACACGGGCAAAATGCCCATGTTCTGCCTGGTACAATTCTATTGAAAATCGCATGTGATGGCAATAGCAGGCATGCCCATCCTGCGATGGAGGGTATGGCCCAGCCGATGCCAATGGATGGTGCATTAATATAGCATGTGTCAGGTGGATTTGTTCCAACTCCAATCATACGGCCTGGCGCTTCACAGCAAAATGCGGTTTTGAGGAGGCCGAGATATCTGACCCGGGGCATTTACCGCAAGCCATGGAGCATTCCCGGATGAAAATGCTCCGATCCCGTTTCGAAGCTACAACAGCCTTCCCTCCCAATTAAACAGGCCAGGGCGAGCCTTCTCCGGCACACTGCGCGGGGCCTGCTCATCCAGTATGGCGAAAAAGCTGAATCCAGCAGCCTGGAGCTCCTGGCGCATTGCGCGAATATCAAGCTTCCAGCCAGGATAAATCCAGTATGTGCCCGAATGGTTGCGGGCATAGAAGAGCTCGTTTCTGGGGCTCTGAAAAGGCTCATCCACGTTCAGACCCAGCAGGCCAAAGCGGCTCAGACCCACAGGCCACGCGCCATAAAGCACTGCCCCCATAGGGATGGGGCTGCTGGCAGCCAGCTCCCGCATGTCATCCCCAGACAATTCCGGACTGGCGAAAGCCGCGCTAAAATCCATGGCTGCCATCTGGATAATGGCCGCGGCATTGGCCAGGTTGCAGAAAGGGCCGGCCACAAGATCGGCATCCTCCGGCAGCCTGTCCGGAAAAAACGCTCTCTGCCAGGGGGAATTGAGCACAAAATGCCTTGCGCCGCCACGCCAGAGATCATGGAGCATTTTTGAGAATCCCTTCTCGCCCTCGGGCCAGACCACAGGCGGCAGCCAGAATGCCGTGCGGGCATACAGGGTGCGTGAAATGGCAGCGCTGCGCGCCGAAAGCCACAATCCGGCCATGCTCCCGCGCGGGAGCGCCCCCCTGCCACCGACCGGATTTCTGCGCACAACCATGTCCGGCCGCGCACATGGCTGTGCCGGTTTGGGCATCCTGAATTTTACATCAACATCCCTGACATGAATCGGGGGAATTTTCTCCAGCTTTTGCCGCCACTCCCCGATTAGTTTGCGCAGTTCCGGCTCGCGCCTGTCAATGAGAAAAACCCTTGTACCTGCCGGTGGAGTTTTGTGGCGGGGAATTTTCAGGGCCAGGGTGCCACCTTTGGGCACCACCTGCCCCACGGACATGGTGGCATGCCAGCGCTCATCCTCCACGCCAATGCGCAGGTAATCCTGGGGCAGAAGCTGAAAATGGGGTTTCAGGACGCAGCCTCCGGCTGGATTGGGGCGCACCACCCCGGCCAGACGTCCCGAGCTGGTCTGGCCATCTGGCGCCATGGGCTGCCTGAAATTCTGTGGCAAAAACCTTGCGCGCACGCCTGGACGCCCCAAAGCCACCTCGAGCAGGGAAAGCGCGGCGCCCCGGGCACTGGCGTCCTCCCCCAGATCCCGCAGCATCCTGTACGCGGTGACGGTATGGAAAACATAATGAGGCCCCTTTTTGCGGCCCTCTATTTTCCAGGAGGCCAAATGAGGCACAGACAGAAGAGCCCTGGCCACTCCCGCAAGCTGCAGATCCTGGCAGGCGAAATACCTTTTGGCCGAGCCCTGCCCTTTTTTGGAGGCGCCACGGGCATAAAGCCTGCGGCAGGGCTGCGCGCATCGACCGCGCAGGCCGCTGCGTCCGCCCATATAGCTGGACCAGTAACATCTGCCGGATACACAGTAACACAGGGCGCCGTGCACAAAGCATTCCAGCTCCAGATCCTGTGGGCAGGCTTCCCCAAGCTGGCGCATTTCATCAATATCAAGCTCGCGCGGCAAAATCACGCGGTTGACGCCAAGGGCGGCAAGCCTGGCAAGCTCTGTGGCATTGCAGACATTGGCCAGGGTGGAGAGGGCAATGTGGCCGGTAAACCCTGCCTGCCTGGCAATGACCAGCATGGCCGGATCCTGGATGATAAGGCCATCCACCGGGGCCTGGGCCACAAGACGGCATGTAAGGCGCCAGGCGCTTTCGATTTCGCCAGGCTTGATGAGGCTATTTATGGCCACATAAATACGGCGGTTGTGTGCATGGGCCAGTTCCAGCATCCTCGCCAGCTGCCCAATTCCAAAATTTTCGGCCTCCATACGCGCGGAAAAATGCTTGAGGCCAAGATAGACTGCATCCGCGCCGGCAGCCAGGGCCGCCAGAAAACAGTCCTCATCTCCGGCTGGCGCCAGTATTTCTGGCGCATCAATTGTCATGAACAGCCCGATTGCCGTAATAGTCCCTGTGCCAGCGCACATAGGCCTCAATGCCGGTCTTGAGTGGGGTTGCAGGGCTGAAGTCCGCGGCCCGGGCGAAATCGCCCACATCCGCCCATGTGGATTCAACATCGCCAGGCTGCATGGGCAGCATTTCGCAAATGGCTTTTTTGCCAAGGGCGTCTTCAAGAGTCGCTATGAAATCCCCCAGCTCAACAGTCTGGCTGTTGCCTATGTTGTAGATTCGCCAGGGAGCGGAGCTTGTGGCCGGGTCTGGCGCGGCAGGGTCAAAATCCGGATCCGGGGCGGCCGGCCGGCCCATGATGCGCGCAACCCCTTCGACTATGTCATCTATATAGGTAAAATCGCGCCTGAGCCTGCCATTGTTAAAAACCTTGATTGGTTTGCCGGCAAGAATCGCATTGGTAAAAAGACCCAGGGCCATGTCTGGCCTGCCCCAGGGACCATACACAGTAAAAAATCGCAGGCCGGTGCAGGGCAAGCCAAAAAGATGGCTGTAGGAGTGGGCCATGAGCTCGCCGCTTTTCTTGGTGGCTGCATAGAGGCTAACAGGATGATCGACATTCTGCCTGGTGGAATAGGGGCGCGCGGCATTGAGACCATAAACCGAGGATGAGGAGGCAAAAACAAGATGCTCTGGAGAATGCTTGCGACAGCATTCCAGAAGGTTGGCAAAGCCGACAAGATTGGAGTCTATATACGATGCCGGATTTTGCAGGCTGTAACGCACTCCCGCCTGGGCGGCCATGTTGACAACATGAGAGAATCCGTATTTGGCGAAAATCGCGGACAGGCCGGCGGCATCGGCCAGATCCTGTTTGTGGAAACTGAATTGGGCGGCCTGGGGCGCGGCCTGGATGGAGGCCAGCCTGTCCCGTTTTAGCTGCACATCATAGTAATCGTTGAGATTATCGATGCCCACAACATCATGGCCACCGGCAAGCAGCCGCATGGCCAGATGATAGCCTATAAAACCGGCCACACCGGTCACAAGAATACGCATCTTCAGAACCTCCGCAGGGGAGGCTACTTTAAATGATTGTAAACGTAAAGAAAATCATGCATGCCCGTGCAGGGGCGCCAGATGGCTTATGCCAGCTGCAGATATGCGGTAAATGCGTACCGAATACTCCGGCCCGGCGCCGCAGGCCGGGCAGGCATCGGTAATCATGATGCAGGAGGCGTCCAGCTCCATGGGGTCAATGCCAGCGCCGCGCAGCAGCGCTGTTGCCCGGCCCTCATCCCAAATCACGGGAGAGCCGCAACGCCCGCATTCCACATAGAGAAGTTCGGGGTCAAATCCAGCGGGCAACGGGTAGGCGTCGACACGTTTCAGCCAGAGCCGCCTTTTGCGGCTTTGGGCCAGCAGGCGGATTCTGGCCCTGGCAAAGGCGGCCCTGCGCAAAGAACGCGACCTTTGCGCGGCGACAATATTTTTTTTGGCCGGGATGATCTTGTCAGGGCAGTGCTGCATGGCTACAATTTCCTCATGTCACAAAGTTTAAAACCAATCCATCTTCTGCCAGCCGAACTCTGCAATCAGATTGCGGCGGGGGAGGTGGTGGAACGCCCAGCCAGCGTAGTCAAGGAACTGGTGGAAAACAGCCTGGATGCCGGCGCCACACAGATTGATGTGCGCCTGGACAATGGCGGCCAAAGCCTGATCAGCGTGCGGGATGACGGGCACGGCATCGGGCCGGATGAGCTGGAGCTGGCCGTGACGCGGCATGCCACCAGTAAAATTTCTGCCATTGACGATCTTGAAAACATCCTGTCCTACGGATTTAGGGGGGAGGCGCTCCCATCCATTGCCTCAGTTTCGCGCTTTCGCATTGTCTCTGGCGCAGGCCGGGATATGCCAGGGGTGGGCCGCTGTCTGGAAGTGGAGCATGGCCGCAACATTTCCATAAGCATGGCCAGTCTGGCATGTGGCACTCTGGTTGAGGCCCGCGACCTTTTCGCCAATATGCCGGCGCGACTGAAATTTCTCAAAAGTCCGGCCACGGAGCTGAAAAAGGCCCAGGGCTGGCTCTACAGACTTGCGCTGGCCAGGTTGGAAACCGGCTTCAGCCTGGCGGCCGGAGACAGAAACATTGCCAGCTTTGTGGCAGGAGAGAGCCTGGAGGCGCGTCTGGCCCGCATCTGGCCGGAAGAAATAGTGGAGGAGATGGCTCCCTTTGAAGCTGACATGCATGGCATGAGAATACATGGCCTGGCCGCCCCGCCCCACCTGCGGCAGCCCAGGTCCGACCGCATGCTTTTTTACGTCAATGGCCGCGCCGTCAATGACAAAAAGCTGCTTGCCGCCGCGCGCGAGGCCTATCGAGGCCGGCAGGTTGGCAAGGACTATCCACAGCTTGTTCTTTTTGTTGAGATTAATCCTTCTGAAGTGGATGTCAATGTGCATCCGGCCAAAACCGAAGTGCGTTTTCGCAATGAGAGCGCTCTTTTCTCGGCTGTTTTTATGGCCCTGGGGAATGCTTTTGACCAGGGCGCTCCTCTGGCCGCCAGCCTGGGCGCCCCTGCGCGGGAGAGCGGCCCAGTTTTGCAACCACGCGGTTTTTGGGGCGAAATGGACATGCCGCCAATCATGAAGCCCAGGCAGAAACCGGCGCAGACTGCCGGGGGCTGGCAGGTAATTCAGCCCCAGCCCTCCATCCCGGATCAGGAAACCCCGGAAATGGCCATGGAGGAGGCAGCCGCATATGGCAGTGGGGGCAGTTTCGAGAGTTTTGAACCTGCGCCGAAACAGATGATAGGCCACAGACAGGATCCCGGCCTTACTGCCAGCGCGCCGGCCGCCATCGGCAGCCTGTGCTATCTTGGCCAGATTGCCCTTACCTATCTTGTTCTGCGGGATGAAAGCGGAGCCCTGCTGCTGCTGGATCAGCATGCCGCCCATGAGCGTGTGCTCTACTGGCGCATGGAACGCGGACAGATGGCAGATAATAGCCAGACACTCATGCTGCCGCTGGAAATAGCCCTCACCGAAGCCGGGCTGGAAAATCTCAATGCCGCCGAACCGTATCTGAAGAAGTTCGGTTTTCTCTACAAAAGGACCGCAAGCAGCATCGTGGCTGAAGGCATTCCCCAGATATTGAGCAGATCCGAGGCTGCTGTTTTCCTGCGGGAGGTTCTCACCGGCTCAAGAACCGATGCCGGCGCCATGTTCGCCTCCATGGCATGCCGCGGCGCCATTAAGGCCGGCCAGGAGCTCAGCGTGGATGAGGCGCTTGGTCTGGTGCGCCAGTGGCTGGATACGCCAGATGCGGATTACTGCCCGCATGGACGCCCATGCGTTTTGCGCTGGGATGAACAGGCTCTGGAGAAGCTTTTCAAGCGCCGTCTGTAGATGCTTTTCAGAGTGAAAACATTCCAAAAGTCATTTCACTGATTTATATGAGATGAGCCAGATCGGCCTGCGCCGGCTGATGCCGGGCGCGGAACCGGTGGTCTTCTGCGCACCACCGGACGGCTTTTTGACCTGGGCGCGTTGGTGCCCATAGGGGCCGGCAGCCTCTCCTTTATGTCCAGTTCCGGCACATCTCGCACATGGATATCCATTTGCGGGAAGGCGATCTCTATGTGCTCATCGCTGAAAACCCGATCGATGGCCAAACGTATGTCCGAGGCTGTGGATGCGCCCATTTCGAAATCCTTTACCCAGAATCGCAGGCGGAAATCTAGGGAGCTGGCCGCGAAATCGGCAAAGTTCACGCTGGGCATGGGGTATTTAAGCACATTTTCGTGCTTTTTGGCTATGTCTATAAGCAGATCAATGACTTTTTTGGTGTCAGTGCCATAGGCAACCCCAACCTGGACCTCCCTGCGCACACTGCGGCTGAAGCTGGTCCAGTTTATCAGGCGGCTGGCCATGAACTCCGAATTCGGCACAAATATTATGGCATTGTCGTAGGTTTCCACCATTGTGGCGCGCACACTGATTTTACGCACGCGGCCTGTGGTGCCCCCCACTTCCACCACATCCCCCACCTGCAATGTGCGCCCAAAAATGAGAATAAGGCCGGAAAAGAAATTGTTGACAATGGTCTGCATACCAAAGCCAATGCCCACGGAAAGGCCGCCTGCCACTATGGCCAGATTGCTCAGTTCCATGCCAAGGGATTTGAGTACAAAAAGCCCAAAAACCGCCCATGCCACATAGGTAAGGGCCGTCTGCATTGGCGTGATGAGCGTGGAATCAAAATGCATGCCCTGCTGCGGCAATTTTGTCAGAAACCTTGTGCCCATGGAAACTACTGTGCGCGTAAGATAGAAGGCGCTGAAAATCAGTAGCACCTGGACAATATTGAACTGGGTGGCGCCTATGTTGACGCCCTTAAGGGCATATTCGCCGAGCAGATAGACGCCGCCCGGCAGCATGGCCACCCACAGAAAAACGCCGGCTACGGCCAGCACCAGCACAAATGGCGCGGCCAGGGCCACCAGCAGCCTGGCTATGACCGCCCTGGCCCCTTCCTGCGGCAGATGATCATTGACCTTGTTGACAATGGACATGCCCCCAAGACTTAGCTCTATGCCAATGGACAGGGATACAAACCCCAGATACAGGCCCATGCTGTAGATATGCAACCCGGACATGGCCAGAAACAGACAGGGCCAGAGTATGATGGAATAGCAGTCCAGCACACCGCTTTCAAACTGCATGGATGCAAGGGTGCGCTTGCGCCATTTTTTTATGCGCAGCAGGGCATAAAGCAGGGCCAGTGTCCAGACCACAAGAGAGAGTGGCTGCGTAAGCGGCAGATACAGTATGGCATAGGCGCAGAGGGCCAGTGGCATGAGGGCCATGAATGGCGGTAGCACCACCTTTTTTGCGCCCACGGCCAAAAGGCGCAGATCCCAGGCCAGAAATGTCTCGCCGATAATTACGCAAAGGCTGCCAAAGGCCAGAAAAAGGCGGAAAAAATCCCCGCTGGCGGAAAGCGCCCCGCCTATGCAGGCAAAACCGGCAGCCAGCCAGGGCAGGCCAATCTTGAAAATATGCAGGGCCGCCGGAGGTGATCCCGGATTGAGCAGGCGTTTTCGGATAATGAGAATAAGCACACCGATAAAGAGCAGGCCAATAAAAAACCGCACCACCGATGTTCCCCACTCGGAGCCGGTTACCGGCAGCTCCACAGGCAGCCGCAGCAGCATTGCCTGCCAGGAATAATAGAGATCGCGCGCCACATTGACCCAGGTCACGGGATTTAGCCATGGGACTGGCTTTTGCAGATAAAAATTTTTCCACAAGGCAGGCAGGGTGTCGGAAATTTCCTTGCGCGCATCTTCAAGACGCTTGAGAAGGCTTAGGGATGGCAGGATGGAATCGTACTGGGCAAGGGCGGCTGTAAGCCTCAACCGCGCTCTGGCGATATCATCGATATAACCCTGCATTTCCGGCGAAAAGCGGCTTTTATCGACATCATCCGGCAGGCTTTCCGCCATGTAGTTGACGCGCTCAAGCAGGCTCTCCGCCTCGGCCCTGGCAAGAGTCACTGGCTCAAGCACCTCGTTAAGATCGGCTATGGTGGCCACCAGGCGGCGGTTTACCGCCTCCATGGCGTTGGGATGCCCCTTGAATGTGTTGACAAAAACAAGCAGACGCCTCCCCTCTTCCTCAAAAGGGCGCATCTCCGCCGTGAGATTTGACGTCTGCCTGGAGAAGTTGTCGCTCAGCTTAAGGGCGGTCTCGCGAATTTCATTGATCATTTCGCGCTGGCCGCTCCAGACCATCTCCCAGGCATTGTTCAGGGGTCTGGTCTCATCCGCCCCGGCTTCAGCCTCCGCCTGGGCTTCCGGTGCTGCCCTGTTGCCAGTCTGCTCCGTTTTTGGGGGCGCATCCGTTTTTTCGGCAGCCGGCAATGGCTGTGCGAAAAGGCAGAATGCTGCCAAAATCACGATAAGGCGCAAAACGGAAATCATGGCCATGCCGCAATCCGGCTAGTCGCCGCGCAAATGCTCGTCCTGCTCCTGCCTGGCCTTGCAGTTTATGCACAGGCGTGTAACCGGTCTGGCCTTGAGCCTTGCCAGGCTGATATCCTCGCCACACTCCTCGCAGATGCCATAAGTGCCGTCCTCGATGCGCTGCAGGGCATTCTGGATCTTGCGGATGAGCCTCCTCTCACGATCCCTTAAACGCAGGGTGAATGCCCGATCCGATTCCGCAGTGGCCCTGTCCGCCGGATCGGCGAAAATTTCATTGCTGCCGGTCAGCTCCTCAATGGTCATGTCGCCATTTTGCTGGGCATCCTCGAGCATCCCGCTCAATAATTTGCGAAAATATTCAATATCCTGCTGCTCCATGGCTGCTCCTGAAAAAAACTTTTAAATATATGCTATGGCTGACTTTCCATCAGCCTGGCCTGCTTTGAAAAAAGGTTATTGATACAGCCTCCCCAGAGATTTGTAAAGGGTGGAGTCAATTTGAGCTCAAACTTCATAATTGCAAGAAAGGCGGCTATGAACTATAATATCTGCCGCCGTGAGGCCTCCGGGTGGATGTCGTGTTTTTACTGTCATAAAAACATGAAAATCGCGAGGCAAAAACATGATTTTGCTTTGCTTACGCAATCCCGCCGGGGCTGCACAGGTGTATCTTCAATCGGCACCAGGCCGGTCCGCACAATAAATACAATCATGCAGGAGAATCCGGATGGAAAGGGAACTGACAGTGGCAGTTGTTGGCGCCACAGGCGCCGTTGGCCGCGAAATGCTGAAAACACTCGCGGAGCGCGCCTTTCCCGCTACAAAAGTCAAGGCCTTTGCCTCCGAGCGTTCCGCCGGCACGCGGGTTCCTTTCGGAGAGGACGGCACCGAGCTTGTGGTGGAAGAGCTGCGCGAAGATTCCTTTAAGGGTATTGATCTTGCCCTTTTTTCCGCCGGGGGGGCCACCAGCACAAAATTTGCGCCACTGGCCGTGCATGCCGGCTGCGTTGTCGTGGACAACTCCGCAGCCTGGCGTATGGACCCGCGCTGCCCCCTGGTGGTGCCGGAGGTAAATCCCGATGCCCTGGACAATCACAATGGCATCATTGCAAATCCAAACTGCTCAACAATCCAGATGGTTGTTGTTCTCAAGCCCATATATGACATGGCGGGCATAAAAAGAATAGTTGTATCCACATATCAGGCAGTTTCCGGCACAGGCCAAAAGGGCATACGCGAGCTTGAAAAGCAGGTTTCCGACATCTTCAACATGCGGGAAACCTCCCCATCCGTATATCCCTGCCAGATCGCCTTCAACATCCTGCCGCAAATAGACATCTTCATGGACAATGACTACACGAAGGAAGAAATGAAAATGGTCAACGAGACAGTCAAGATTCTCGCTGACCCCAATGTGCGCGTCACTGCCACATGCGCGCGGGTGCCTGTTTTTTACTGTCATGCCGAGGCTGTGAATGTGGAGACGGATAAAAAGCTGGCCGCCAGGGAGGCCAGGGCCATTCTCGCCCAGGCGCCTGGTGTGCGCGTGCTGGACAATCCCCGCGAGGGCATCTACCCGCTGCCCCTGGAATGCTCCGGCGAGGATCCGGTCTTTGTCGGCCGCATTCG
The DNA here is from genome assembly GCA_910587035.1 of uncultured Desulfovibrio sp. GTDB lineage: Bacteria > Desulfobacterota > Desulfovibrionia > Desulfovibrionales > Desulfovibrionaceae > Desulfovibrio. The sequence continues at coordinate 65,666 of CAJUMQ010000007.1, read as the reverse complement.
CGATGACGAATCCATTGACAATGGCCTCAATTTATGGATTGTGGCCGACAATGTGCGCAAGGGCGCTGCTCTCAATGCCGTGCAGATCGCCGAGGAGCTTGTGCGCAAAAACCTCGTGCATGTGAAGAATCGAGATGTCTTCATCGACTGAGCGCCTGAAGCCTGTTCCGCCGGAGAGATTTCTCCGGGCCCTGCTTTCCGCCCCCCGTCCGGGGGCGGAAAAAATTCTGGCTTTTTATGATCATCGCGCCGGCCTCATCTGCACAGACCCCTCACTCCTGCTGGTGCCCCTTGACGATCATCTCTGCCACCGAGGGGATGGCCTTTTTGAGAGCATATGCTACCGTGATGGCCTTATCTTTGCCCTGGATGCCCACCTGGACCGTCTGGAGGCCGGCGCCGCGGCGCTCTGCATAGATCTGCCCCTGCAGCAGGATGCCCTGCGCGCGAGGATACGCGATGTGGCCGCTGCCAGCAGCAGGGATCATGGAGATTTGCGGGTTTTCCTGAGCCGAGGCCCTGGCGGTTTTGGCATTTCGCCACGGGAATGCCCCAGCCCCGGCCTTTACATTGTCGCGGCCGCATCCAAGCTGCCCGGGCCAGCCATCTATGAAAAGGGCCTTACGGCCTTTACGAGCGCCTATCCGCCAAAGCAGGAATATCTGGCTAAAATAAAAAACACCAATTATCTGCCCAATGTTCTCATGGCGGCGGAAGCTCTTGCCAAAGAGATGGACGTTGCCATAACCTTTGATGAAAATGGCCATATGGGAGAGGCCGCCATCGCCAATGTGGCCATAGTGGACAAGGAAGGCCGGCTTGTAAGCCCGGAGATCACGCGCATCCTTCCAGGCACGACATTGCTGGCCGCGCTGGAGCTGGCCGCCGAAAGGATGCCCGTGCGCCAGGAACCAGTCCATCGCCAGGACATACTCCAGGCCCGCGAAATGCTGCTTTTCACCAGCTCTACCCTCTGCGTGGCCATAACACATTTTGACGGCCACCCCATTGGCCAGGGAATTGCGGCCGGACGTCCAGGCCCGGTGGCCTTGTGGCTGAAGGACGCATTGCTGCAAAAAATGAAGGCCGATGGCACCCCTTACAAATGATGGTCAGCCACAGAAATAATGCCCCCTGTCAAGGAGGTTATGGCAAATGCCGGCTCCAAATTTTTGCGTTCTCCCCGCCAGCCTGATCCCCCTCGGTTCGACCGAGCCCCTGTGCGAGTGGGATATTGTCACCGATGCGCTGTTTTTCAGCACCGGGGCGCGCAAGGCCTTGAATCTGGAGTCCGCTCCGGCAACCATGCACGATTTCTACGCCCTGCTGCCGCCCACAGCTGTCATGGAGCTGCAGGCCATGCACGAAGGCATGATTTCCGGCAGAACAGGCTCCCTGCTGGATTATGGCTACATGTGCAATGGCATGTGGATGACCGAGCACCTGCTGGTGGTGTCGCGCGATACATCCGGGCGAGCCACCAGAGCCTTGGGCAGGCTGTCCGCAACGCCAATTCTGGCCGAGCATGGTGTCATCTGCCGGGCTGCCTCGGTATTGCCCGATACCGGGGTCTGGGCCTATCATGTGCCGACAAAGCGCATCTGGCGCGACAAAGTCTGCGGTGCAATTCTTGGCGATAATGCGGAAAGGCATTTTCCCGTGTCGGACAGTGACAGCCTGCTGGATGTGCATCCTGCCGAGCGTGTTACACTGCGTCTGCATTACGAGCTTTTTTGCCGCGATGATGCCCTGGGAGACACAATAACCGATCTTGTGCGCGTGCGGCAGGCCAATGGCAGCTATACGCCCATTCTGGTGCGCGCTTCAATGGCCCAGCGCGACAGAGCCGGCAAGGGCGAGTTCATTGTCGGGGTGATGGCCAGATGCGAAGGCAACAGCCCGGACCTCAGCTATGCCACTGGCGGCGATGGCATTCTACATGCTCTGGACAGCATGGGCAGCGGGCAATGGAACTGGAATACATCCACAGATGTTATGTACTTCTGCCCGCGCTATCTGGCCATGCTGGGATATACTCCGGAGCAGGGTCTGGAAATTGGCAGAAACTGGCAATGGCTCATCCATCCGGAGGATATGGAGCGCGTGGGCACAGTGCGGGAGGCAATCATACGCACCCCGCATAATGGTGATGCCTATGAATGCACCTACAGAATGCGCAAGGCGGACGGCAGCTGGATCTGGATATTTGATCGCGGTTTTGTGACCTGGCGGGACAATGACGGCCGCGCTGGCCACATGGTTGGCTCATCCACCAACATAACAACAGCCCAGGCGGACAGGGACAAGCTCGAAAAGCTTGTGCGCCATGACAGCCTTACAGGCCTGCGCAGCCGGGCCCACTGCAATCTGGAACTGGAGCATCTGGAACAGAACAGGATCAGGCCTGTTTCCATCATCTCGGTGGATATTACTGGCCTCAAAATGATCAACGACAATCTTGGCCATCTCACAGGCGATGAGGCGCTCACCAGGGCTGCCGCAGTGCTGCGCGGCTCGCTGCGGGCCACGGACTGCATTGCCCGCATGGGCGGCGATGAGTTTCTCGTGCTTCTGCCCAACTGCACTAACGAAAAAGGTCAAAAACTGCTGCGCAAGATAGAGAACAGCTTTGAGTCCTATAACACTGCCGGGGGCCATATTCCGGTTTTCGCGGCCTGTGGCCTGGCCACCTCCGTTGATATGAACGAATCGCTGCAGCAGACCATAGCCAGGGCGGATGATGCCATGTACAGGGCCAAGAGGCAGCAGAGACCCAGAGCCCTGGAGACTCTCAGGGCCTGGATACGCGAGCGCACAGGCCTGAAAATGATCGAGGATGACCGCATCTCTTAAATAAATAATATCTCTTCTAAAAACATTTATGAAGGGGGGGACTATGCGCAGGCATGACAGGGAAATCTCGGATTCAGCATTTTATGATCATGTTTTTAAAACGGCGGAGCATATGGTTGTAGCCATGCAAAATAATGACTCCATCTATTGTCTGCCATTCAATTTTGCCAGAGATGGCAACAGAATTTACATCCACAGCGCCAGGGAGGGCACCAAGCTGGACTGCATACGTAATAACGGGAATGTCAGCTTCAACCTAATCTGCGATACGCGAATAATTCCTGAAGAGGCCACCACAAGATACAAATCCATATGTGGCCAGGGCCAAGCGGCAATAATCAGCGACAGGGAGGAAAAAAGGTCTGCCCTCGATCTGCTGGCAAAACGCTATGGAGCCAAATGCCATGTGCCTGCAAGAGATTCTGATATCGACAGGGTGGCGATCATACGCATTGACATCACGGAAATGACCGGCAAACAGTCTGTGGGCTAGGGGTCACGCAGAAATCAATTAAAAACAGTCCATTTGTCTCAGATGACATGCGCATAGACTGGTTGGCAGACGGTGGCCCCCAAAAGGCCCTGGACATTGTAAAAGAGCGTCTGGGTCAGATGTGGCTTTTACGCCATACTGATCCGGCAGGATTCTGGCATGGCCTGCTGTTTGCCACTTTCTGGGTATCCATTGCCCTTTTCCCCATAGGCTATGGATTCAGGGAGGCTACGCCGCCACTGTGTCTTGTATTTCTGCTTGTCTGGTACAAATATGCTTGGCGTCAAAGTGTGTTGCGGGCGCTGAAACTCAAATGGCTTTTTGCCCTGGCCGGCGTGATGGTTGTCATTGGGGTGATTTTTTCAAACAATCCCATGGCCTCGCTTCTACATGCGGGCACCGGCATAAACAAGGCATTCATATTGCCTTTTATAGCCATGGAGTGCGCGCGGGACAGCCGCCAGCTCAAGCTGCTTGTGCTGGCTTGCGCCTTTGCCTGCTTCTGGGAAGGGCTGGACGGCATTTGGCAGTGGCTGACTGGCCGGGATTTCATCATGGGGTATCCTCCCCATGATGGCAGGCTCACAGGCAGTCTCGGCGATTATACAGTAGGCAATTACCTGGCCCTTGCCATTGTGCCCGGGGCGGGTATCTGGTTTATTCTGCGCCAAAAAATTAACGCTCTGGGCAGCCTTTTGGTCTGCGCGGGCATTTTTCTGCCCGCCCTGTTCCTGTTTATGGGCGCATCCAGCCGCAGCGGCATGCTGGCCATTGCCGGGGCCATTCTGTTGTGGGGAATAATGGCTCATGGGCGGCACTGCCTCAAATTTGTCGGGCTTGCGGCACTGGTTGCGCTCACATTTTTCATCCTGCAGCCGCACAGGCTGCTGCCAGAGAGCATTCTCGATGATGGCCGCTGGGATCTATGGCGCTTTGGCTGGGAGGTTTTCAAGGAGCATCCCCTGCTCGGGGCTGGCGCTGGGCAATACAATGCCGCCTTCAGGGCTCTGGGTTATACCCCTTTTCATGATGCCATCACCATAAGTCATCCCCATAATCTTTATCTGGACATGCTCTATGCCCATGGCATCATTGGTTTCGCGGCTGGAATGACATTTCTTTTTGGCTTTCTCATCTGGGGCTGGCGCAAAATCAGGGCCAAACTTGCTGCGAACAGAAATTGCAGCGATATCTACTGGCAGCTGGCGGCATGTTTCTGGCTGGGGTATGCAGCATGGCTGATCAATGGCATTTTCGGGCATGATTTTTACCGCATCTGGTGGCTTGCGCAGGCCATGATGTCCATGGGGATCATGATAGGCGCGGTGGTATGCGGTTATGGAATCAATGCGCAAAAACAGGATGGCTGAGCACAGTCATTTTCTGTAATGCTCACGCAGAAGCTGGAGCGCCTCGTTTTTTGTGGGGATTTTGCCCCTGCATGCGGCATTTTGCAGCTTGTTCTCGGGACAATATCCCATCTGCACGCAGTTGGGGCCGGCATTTTCAAAAAGATCAGGAGCCGCCTTGCGGCACAGGGCCAGCATTTTACCTGCCAGATCCCTGATTTCGGCCTGGGCATTGCGGCAGCAGCGTATGGCGAACCAGTCCAGCAATGCATGGGCGTTCATGCCAATTATTCCTTTAAAAACCGTAGCCTGGGGCTTGAGATAGCGCAGGGATTCCTCGGCAATGCCTGCAGCAAGGCCGGCATCATACCACTGGCTGGTTATTTCGGCCAGTTCCCTGCCGGAAAGACACGTTTTGTGGCCGCCTGGCAATTCTATTTCGGCGCGAAATTCCGCCACCTCGCGTGGATAGGCCACCCGGAAGGCCCTTTTGCCATTGAGCTCCGCCCTGCCGGATTTGATCAGATAGGATGCAAGCCTTTTACGGATGAGCTGGGCCTCTGTGACCCTGGAATAGCCATCAACTCCAAAAAGAAAGTAGTCAAATTCCAGAGCGGCCCGATGATTGCTGTCCAGAATATTGCGCACTATCTGACGCGAATAGGGCGATGCGGCTATTTCCTCAAGCTCACGTTCGCTGCGCACAAAACGGGCGGCTATATCCGTATGGATCTTGCCACCGCCGGCCAGTAGGACAACATTGCCAGACCCGGTAAACTGTTCCCTAAGCATGTCCGCTCCACCCTTGCGCCACAAGGCATTTGATATCTGAATAGGCCCCTGGCTTGCATGTATCAGCTGGAATCGCCCCAATTTCAGCCATACGGCCTGGCGCTTCACGGCAAAACGCGGTTTTGCTGTTCGCCATTGGCCGAGCCATGCACTTTCGCAGCCAGGCAAGTATATTAATAACAGACATAGGCTGTATAAAGCCGCCATGGGCTTTTGTCCATATCTTGCCAGCCTGGCGGGCATTGTCTATGATGGAGTTTATGACACAAAACCCGACCATAACCTGCCCGCAATGCGGCTTCAGCCGCCAGGTGCCCGCTGACCGCATGCCCGCCGGCGCAATGATAGCCACCTGCCCAAAATGTGCCTGCCGGTTCCGGATTACCAGCAACGGGGGCACAGGCGAAATATTGCAGCCCAAAAACAGCTCCGGGACTGCACAGCCGGAGGAGGAAGACATTCGCCTCACTGCAAGCCGGGCCTATCAGCGCGAGGCGGACCGCTTTGCCAATGAGGAATACATGACAGCCTCGCAAAACCCCTGGGACAATGCCCCGGGGGAGTCCGGATGGTTCGCGGCCTTTTTTCAGACCGTTGTCAGGGTCATGTTTTCCACAGTCAATTTTTTCAGTTCGCTTTCTCCATCCGCCAGCCAACTTAGACCCCTGGCATTTTATCTGCTCATTGGCGCATTCCAGACCATAGTGGAAAAACTTTGGGGGCAGATGTTTTATGCCCTGCTGGAGCCTGCGGCCGCCAGCGACCCGCAGTTGCAAAAAATGCTGGCCATGCTGGCATCAGATTCGAATATGGCTCTGAGCTTGCTTTTGCGCTGCGGCCTGCTGGCCCTGCAGATCTATTTTTTCAGCTTCATGATATACTTCATTTACAAGATAATCCGGCCCCAGACCGCATCCTTTTCCCTTGTCTTTCAGATTATGGCCTACAGCGCTGCGCCATCCCTCCTTTGTGTTGTTCCCGTGCTTGGCTCCATAACCGGACTTGTCTGGGGGATCGGCTGCATGGCAGCAGGTTTCAGGGCAGCCATGCGCCTCACCTGGGCGCAGACGCTGCTGGGCTTTTTGCCTGTATTCATCTTTGTAGCGCCGATTATTCCCCAACTGCTGAACATAATGAAATGATGCCCGTCATGGCTATGTAGTGCGGGCATAAGATACCCATGGCGAAAGGACATGTCATGCTTAATACAATATCCCCCACTGAAGCGGCAAATCGCTTTAAAAATGGCGAAATCCGCCTTATTGACATCCGCGAGCCGGATGAGTTTATTGAAACACATATTGATGGCAGCCGTCTCGTCCCCTTGTCCATTATTGATATGGAGCCTTTACTGGATGAAGGCGCTCCCAAATTGCCTGTGGCCTTTTTCTGCCGCTCAGGGCGGAGAGCCAGGGAAGCGGTCGATAAACTGGAAAAGGCGGCAAGCCGCGCAGGCGTGAGCGCCATGCTGATGGATGAAGGGCTTAATGGCTGGGTGCAGGCCAGTCTCCCGGTCATCAAAAATGATGTCCCCATTTCGCTGTTCAGACAGGTGCAGATCGGCGCAGGATCCCTTGTGCTCCTGGGCACCCTTGGCGCCCTGGTGTGGAAACCATTTTTGGCTCTGGCCATTTTTGTAGGCGCAGGGCTGGTCTTCGCAGGGGCAAGCGGCTTTTGCGGTCTGGGTATTCTGCTGGGAAAAATGCCATGGAATAAAAAATAATATCTTGCAAATTCAATGAATTATATACGCTCATGCAGTCGGTTTGCACAATATGGCGCATATTTGGCTGCTTTGTGCATATTGCGTTTAATTTTTTACAAAATTTAAACGCGGCCAGGCGCCCTCCAAACCAGTTCGACAGGGCGTTTTCTAAGTGAAAAATGCTAATATGGCATATTTTTCGCATATGTCGTAAAAATGGCATCCGTCATAGCCTGGCAATAAACTTCGTTTATGAAATCTGGAGCCGCCAGGGCATTGGCAGAGGATGGCAGGCCATCCTTTTCCGGATGGGCGCTTCAAATTCCGATTCGGAGAATTTGCAATGAGCAATGTTTTTGCGTTACCCGGTCGCAAGACTGCATCGGGTCTGTGTCTTTTTTTATCAAGATTTTTCACGATCGCGCTGGTTCTGGCCGCCAGCCTTGGCTGCGCCCGCTCCCCTGACGACAGCTATTCCAGCGTGGCGCTCACGGGCGATTTCAGCACTCCTTTTCAAATCCGCACGGACAATTTCGTGCGCAGGCAGCCACCAGCCGTATATGTGCAGCCACAGGCGCCAATAGGCCACAGGCCCCGGGCGCTTTTTGTGCCCCTGCGCACCATGCAGCAAATGACAAATGCCATTACCTTCGGCGACCTGCTAACAAGGGAGATCTGGCAGGTCTGGCTGTCCCTGGGGGCTTTTGAGACATTGGAATACGCGCCATTCGCCGGCCCATTTGATCGCGCCAGGGCCCTGGAGCTCGCCAGACGCAAGGGCGCAGAACTGCTTGTGGGCGGCTATATCAACCATTATATGGATGGCGGCGCAAACGGTGAGAGCTCTGTATCTCTTGCCATTGAAATATATGATGTCAAGAGCGGCAACCTGATCTGGTCCATCTCCCAGGGAGGATTAATGGAGAAGCAGCAGAAGCATAATTTTTATCTGTTTGAAATCACGGAGCGCAATCCGGCGGATCCTTCCGGCCTCATTGCACGCAGTCTTGCCTGGGACATGGGCAGAATTGTGTTGAAGTGGGCCAATCCACAGGCCGGCACCGGCGACAGGACTTCCTGGTGGGATAATGTGACCGGCAACAAGGCTTTCTGACAGGTATTTTTGCCCGGCCCTCAGAATGCCGCGGCCAATGGCTGCGGCATTTGTTTTTTAATCGTTCCCATCCCTGAACGCCTGATCAGGGAAAGGTTTGATGGTTTTATATAAAATGTCTCCGTATTGGCGCAAGCGCTGGCTGCTCGTCCGTTAAGCCCAGAAGCGGGCGCACCTGAAAACTACAAATTTTATAAGGATTCAAGGTGCTGCTCTAGCGGCGCCCACCCATCTGGTGGCTGTCAAAGCTGTCGCCACTTTGCGCAAGGTTGCGGTTCCAGGCGCGAATGGCCGCCCCCTGGGTGACCGACCACTGCTGCAGCGACTGCCCGCAGGCGCACACCACGCGCCAGACCTCCTCGCGGCGTCCGGGCGGGAGCATCGATTCCAGATGCGCATCTGTTCCGCCACAGGCCAGACATGGCCTTATGGCATGGGGATCCAGTTCTTTCATGATTCTTTCCATTGTTTTGATTTTTCCGGCTTGGCACCGCCGGAAAATTCGTTATGATTGCCGGCCATTTCAGCTTTCACGCCTGCGCGAAAGCGACTTTCTCCGCTCCCTGGCAAGAGCGCGCAGATCAGCTACATTGTCGCTCTCGTCCATGATCTCGCTGCCCAGCATTTCCTCGAGCACATCCTCAAGGGAAACCACTCCCGCAAGCCCCCCGTATTCATCCAGCACTGCAAAGAGATGCACCTTTTCCTTGAGCAGTTCCCGCAGAAGCACATCCAGTGTCTGACTTTCCTGCACAAAATGCAATGGCCGCATTATGGCGGAGAGTTTCAGATCATGTTTGCCCTCGGAATAACATTTGCCCAGGGTGCGCCTCTCCACCAGGCCAAGCAGATCCTCATTGTCCTCCCCGTAGACCGGTATGCGGCTAAAATGCCAGATTGACGGATCCTTGTAGGCCTCGGCAACTGTCAGATCCTCCTGCAGGGAAAAAACCACTATGCGCGGCGTCATTATTTCGTGAATGCGCTTTTGATCCAGGGAGAGCACATTGCGGACAAAATTTTCCTCGTATGCCTTGATGCTACCCGCCTGCCGCGAAAGGCTTGTCATTGCCCTTATGTCATCCTCCGACACCTGGGGTCCACTGGACTTGGGGGACAGCATTTTGGTCAAAAGCCCTGTCAGCCATAAAAGGGGGGTCAGCAGACGCACAGTCCACATCAGCGGCTGAGCCAGCACCCGCGCTATGGGCATGGCATGGGCCACCCCGAGCGTCTTGGGCACAATCTCGCCAAGCGCCAGAATTAGCAAGGTAAAGATGGTCGCAAAAAGCGCCATGTGGCTTGCGCCGTAAACAGCCAGAAAGGCTGCCCCGGCAATAGTTGAGCCGGCCGTGTTGGCCAGGGTGTTGAGAGTGAGAATGGCGGCTATGGGCTTGTCAACATTGGTGCGCATTTCAAAAAGAAGGGCGCCGGAACGCTTGCCATCATTGCGCAACTTTTCTATTCCCGACCATGGCACGGCATACAGTGCCGCCTCCGCAAGGGAACACAGAAAGGAAACACACACAGCCACTGCAACAGCCGACACAAGGGTTAGCATAAAATCATCCTGAAAAACATTTTGCCATGATTTGCCTTATTCTCACATATGCACTCTGGCATATGCCATCGCGCCTTTGCTGTGCAAGGGCCCGTGCGCCATGTCCCGCTCCGTGGAGAAACTGGCGCGGGGCGGCCAGCGTTGCGCTGCAGGGGTAATTCAAAGCGAACATGCCATTTTGTCCCATGCAACCTGCCTGGTACAAGTCTAGCGTCTGGAGCGCCCCCCTGGCAATGGCGCGTTGCCGGCAAATGCGGCATTATGACAGTTTTTGGCAGACATGCCAAAACAAAATACCAGCCTCAATCTGGCAGTTCCGCGCAGATGGCCGGCAGAAGCACTTCCAGCTTTGCCGCGGCCACCCCTGCCATGCGGATGACTTCTTCCAGGGGGGCTGGCGCCATGCAATCCGGCAGATTTTTGTTTGTCAGGCAGGACAAACCTATAATTCTCATGCCCAGATGCCTGGCGGCAATGACTTCCAGCACTGTACTCATGCCCACAGCGTCCGCCCCCCACTGGCGATACATGCGCGTTTCCGCCGGTGTCTCCATCTGGGGGCCGGCAACACCTATATAGACGCCCTCAAAAAGGCGAATGGCATTGGCCAGGGCAGCACGCATGGCGCATCGCGCAAGGCCACCGTCAAACACTCTGGACATGTCGGGAAATCTTTCTCCCCACTCGTCACAATTGTCTCCAGTCAATGGTGATGCGCCTGTATGATTGATTATATCGCTCATGAGCATCACCTCTCCACTTGAAAATAGCGGATTAAGAGCCCCGGCGGCATTGGTTATGACCAATGTGCGGATGCCAATGGCGCGCATCACCCGCACCCCCATACAGACCTGGGCCGGGGTTCTGCCTTCATAAAGATGGCATCTGCCCTGCTGCGCAAGCACTGGCCGGCCCCCCAGCCTGCCGGCAATAAAGGCTCCGGCATGGGACTGCACACCTGATGCCGGAAAATTTGGCAGATGCGCAAAAGGCACTTTAGCCCCGCTGCCGGCAATGCACTCCGCCACGCCTGAAAGGCCTGTGCCGAGAACAATGCCCACAGCCTCCGTGGCATTCTCTGTCAGCTCCGGAGGCAGGGCGGCCTTAAGAGCAGCGGCGGCAAGCTGGACATCCTGGGGATTTTGCATAAAATACATCCTTGAATTATTGTATTGCGGACATTGCTCTTGCGTTGATAGTAAATCAGGGCAATGCGCGTTTCAAGGCATGCGGGCGGATAGCGCATCATAAATTTGCACGGCGCCCCTGGGGGCACAGGCGGTTTTGGCCATAAAAATTGCCTGGAGCCGCAATATGGCGGATCCCTGCTGCAATGGAGCCGCCCGGACGCAAAACGGCCGCGGCTTCTGAAACGCGAAATATTTCAAACTTGTAAAGCTGTAAAGTCCGCTTGCGATCATGCGGGCCGGAAACATTGCCGCTCCGGCCGCAAGCCATCTTCCAGGGGTACTGGATTGAATAAAACGTCTGACGCCAAAAAAAAGAAAAATGAGCCGCAGCCATTGCCGGTTGTGGATTTGAAGGCCCATAAAATTCTGGTGGCCAATCGCGGTGAAATAGCCATGCGCATCATGAATGCAAGCCACAAGCTTGGCATTCCCTTTACGGCAATCTACACAAAAGAGGATGAACAGTCCGGCCATGTGGAGCTGGCAAGGTCGCTGGGGGGCGAAAAAAGCCTCTTCCGTGTATCCTCCTATCATGACGCCAACGAGCTCATGGCAGTTGCCGATGAGGGCGGCTGCACGGCCGTGCATCCAGGCTATGGTTTTTTTGCCGAGGATTTCCGCTTTGCCCGCCGTGTTGTCAAGCGGGACCGGCCAATGATTTTCATCGGGCCATCCTGGAAGGTAATCCGCGAACTGGGCGACAAGATCAATACAAAAAGGCTTGCCCGCAGTCTCAACGTGCCAACTGTGCCAGGTTCTGATCGGCCCATTTATGACGAGCTTGAGGCCGAGCGTATTGCCAAGTCCGTTTTTGATTTCCAGATGGATCAGGGCATCACCAGACCTCTTGTACTCGTCAAGGCTTCCGCTGGCGGCGGCGGCATGGGCATTGAGGAGGTCTATGACCCTGATCAGTTCCGTTCCGTTTATCGCAGAATCAGAAACTACGCCATGCGCCAGTTCAAGGACGAAGGCGTGCTGATTGAGCAGCGCATAACGGATTTCAATCATCTTGAGGTGCAGATTGTCTCGGACCGCACCGGTCGCAGCCCTGTGCATTTTGGCACACGCAACTGCTCCATCCAGTCCACAGGCAGACAGAAACGCATCGAGGTGGCGCCGGGATTCGCGCCAGAATCCATAGACTACACATTTAATGCCGGCAAGGTGCTGACCGACATAGTTGATTATTCCCTGGCAATGGCCCGCAAGGTGGGCTATGACAATGTGGGCACCTGGGAATGGATCGTCACACGCAAGGGTGAGCCATTTCTAATGGAGGTCAATACCCGAATCCAGGTTGAAAATGGAGTTTCGGCCTGCATCGCGCGCGTGCGTGGCCAGGACGGGGTGGATCTCATAGCGGAGCAGATCCGCACGGCCCTGGGGCAGCCCCTTGGCTACACACAGGCGGAGATCGCCACCGAGGGCGTGGGGCTTGAGTACCGCCTCATCGCGGAGGATCCGGACAACAATTTCACACCCTGGGTAGGCCGCATCGAGCATTTTTCGTGGCAGCCGCAACCCTGGCTCACCGTGCTTACCCATGTGCCTCTGGACAGGCCCTACGAAATCCCCACGGAATTCGACCCCAACCTGGCCCTGGCCATAATTTGGGGCAAGGACATCAACGAGACCAGGGAGCGCGGCCTCGCATTTCTGGATTCCCTGCGCCTTGAGGGGCGCAATGGCGCCGGCCAGCCACTTAAATCCAATGCCGGTTTTTTGAAAAGCAATACCCCCCGCATTTTGCAGTTCTGAGCCGGCAAGAGTCCGGTTCAATAAAACTGGCGGGGTTTTCCACAGGCGAAAATCTGTATTATGGATAATAACATCGCAAAACGCATTCAAAGGCTGCGTGACCGGCTGACATACATGCATGACATTTTTGCCGGCAAGCACCAGGATAGTGAGGAGCTGCTCCGGGCAAGGCTGGATACCTTTACGGCAAAGGCCAATTCCGACACTCTGGATGATCCCTATGGGGAGCTGGCTGGAGTGGAGGATCTGTTCGGCTATGTCGAGCGCAGACTGGAGAATGAAATCACCCCCATGGATCGCGTGCGCATAGTGCGCCATCCCCAGCGAATCTGCCTGAAGGACATTCTGGAAAATGTCTATGACAACTTCACGGAGGTGGGGGGGCAGGATGAGCACAGTCTGGATCCAAGCATGCTCATTGCGCGCGCAGTCTTCATTCGCCACAGGGGCAAAAAGACATATCAGCAATCCGTGCTGGTCATAGGGCAGGAAAAAGGCCATGGCGCCGAGTTCCGCAATGGCGGCTCGGTCAAACCCTGGGGCAATGCAAAGGCGCTCCAGTATATGCGCGTCGCCGAAACGGAAGGCATACCCATCCATGCCTATATTTTCACGCCAGGCTCCTATCCGCTGGAGGATTACCCGGGCGCTGCCCAGCAGATAGCCCGCAACATTTACGGAATGGCCGGCATTCGCGTACCCATCATCTCCGTGATAAGCGAGGGCGGCTCTGGCGGTGCTGAGGCCATAGGCCTGGCCGACAGGCGTCTCATGCTCTCCCATGGCTACTACTCTGTGATCTCGCCGGAGGGCGCAGCTGCCATTGAAGGACGCCTGAAGCCCGGCGAAAGGGCAACACCGGAGCTGATTGAACACTGCGCCCAAAATCTGCACATCACAGCCAGGGACAATCTGAGCTTTGGCTATATTGACCGCATTGTCCAGGAACCGCCTCTGGGCGCCAGACCCTGGCATTTTGATTTTTTCCGCAACCTCAGGCAGGAAATGCTGCGCGCCACTGACGAGGTTATCATCTCCACAAGGCGCATGCCACTGTTTCGCGGCCTGGCTCTGGGCAGAAGACGCAATCCGGAGGCCAATCTTGATGAGATGCACATGCGCTGGGGCCTTTCCCCATCCGCCAAAACGCGCCTGCGCGAGAAAAGGCAACAGAAATTCCTGCGCCTGTCGCGCCATGCGGCCAGGGATCGCCGGCCCATGCTCAGCAAGACGGCAGATGCCTGCATAGACTGGATTTGCAAGCCGTGGATAGCATTCAAATATGATTTTTACCGCAAGCATCGGCGCAAGATAAGCGGTTTTATGGAAGAAATGGGCAACGAATGGGATACATTTAAAATGCGCATTCTTGCTCCATTCCACAAGCTTGCTGGCAAAGGAGATAAAAGCCAGGCAGCAAGCGATCTCACGGCCCTTTCTGCCTGGTCCGGAGAGGGCAGGCGTAGCAAATGGAATTATATTTCCCCCCGTTACAAAATTGACAGAGCCATAACCTGCCCCAACAGCGCATCCTATGGCTGCCTCGATCTCTGGGGGCCGGATCTGTTCGCCGAATTTGCCGGAGTCTGCAGTCATTGCGGCTATCATTTTCCCATGGAGCCGGAATGGTATGTAAAGAATGTGTTTGATGCCGGCAGCGTCTTTGAGTTTAACAGTGAAATCGAGGCCGGCAATCCCCTGCAGTTTCCCGGTTTTGACGAGCGCATTGCGGCCGCGCAGAAAAAAACAGGCGCCAAAAGCGGCTGCATGACATTCGAGGCCCGCATCGACAATATCAAGATGGTTGTGGCCATGCTAATGGGCACGTTCAGGGGTGGCTCCTTCGGAGCGGCAGAGGGTTTCAAGTTTGTGGAGGCGGCCCAGAGGGCGGCCAAAAAGCATTATCCCTTCCTGGCCTATGTGCATGGTACTGCAGGCATACGGATCCAGGAGGGCACCCACGGCGTTATCCAGATGCCGAGATGCACGGTTGCCGTGCGCCGCTATGTGGAGACCGGCGGTCTTTACATGGTGCTGTACGACACCAACTCCTTTGCCGGGCCTGTGGCCAGTTTTCTTGGCTGCTCGCCCTACCAGTTCGCAGTACGCTCGTCCAATATCGGTTTTGCGGGCCCGCAGGTCATCAAGGAGACCACCGGCATGGACATCCCCCCCAAATATCATCGCTCCTACAGGGCCCTGTCGCGCGGACATATCCAGGGCATATGGGATCGGCGACAGATACGGGCGAATCTCAAACAGGCGCTGATGACCATTGGCGGACGCAACCTGTATTACAGATAAAACATGACAGGCAACATGATTGATATTTCAGCACTTCTTGACGAGATAAAGGCGGCTCCGTACCGGGAGATAGCCATTCTTGCGCCCCATAGCGGCGTGGTGACATTCGCAGGCCTCAAACCCGGCGACAGGATCGACGGCCCCACCGGGCAATGGAAGGAGAAGCCAGGGGCCCTGATTGCCACACTGGAGAGGGAGCGCAACCCCAAACCCATCCATGCCCCTGAAAAGGGCGAGCTTGGCAGCATCAACACGGAGCTGGAGGGAACTTTTGTGGAGGCCGGCACAGAGCTGGCTGTTTTGCGACACATGCTGACCAGGGCGGAGGTGGAGAGGATCATTCTAAAAAAGACCCTTTTTCTTTTCCGCGCTCCGGAGCGGGCCAAATACTATTTCACGCCTGAGGTGGACAAGAAAATCAGGGCGTCTGATGCCCACTCCGTGGCGGTGCGCAAGGGGATGGAGATTTTAATCATGTCGCGCATGAAAAGGGAATCCCCACTGAGCTATAATGGCCCGGATGGCGTCATTTATGCCATCTATTTCACCTACAACGAAAATATGGACGCAGGCGCGCCGCTCATTGGCGTATGTCCTCCGGATCAGCTTGCTGCCATTCAGGATGTGATCATGCGTGTGCAGACGGAATGGACTGAAAAATGACAGGCACGCAGCAGGAATAACTTCAAAGTGGACATCCTGGAGCATTTGCCGATTCAGAATGGGCAAATGCGAGGCGCTTCTTCTGAAGCGCCAGCGTAAAAATGAGCGGAAAATTCAATTTTTTCGCGAAACGCCAGCGCGTATGGTTGAAATGCGTTGAGAGTTTCACCTGATGAATGCTCTAAATAAATAAAGGGGAGCAGGCATGGGCAAGGTTTTGCAAATAAGGGTAGTGGCCGTGACATGGAATGATGATCTGCTGGAAGACTATTGGCCACAGCTGACAAATCTGGCTTTCAGCGTGCCTATAAAATTTGAAAACCGCGGTCTTCTGGAAATGGTTCGGGCTCTTTCGGAAGGCTTGCAGTTTATGAAGTGGTCCGATGCCCGCAAGCAGGCCATGGGTCCTGGCATTCGCGAGGCTGCGAAAATACGCGATGAAATTGAAAAGGCCCTTGCGGACTGGCAGCCGGCCCGCGCCAATGAGCTCAGCAACAAGCTGGAGGACACATTGGACGACCTTGAGGGAGCTTTTGTACAGTAACCGCTTTATAAAGGCAGGTAAAGGCAATGCTTAATAAGGTTATGATCATTGGCCGCCTTGGAGCGGATCCGGAATTGCGCTATTCCCAGAACGGAATGCCCATGACCACTCTTAATGTGGCCACAGACGAATCCTATACTGGCAAGGATGGCACCCGCCAGGAAAGAACAGAATGGCACAGGGTGGTGGTTTTTCAGCGCCAGGCCGAAAACTGCTCCAACTATCTCCACAAGGGCAGCCTGGTATATGTGGAGGGGAGTCTGCAAACCCGCAAGTGGCAGGATCAGCAGGGGCAGGATCGCTACACCACTGAAATCAGGGCACAGCGCGTACAGTTCCTGGATCGCAAGGGCGAAGGCAGGCCAGCCGGACAGGAAGGGGACTGGAACTCCGCGCCACGCGGCCAGTCCCAGGGGGCAAAACAGCCCGCCCATGGCCGCAGACAGGGCTTCGATCAACGTGACGATGACGACCTGGGCCCGGCATTCCCATCCGAAGCCGGCATGAATTCCGGAAACAATGGACCGAACCTGGATGAAGTGCCATTTTAAGGCGATATAGATTCTGCAAGAGGATTGCCCCATATCCCCCCATAAACATTCCCCGCCATTGACGGGGCAATCTTTGAACTTATCTTCAAAATGCGCCCTGGGGCCGCATGAACCTTTTCATTTACCGATAACCGTATTTTGAATCCTGTGCAGGTGGCGCCAGGCAATGGCGCCAAGATATATGCCTGGCACTTGTGGAGCGAATGACATGGCAAAAAAACCGCCTTTAGATCCAGTTGCCGCGCGCGCCGAGGCACTGAGCACTGCCCTTGGCACCATAGAGCGCAAATATGGCAAGGGCGCCATAATGAAATTGTCCGATGATGTGAAGATGGATGTCCCTGTCATTCCCACAGGTTCCATTGGTCTTGATCTGGCCCTTGGGGTGGGCGGCATCCCCCGTGGCCGGGTTTGCGAAATTTTCGGGCCCGAGGCATCGGGCAAAACCACCCTCACACTGCATATCATAGCCGAATGCCAGAAACTGGGTGGCACCTGCGCCTTCATTGATGCCGAACATGCCCTGGATGTGGCTTATGCCAGACGGCTTGGGGTAAACACGGATGAACTGCTCATATCGCAGCCGGATTATGGCGAGCAGGCCCTGGACATAGCGGACATGCTTGTCCGCTCCGCCGCGGTTGACCTTGTGGTCATAGATTCCGTGGCCGCCCTCATCCCCCAGGCGGAGCTGGAGGGCAATATGGGCGAAACGCAGGTGGGCGGCCATGCCCGCCTCATGTCCCATGCCATGCGCCGCCTCACCGGCACAATCCACAAATCGCGCACATCCGTCATTTTCATCAACCAGATCCGCATGAAGATAGGCACATCCGGTGGCTATGGCAATCCGGAGACCACCACTGGCGGCAATGCGCTCAAATTCTATTCCTCAATCCGCATCGACATCCGCCGCATCCTTACCCTCAAGGACAAGGAGGAATCCTTTGGCTCCCGCACCAAGGCCAAGGTTGTCAAGAACAAGGTCGCGCCGCCATTCCGCGTAGCCCTGTTCGACATTATTTTTGGCCAGGGCATCTCTCGCGCCGGCGAGCTGCTGGATATAGGCATTGAGGCCGGCATAATTGAGCAAAGCGGCTCCTGGTTCGCCTTTGGCGACGAAAAACTTGGCCAGGGGAGGGAAAAAGTCCGCGCCCTGCTGGATGAGAATCTGGAACTGCGCAATGCCGTAGAGGAAAAGATCAAGGAATATCTTGGAATGCACCCGCGAGAATTCACACCCACAGCGGAAGAAATGGACGAAGGCGTAGAGCCTGAACTGGAGGATTGATTGGCCATGCTGACAGCCCAGGAAATACGCGCACGCTATCTTGATTTTTTCAGACGCCACCAGCACCAGATTGTGACCTCCGGCCCCCTGATTCCGCCGGAGGATCCCAGCCTGCTCTTTACCAATGCCGGCATGGTTCAGTTCAAGCAGCTTTTTCTTGGCGAGGAAAAGCGCGCCTATACCCGGGCCACCACATGCCAGAAGTGTCTCCGGGTCTCCGGCAAGCACAATGACCTGGAGAATGTTGGCCGCACCGCAAGGCACCATACCTTTTTTGAAATGCTGGGCAATTTTTCCTTTGGCGACTATTTCAAAAAGGAGGCCATCACCTGGGCCTGGGAATTTGTCACCCAGGAGCTTGGCCTGCCCAGGGATCGGTTATGGGTCACAATCTTCAGGGATGATGACGAGGCAGCCGCCATCTGGCAGGAGGTGGCCGGGCTGCCCGAATCCCGCATTGTGCGCATGGGTGAAAAGGACAATTTCTGGACAATGGGCGACACTGGCCCCTGCGGCCCCTGTTCCGAGATATACATTGACCAGGGCGAGGACATGGCCTGCGGGCCGGACTGCGGCATAGGCAGGTGCGACTGCGACCGCTTTCTCGAAATCTGGAATCTCGTTTTCACGCAGTTCGACCAGGCGGCCGATGGCAGCCGAACCCTGCTGGCTGCCCCCAATATAGACACGGGCATGGGGCTGGAGCGCATAGCCGCCGTCTGCCAGGGTAAACGTTCAAATTTTGATTGCGACCTCTTCCAGAGCATAATCAGCTATGCCGCCGGCCTGGCAGGCGTTGAATACAGCGCAAGCGCTCCAGATACCAATGACATCGACACTGCTCTGCGCGTCATTGCCGACCACAGCCGGGCAGCCGCCTTTCTTATTGCCGAGGGTGTGCTCCCCTCCAATGAAAATCGCGGTTATGTCCTGCGGAGGCTCATCAGACGCGCCCTGCGCTTTGCCACACTCATGGGCGTGCATGAGCCTTTCATGCACAAGGTTGCCGCCAGGGTGGCGGAGATCATGGGCGATGCATATCCAGAACTAAAGGAACATGCGGCATTCATTGAAAAAGCCGTTTATGAAGAAGAGAAGCGTTTTGCCCAGACCCTGGAAAAGGGGCTACAGCTTCTGGATGAGGAGCTGATGCGGCTGGAGCGCGGGGCCTCCAAAACAATACCTGGCGATTTCTGCTTCCGCCTTTATGACACCTATGGCTTTCCACTGGACATCGTGGCGGATGTTGCGGAGAAAAAAGGTTTTGCGATCGATCAGGCCGGCTTTGAAAAGCTGATGTCCCAACAAAGGCAAAGAGCCAGGGAAAACCAGAAAAAAGCAGGATTGCTGGGGCATGGAGATTCCCGGGAACTGGTCGCCGTCTGCAGGGAGCTGGCGCAAAAAGGATTAAAGACGACATTTACAGGCTACGAAACGCTTGCCCAACGCGCTCCACTGCAAATCCTCCTGGATATTGCCGGCACTCCCGTGCATGAGCTGGGTGAAGGCGCAAGAGGATATGCGCTGACCGAAAAAACTCCATTTTATGGCGAATCCGGCGGTCAGGCCGCCGATCGCGGCCTCCTGGACACGGATACTGGCAAAGCAGCTGTTGCCGGGGCCATAAGGGCATCCGGCCTGATCCTCATGGAAGTGGAAGTCACTGCCGGCGAGCTTGTGGAAGGCCAGGATGCGGCATTGATCGTTGATGAAACAACACGCCAGTCCACGGCGCGCAACCATACCTGCACACATCTGCTGCATGCCGCCCTGCGGCGCATCCTTGGCAATCATGTCAAACAGGCAGGATCCATGGTCGATGCCCAAAGGCTCAGGTTTGACTTTACCCATCTTGCGGCCCTGACCACAGAGGAGCTGGCGGCAGTGGAACGGGAGGTCAACAGGGCCATAATGGCCGATTTTGAAGTCAGGTCCTGTGAAATGCCCCTGGACGAAGCCATGGCCAAAGGCGCCATGGCGCTGTTTAGCGAAAAATATGGCGAGCGGGTGCGGGTTTTGACAATTGGCGATGCCAGCGAGCCGGAGTCCATGGAACTATGCGGCGGCACGCACCTGATGCGCACGGGTCAGGCCGGATCTTTCCTGATCACAGCAGAAAGCGCCGTCGCTGCCGGAGTGCGCCGCATTGAGGCTGTCACCGGCTGGAATGCATACAGCTACGCCATTGCCCAGAGGTCAACTGTGCGAAATGCGGCCCAGGCACTCAAGACCAGGCCCGATCAGCTCATTGAGCGCGCTCATGCCATGGCGGATGAACTGAAAAAACTGCGCAAGGATGCGGAAAGGAAGTCTGGCGGGATTGCCGCGGATAGCCTTGATCAGAAGCCTGAGAATATAAATGGCGTAAATCTGCTTGTGCGCACTCTTGATAATGCCCCCATCAAGGCGCTCAGACAGGCCATGGACGATTTGCGGGGCAAATACCCGGACAAATCGGTAATTTGTCTCGGCGGTCTGGATGGAGGCAAAGTCGGCATTATTCTGTATGTCTCCAAGGATCTGCATGACAGATTCACCGCTCCGGCACTGATAGCCGAGGTGGCTGCCGCATGCGGCGGTTCCGGAGGCGGCAGGCCCGATCTTGCCCAGGCTGGCGGCACAAATCCGCAGGGTATGGCCAGGGCAACCAATATATTAAAAAAATCCCTTGGCGCCTGACGCCATTGGGTACACCCGGAAATGATAGGAATCTCAAAATTGTATTGCGGACAGGTGGAGCCATCGGACGCTCTGCGCTATGGGCGGGACTCCGGCAGGCTGCCATCCCATCTCCTGCAATTCTCCAGAGACAAAAAGCCGGTTATTGTCTGGAATATGACAAAACGCTGCAATCTCAAATGCGTTCATTGTTATGCCCAGGCAACCGGAGAAGATGGCAGCGATGCCATCAGCACCAGCAAGGCCAAAGCCATGATTGCGGATCTTGCCGCCTATGGCGCGCCGGTGATGCTTTTTTCGGGCGGGGAGCCGCTGGTGCGCCAGGATCTGGTGGAGCTGGCCAGCTATGCCACAGAAAAAGGCATGCGAGCAGTCATATCCACCAACGGCACTCTCATAACGCCGCAAAAGGCACGCGAGCTCAAGGCCGTGGGCCTGTCCTATGTGGGCATCTCGCTGGATGGTCTGGAAGAAATTCATGATCACTTTCGCGGAGTGCCGGGAGCTTTCAAAAAAGCTCTCGCCGGCATAGCCAACTGCCAGGCAGAGGGGCTCAAGGTCGGCTTGCGCTTCACCATAAACAGGCGCAATGCAGGCGAAATACCGGGTATATTCCGCCTGCTGCGCGACCTGGAAATTCCCCGCGCATGTTTCTATCATCTGGTCTATTCCGGCAGAGGCAGCGAGCTTATTGGCGAAGATCTCAATCATGCCGAAACAAGGGCAGTGCTGGATCTGATAATGGATGAAACCCGTGCCATGTTTGAAGCCGGCAAGCCGCGAGAAATTCTCACAGTGGATAATCACGCTGATGGGCCTTATGTCTGGCAGAGGCTGAAGCGCGAGAATCCGGAGCGGGCAAGGGATGTGTTTGAACTGTTGCAATATAATGAAGGCAACAGTTCCGGTCGTGGCATTGGCTGCATCTCATGGGATGGCAAGGTTCATGCCGACCAGTTCTGGCGCGAACATGTTTTTGGCAATGTGCTGGAAAGACCTTTCTCGCAGATCTGGGATGATCCGGCCATTGAGCTTCTGGCCAAACTGAAGGATAAAAAAAGACATGTTGGAGGCCGCTGTGCAAAATGCCGCCATCTGGCCATTTGCGGAGGCAACTTCCGCGCCCGCGCAGAGGCCTTTTATGGCGATATCTGGGCTCAGGATCCCGCATGTTATCTGACCGATGCAGAAATAGGCATTGCCTGACAAATAATGGGAGATAAATAAAATGAGTTTTCATCGCGGCCGGCGCATGCGCCAGACACCAGCAATGCGAGCCCTCTGCCGGCAGACGCCGCCACTTTCCGCAGACAGCCTGATCATGCCCTACTTTGTGGTGGAAAGCGAAGACCCCGCATTTCGCAAGGAAATAGCCTCCATGCCGGGCCAGTATCAGCTTGGTCTCAAGGCATTGCGGGAGCAGGTTGCCAAAGCTGTTGGCAATGGCCTTTGCGCCACGCTTGTATTTGGCATCCCCGCCAAAAAGGATGCGCAGGCCAGTGGCGCCTGGGCCGAGGATGGCATTGTGCAGCAGGCGGTCAGGATGCTCAAAACAGAATTTCCCGATCTTGTGGTCATCACGGATGTCTGTCTCTGTGAATATATGGACCATGGGCATTGTGGCATTCTCCGCGCCAATGGCGTGGTGGACAATGACGCAACACTCCCCCTGCTCGTCAAGACTGCTGTAAGCCAGGCCAGGGCCGGAGCGGACATTGTGGCTCCATCCGACATGATGGACGGGCGCATTGCCGCCATACGCTCAGGCCTTGATGCCGAGGGCATGGTGCAGGTGCCCATAATGTCCTATGCAGTCAAATATGCATCCGCCTATTATGGCCCCTTTCGCGAAGCTGCCGAATCTGCCCCATCATGCGGGGATCGCAAGGCCTACCAGATGGACCCCGGCAATGGCAGGGAGGCTGTCATCGAAGCCAGGGCAGATATAGCCGAGGGCGCCGATATGCTCATAGTCAAGCCTGCCGGCCCCTATGGCGACATCATCAGGCTGGTGCGCGAAAATTTTGACGTGCCTTTGGCGGCATACCAGGTGAGTGGCGAATATTCCCTTATCCGCGCTGCTGGACTGAACAACTGGATAAATGAGCAGGCGGTTATGGTAGAAAGTCTTCAGGGTCTGCAAAGAGCCGGCGCGGATATGCTCATTACCTATTTTACGGAAACAATTCTGGAGAAGGGGCTGGCTGTTTGATGGATCCCTGCCAAAATGCCACACATGGCCAGACCTCCACGCCAGACTGCCGCCTCATCGCCTGGGAGGTCACGCGCTCCTGCAATCTGGCTTGCCGCCATTGCCGCGCCGAGGCCCATCCCCACCCCTATGAAGGCGAGCTGGACAACAGTGAGGCGCATGCCCTTATAGACACTTTTACCAGTGTAGGCCGCCCCATAGTCATCATGACAGGCGGGGATCCCCTCATGAGGCCAGACGTGTTCGAACTGATTGAACATGTCAAGAGCAATGGCCTGACTTGCGCCTTCTCGCCAAATGGCACACTTCTTACCCCGCAAAATTCCCAAAAGCTCAAGGAATGCGGCGTGGACAGATGCTCCATTTCCATAGACGGTGCGGATGCGCCAAGCCATGACAGTTTCAGGGGCGTGCCGGGAGCATTCGAGGCCAGCCTGCGTGGTATAGGCTATCTGCGGGATGCCGGTGTGCCTTTTCAGATCAACACCACCGTAACCCGCGACAATCTCCACAGCTTCAGAAATATCTTTGAGCTTTGCCAGCGGCTTGGGGCTGCCGCGTGGCACATATTTTTGCTCGTGCCCATGGGCAGGGCTGCAGGCCTGGCGGATCAGGTGATTACAGCCAGGGAATATGAGGATGTTTTGCACTGGTTCTACGACTTTCGCAAAACAACAACCATGCAGCTCAAGGCAACCTGCGCGCCCCACTATTACAGGATCATGCGTCAGCGCGCCCATGCTGAAAAAGTGGAGGTTTCTCCTGTCACTTTTGGCATGGACGCCATGAGCCGTGGCTGTCTTGGGGGCACAGGCTTTTGCTTTATCAGCCACACAGGCCAGGTGCAACCCTGTGGCTATCTGGAATTAAACTGTGGCAATGTGCGTGAGACTCCTTTCCCACAAATATGGCGCGAAAGCCGTGTTTTTCAAAATCTTCGCGATCCTGGCAAATACACCGGCAAATGTGGCGTGTGCGAATTTCATCGCGTATGTGGCGGCTGTCGCGCCAGAGCTTTCAGCATGCATGGTGATTATATGGGGGAGGAGCCCCTTTGCGCCTGGAAACCCGCAAGAATGAATGCCAGCCATGGAAAATAACCAGCAGCTTGACAGGCAGGACAGACTGATTCTGGATATCATCCAGGGTGATTTTCCTCTGGAAAGCCGCCCCTACAAAGTGATTGGCGATAAACTGGGCATCGGCGAGCAGGAAGCTTTTGACCGCATTGAAGCCATGCGTAATAAAGGCATAATCCGACGCCTGGGGGCTAATTTCCAGTCTGGAGGCCTCGGCTTTGTTTCCACTCTGTGCGCGGCCAGGGTACCAGTGGAAAAGCTGGAGCAATTTATTGAGCGTGTGAACAGGGAGCCAGGCGTGACTCACAATTACGAGCGAGATCACGCCTATAATATCTGGTTTACACTCATCGCGCCATCGCGGGAGACGGCTGAGCATATTCTTGCGGCCATCAGCAATGAGACTGGTATTTCAATCCTCAACCTCCCGGCAACGCGCCTTTTCAAGATCCGTGTGGACTTTGCCATGTCCTGAACAGGCGCTCCGGCATTGTCAGGCTGAATTTTTGGTATCCAGATAACGGGCCAGCACGCGGTAAAGATGCTGCACATCCAGAGGCTTGGCAATGTGGCCGTTCATGCCCGCAGCCACGGCATGGGCCACATCCTCATTAAAGGCGTTTGCCGTCATGGCAATGATGCACATTGATCTTGCCTGCGGATGATTTGATGCGCGTATGGCACGCGTGGCATCGTAGCCATTCATCAGCGGCATCTGCACATCCATCAGCACAATATCAAAATGGCCTGGCGGCGAGCTGGTAAATTTTTCAACTGCCTCATGGCCATTCTCGGCATTCTCAACCTCAAGATTTGCCATCTCCAGAAATTCCTGGCTGATTTCACGATTAAATTCGTTATCTTCAACCAGAAGCACCCGTTTGCCACTGAAATCATATGCGTCAGGAGTGGCTGCATCTATGCCTTTGGCCCCATTTTTGATATTTTGGGATGCGCTGGCCAGAACTTCATGAAGATTTGAGATGAAAAATGGTTTGGCAATAAAATCATTCGCCCCGGCCTGTCTGGCATCGTCGGCAATGGGCTCCCAGTCATAGGCGCTGATGATAACAATCATAAGGTCATCACCAACAACTTCGCGAATGCGGCGCGTTGTTGCAGCGCCATCCATTTGGGGCATCTTCCAGTCTATCAGGCAGACATTATATGGTTCGCCCGCATCATGGGCGGAACGCACCATCTCTATGGCATCATGGCCACTCTCGCACCACTCTGCCCGCACTCCCATCTTTTCCAGCAACAGGCAGGCATGTTCGCAGACATCGGGATCATCATCCACCACCAGCACGGAAAGCAGCCCAAGGCCATCATCCGGCTGGTCATTCGAGCTGCCAATCTCAAAAGGCAGTTCCACGGTAAAGGTAGTGCCCTCCCCTTCGCGGCTTTTGACAGATATGATGCCATCCATCAGACTTACAAGGTTTGCGGTGATGGGCATGCCCAGGCCGCTACCTCCATATTTGGCGGCAGTATCGGCGGATGCCTGCTCAAATGGCTCATAAATACGCTGAAGGAATTCCTCGCTCATGCCAATGCCGGTATCCCTTATCACAAACCGAAAATGCGTCATATTGTTTTGTGTATGCATCTGCTGGATTTTAAGCGAGATTAACCCGCCAGGGGGGGGTGAATTTACTGGCATTAGAGAGAATATTGAGAAGAACCTGATTGAGCCGCAGCGGGTCGCCTATCAGTTCCTCATTCTCCACATTCTCCAGCTGAATTTCAAACTCCTGTTGTCTGGCCTGGGTCTGGCTGCGCATGAGATTGGCAATATTCTCCACGCATCCGGAGAGATTGAAGGAGTCATGGCTGATGTCCAGCTTACCGCTCTCGATTTTCGACATGTCGAGCACATCATTTATTATGCCCAGCAAATGTCTGGAGGATTCCGAAATTTTGCCCAGGCAGTCTTCCACCCTGGCCTTGTCGTCAATCCGTGAGATGGCTATGGTGGTCATGCCAATGATGGCATTCATGGGAGTGCGAATCTCATGAGACATATGGGAAAGAAAGCTGCTCTTGGCCGCTGATGCCGCATGGGCAGCCTCCAAAGCTTCTTTCAGCGCCCTTTGTCTCTCGATGATATTGGTCTGGTCATTGAACGAAACTATATATTGCTTTTTTCCGGTTTCGCTGTCTGTGATGGGAGAATAGACACGGATTTTGTACAGCCTGTCCGTGTCCATCATGGTGGCAGTGCGCTCACAAACCGTTTCAATTTCAACCTGGCCATTGAGGATCTGTCTAAGCCAGTCAACATCCTCCGGCGCAAAATGATCATACAATACAGCAGGATCAGCAAGCACAGTGGCAGCTGGAGCATGCAGGTTCCTCCAGCTGTTGGGGCTTACATACTCCACGCTGTCCGCGCCGGATGCCAGCATGAATACTTCGTCGACATTGCGGAATATGCGGCTGAAGAGCACGTCCCTATGGGACATGGCGCTGGTGACTGCCTTTTGCAGCCTGTCGGCCAGCATCGCCAGCGCGACAATGAAAATGCCGGAGAAAACCGCGATGAGACATGTGAAGGTGAGCCATTTGCCGAATCTCTGCTCAAGCCCCATGATCTTTTCATCAGAATTCCGCGATATCTGATTAAGGGACTCATTGACTTCCCGCACAAGTGGGGAAACGGACTCCCGGTAGCCATTGATGGCCGCAAGATAATTCCGGTTATTGGCCAGTCTGCCCTCAAGCCCCCGCACAGCCTCGCGAATGCGGGCTATGCCATTCTCCACAGCGGCTACACTGGCCCTTTCAGCAGGGAACATCTGCCCAAGGCGCGTGATGGCCTTGTCCTGCTCCCCCTCGATCTTCCGCAGTTCTTTTTCCGCATCATCCCTTGTGATGCCATTCATGGAAAGAATGCCGGGGATTATATTCTGCATCTCATTGAGGCGCGTGCGGGTTTCCCTTGTTTCCCGCCCTGCCCTTTCTATGAGGCGCACTTCTGTCATCATGTCGCGCATGCGCCATACACTGGTGACAATGCCTGCCACATACAGCAGCATCAGCGTGTAAAGGCAGTATTTCCAGGGGATTTTCTTCAGATATCTTGTTGCGCCATCATGCTGGCCAAAAAATCTGTCAAATGCGAAATTCATTGGAGGAAAATGTCATAAGATGCGGGGTCAGGGATTCTGCGCCAATATCAGTTCCACCTCATCCACGCTCAACCCGGCATTACGGGCAATCTGACGGGGGGAGAGCCCCTTTTTACGGCCATTTATGATGATCTCCCGCAAGAATTGCGGCGATCTGGCTATACCCTCAGCCTGCTCCATGAGCCTGCGCAGATCTGTGGCCCTTTGCTCAAGCTTGCTGTCCAACTCCCTGAGCTCGGCCTGACGCTGGGCAAATGTGGCGACTATCTCACGTTCCAGACGGGCATTCATCTCAATGCGGGCCAGCAAAGTCTGCTGGTTCTCCTGCAGGGTATTCATTAAGACCTGGGAGCGCTTGAGGCGGATATAAAAGATAAGCGCCCCACCCAGAAGGAGCAGCTCGAGCACGGAGCAGCCAATAATCAGAATTATAAAAATAGTCTCGTTCATACCCTGACATTCAAAAGGTTGCCCACAAATGGCGTGACGGCCAGCTCTTGTGGCTCCTCATCCCTTTGCAATGCGCGCCTTTGCCTTATTCTGCTTTGAAAAGATCCGGCACTGCCTTCCTTGTCATGTATACCGGCCTCTTCCGTCTTTTCATTCTTTTCTACCTGCTCCCTCTCCTGCCGGGCAGCCTCAGCAGCAAGCACCCTTGTCATGGCCAGCGCCGCCTGTGGCGCCACCATTGCCGCGTTGGCTACATTGGTTGACAGACCGCTTTGGGCATAAAGAACGGCCATGGTGGTGTCAACGCTCATGGCGTGCTCCTTTTCGCGGCAGCTTTACCCCCCCAAAAAAATAACCGCGACGTATAGATTATTTGCTCAGGTAACTTTCAAAAACAATATCCTCTAGTTTGCCCTGGCTGAGATAATCATTGAATACGGAAAGAAGATCCTTCTTTATGTCGCCGCCATTTCTTGCATCCAGCAGAAAGCCGCTGTCCTTGCTGCGCAGGTAATAGTAAATGGCATCCCGGAGAGGCAAAATCTGCTGCTCCATCTCGGCGTTGACGGCTGGCTCCCTTGTTATGGCTGAGAATTTGCATACGAGAAATCTTGTCTTGCCATCACTCTCGCCAACAGGGATTACAAAGGGGGCAAACTCGCGCACTATATCCCTGGGTCCGGCATCGGCTGGGGTTGAGGGCACAACCACAACTTCTGGCCCTGGCGCCTGGGCGGATGGCGGGGGGGGGGTACGAAAGAAGAACCACCAGACAGCCACGCAGGCGATGACAAGAACAGCAGCGCCGATGCCTGCAAGCAAAAGCATTTTTTTACGCTTGCGGGCTACGGTGTCAGCGTCATCACCACCACCGGCAGCCTCGTCATCCTCCGGCATTTCCGGTTCCGGTTCCTCCTCGGTCTGCAGAAAAGGAGCATCATCCAGATCGAGTTCGACTTTTTTTACAGTCGCGGGGGTATTGTCCGCATCCGCCGTTTCCAGCTCCGGAGCAACAGTCTGCTCTCTGGTCCCCACCTCTTCAGCCACACCAAATCCGCCTGTTCACATCTTGGAGCAAATCGCGTTTATAATTCCACAAATTTCAAAATCAATATTATCTTTCCCTGCCGAAAATGCCCGGGAACCGCAAGGCAAAAAATAGGCTTCATGCGCTTTGCGCTCGCCGCCGTTTCAGGCAGGTGTCAGCAACATTGATCAGGGGAAGATCTTGTCAATTTTTTGTCTCATGGTGTCGGCTGTGAAGGGCTTGACAATATAGTTGGAAACCTTTGCCTGCACGGCCTCAATGATATTTTCCTGCTGGGCCTCTGCAGTGACCATAAGGAAAGGAATGTCAGCGAACTGCTCGCTGGAGCGAACCTTGCGCAAAAGCTCTATGCCTGTCATGTGCGGCATGTTCCAGTCCGATACGATGAACTCGATCTTGTCCCGGTTGAGAACATCCCAGGCAGTAGTGCCATCATCAGCCTCCACCACGTTATTCAAGCCAAGCTGACGCAAAATATTGCGCACAATCCTGCGCATGGTGGCAAAGTCATCAACTATCAGAACACGCATATTGGGATCAAAGGGCATTAATAATTCTCCTGCATGTGTCAAATATCGGCGCTGTCGCCATAACGGTTAAAAAAAGTACGCCGCAGCCTGCCAATGGCCTGGGAATGCAGCTGGGAAACACGCCCCTCTGTTATGCCCATGACAGCGGCAGTCTCACGCATATTCAATTCGTCAGCATAATAGAGGGAGAGTACCATTTTTTCCCTTGTCGTCAAGCTCTCCACAAGGGGCACTATCCGCTCAATAAGCTCTTTTGTAGCAGTATTGTCATAGGGCTCGCCGCCTGCTTCGGGGCAATCTCCACTGACGCTGTCCTGTATGGCATCAAGGGAAAGCCAGAGCTGGTTTTGCAGGGCTTCCAGCCCCTGGCGAACTTCTTTGAGATCATAGCCTGTCATTGCCTGCAATTCGTCTTCCGTGGCAGGCCGCCCATGGTCATGCTCAATGGTGCGCATGGCCTCATCCAGGGCGCGCACCCTCTGGCGCAGGGAGCGGGGGAACCAGTCCAGGCGCCGCAGTTCATCGAGCATGGCTCCACGAATGCGATTTTCAGCGTAGGTTTCAAAACGAATGCCCAGCTGCGGCTGATATTTGCCCAAGGCCTCCATAAGGCCAAGTGTGCCGGAACTGATCAGCTCCCCAAGCTCCACACTTCTGGGCACCCTGGCCTTCATTCTGAGGGCCAGAAAGCGGATTTTGGGCGCATAGTGGCGCACAATTCTTTCCTGCTGCAGGGGCGTGAAATCATCCCATGAAGTGGAGCCTGTCTCCAGTGCTTCCCACGGACTGTTCAATGTAGCTGGCGCAACGCCATTGTTCATGATTGCATCCTGTTCGCGCCTTATGGCTGGCGGAGTGCCAACACGCAATAATTTAGCGGAAAAGCAGCTTTTTCCAGAAAAACTTTATATTCCCATCTATCTCCTGGGAGATATCCCAGTTTATGATGTTCCTGGCCAGCTGATTCACCGCCTTGGCAGCCTGCCCCTCGCTATCCAGCACGCAGAAGGGCTTCTGGTTTACAACCGCCTTGCGCACTGCGGCATCGCGGGGGATAACGCCGGCCAGATCAAGGGACACACCGCTGAGAAAACGGTCACAAGCCTGATATAGGCAGCTGAAAATCTCCTTGGCGGTTTTTTGATCTGGCGCCATGTTGACGCACACCTTAAAGTGCTCCACACCATGCTTGAGCTTCAGCACCTTGATAAGGGCGTAGGCATCAGTCAGGGATGTGGGCTCCGGGGTCAATATGACCAGACGCTCCTGGGAGGCAAGATTGAAATACAATACATTGTCATTAATGCCCGCGCCAGTATCCACCACAAGATAATCAATTTCGTCCTCCAGCTCGCCCATGGCCTCCAGAAGCTCCAGCTTCTGGCCGGTGGAGAGAGTCAGCATCTCACTCATGCCGGAGGATGCCGGCAAAATCGAAAACCCGAATGGCGTGGGATAGAGGATGTCACGCAGGCTGGAGCCTTCGTGAAAAAGATGGAAAAGATTTTTCTGGGGAGTGAGGCCCAAAATCACATCCACATTGGCAAGGCCCAGATCTGCATCCACCAGCACCACCTTCTTGCCCATACCGGCAAGGGCTGCGGCAAGATTGACGGAAAGATTGGTTTTGCCAACCCCGCCTTTGCCCGATGTCACAGTAAAGACCACCGGAAATGTACCACTTGCAGTTTGTTCCACTTCTTTACTCACTTCTCATTCCATCCGCCGCGGATTGAAATTTGCCGTAAATACGGCAACACAATCCGGAATATGGCCGGCAGCAATCTCATCGCAAAATAATGGCGCCGGCAATGAATTATCAGATATGCAAATTATATTTACTTGTCAGGCTATGCGCCCCTCGCCAAGGCGTCTGGCCCCAGGGGTTGCCCTGCCTGCGGTCTTCGCCCCGGCATTCATGCCCGGCACAGGTCCGGGAAGCTGTCTTTTGAAAATAAGGCGCCATACCATGGGCTCGGTTGCTGGCACCAGGCTTTCCTTCAGTTCCGGCCCATAGGAAAGCGCCGAAACAGGGAGGCCGGAATTATGGGCCACGTTGACAATATTGCCAAAACTTATGGCTTCATCCAGCTTTGTCCAGACAATGGCCGCCGGATACGGGCCCTTGTAACGTTTTAGAAATTCCTGAATCTGAATGGCCTCGCAGAAGGGCGCTATTGTTATATGTTCGGCCGCCCCCTGTTTTTCCAGGCCAACCTCCTGCAGCCATGTGGCAAGATCATTACCATGCGAAAAGCCGGGGGTGTCAATAAACACGGCATCAAATGCGCTGGTGGCTGTAATAGCCCTTTTCATGGCCTCCCGATCCGGAGCCTCCAGATATGCGAAATTTGAAAGTTCGGCCCAGTGGCGCAGAACCAGCCTGCCATTGCCGCGCAGACAATCCGCGTTGATGAAGGCGATCCTCGCCTCCATGTCCTGCTTGCGCAAATACAGAGCAAATCTCAGGCCCGTGGTAGTCTTGCCGGATCCATAGGGACCGGCCAAAATCTGTATTCTTTGCGACCATTGCTCAGGGCCAAAAGCCTTGACCGGCACAATGCCGCCAAGACATTCCAGCACAGAGGCTCCCGGCTCCGCCAAAAGACGCCTGTAAAGTTCAACTGCCACAGCATCCGAAACACCTTCCCTCTGCAGATATTCAAGGGCGACCCGCTGCCTTGGCGTGAGCCTGTCCAGCTGGATGGCCGGCTTCATCAGCGCGAAAAGCTGCTCCTTGATGCGCATCCATTCCCGATGCCATTCATTCCAGCCCCCGGGGGTGGATGGCACATCGGCAGGAGCACCAAAGGCGGAAGGCGGGGAAGAATAGGACTGTCCCTCCCGTTCCAGGCCCGCGGTGATCTCATGGCAGACAACACCGTTCTTCCGATAGGTGCGATTGCCCAGAATTACGGCATCCGGACCCATCTCGGCCTTGACCATGGCAAGAACTTCTTGCGATGTGGCCCCTGTGAACGTTTTGACCTGCATGATCTATTCCTTCGGTTTGCCGCCGAAACTTTGACGACAAGTAAATTTATGCAAAAAAAAGGCCAGATTGAACCTGTTGAAAAATCTATGATATTGATAATTCATATTTTTTTACATCGCTTAAATACAATCGGCCGCGCAGATGGCGGCGCTGCCATTGCTTACGCCTGCAGCCGCTGCGCAAAAATCCGTGACCCTGTCGTCTGGCAGCGAGACAAGCAGCTCGGCGCATTCTGAATAGCTTTCCTGTCTTATTTCACCTTCATGACTCAGGAGCAGACGTCTTATGCCATCCATGTAGGCATAATCCAGCACAATTTTGCATAGCACCCGCGAGACGGACATGGCCCGCGGCAGACTTTCCAGATTGCCAAGCACCGAGTCCTGATAGGCTCGCGCCAGACCACCAGTGCCCAGCTTCACGCCGCCAAACCAGCGGCTGACCACAGAACACACCTCGCCTGTGCCACTGTGCAAAAGTGCGTTAAGCATTGGCCGCCCGGCCGTGCCATGGGGCTCACCGTCATCGGAGGAGCCAATACTGGCGGTATTGCCTGGGCTGCCGGCCACAAATGCCCAGCAGTTGTGGGTCGCATCCGCATTTTTCAGCCGCATGCCCGCCACAAAGGCGCGGGCTGCCGCGACTGTGGGGCAGTGGCAGCTATAGGTCAAAAAACGGCTGCGGCGAACCACCAGCTCCGTGCAATGTGGATTTTGCGCATCCGCGGCGGGCACGGGAAAACGGTTAAATGGCTTGTCGCACACACTCATGTAATATATTTTAACAGGTGATTTGAACAGGGGCAATATTAAAAATTTTGGCTACCCGTCAAAATCCGGACCCGAGGTCAATTTTCCATCATCTATAGCGGAGTGAGGCATGAAAAAGGAGCTTGTGCCAGGCCTTGAGGCCGAAAACAGTTTTGTCGTTGCGAACTCACACCTGGCCAATGTTGTGGGCAGCGGTCTTGTTTCCGTTTTTTCCACGGCCATGATGATAGCCGGCATGGAGGCCGCGGCTGTGGCGGCCGTGCAGAACTGCCTGGATGACGGCCAAACCACTGTTGGCGTGCATGTGGATGTGTGGCATCGGGCTCCAACAACGGAGGGGATGAAGGTATTTTTCAGGGCGGTCCTCAAATCAGTATCTGAAGATGGCAGGCGCCTGTTTTTTGATGTTGAGGCAAGGGATGAATATGGCTTGATTGGAGATGGTTTTCATGAACGTGCCATCGTTCAGAAGGACAGATTTGAAAGCAGGGCCGGAGCACGCAGAGAGGGGCGGTAAAAATAGCCGCACGGAAAAGCCCCTTTCCACTGGCTCGGGCCGGAGCCGGGTGGACCGGCAATCCCTGGCAGGTAGCATGCTATCCCGCCCGCAGCCAGCTTTGCGGCCGCTGCAGGCGGGCTTGATCATGGCTTAACGTTGAAATTTATACTTTCAGCGTAAAATATCGCCAGTCAAAAAACGTGTTTTTTGACTGGCACAGCCCCTGTCGGGACATTGTCAGGCATTATTCTTTCTGTCCAGACAGGCCTTCATATCTTCTTCAGGGGTGCTCATCAGGCGCAGGCCCCACTGTTCCGTAATTATCTTGAGAATGGCTGGCGATACAAATGCAGGAAGAGTCGGGCCAATAATGATGTTGCGTATGCCCAGGGCCAGCAATGTCAGCAGTATGGCCACAGCCTTCTGCTCATACCATGAAATGACAAGGGACAGCGGCAGATCATTGACATCGCAGTTGAGCGCGTCCGCAAGAGCCGTGGCGGTATGGATGGCCGTAAAGGCATCATTGCACTGGCCGCAATCCATAAGCCTTGGGAAATCGCCAAGCTTGCCCAGATCCTTGTCGTAAAAACGGAATTTGCCACAGGCCAGAGTCAGCACAATTGTATCTGATGGAGTTTTTTCCACAAACTCGGTGTAATATTCCCGGGTTGGCCGGGCGCCATCACAGCCTCCCACCAGAAAGATATGGCGGAGTTTGCCTTGCGCCACTGCATCGAGTATTGCCGGGGCGGCATCCTGCAATGTCTTGCGCCCAAAGCCGGTGAGAATCTCCCTGGCCGGCTCGTCTTCGGCAAATCCTGGCATTTCCTTCGCCATGGCTATGACTTCGGAAAAATCGTGGCCATGGCAATGCCTGCAGCCTGGCCAGCCCACATTGCCAGTGGTGAATACTTTCTCGGCATAGCCTTTGGGATTCTGGATGCAGTTTGTGGTAAATATCACCGGGCCAGGAAAGGCTGGCAGCTCCTTTTGCTGGTTTTGCCAGGCTGTGCCAAAATTTCCGGCAAGATGACTGTAGGCCTTGAGTTTTGGATAACCATGGGCCGGCAGCATTTCGCCATGCGTATAGACATTTATGCCTGTGCCTTCGGTTTGCTTGAGAAGTTCCTCAAGATCCAGCAGATCATGGCCGGATACAAGTATTGCCTTGCCCTTTTTATGGCCGAGGGAGAAGCTAGTGGGCACGGGATCACCAAAATGGCCTGTATTGCCCCGATCCAGCAGCTCCATGGCCTTGAGGTTGGCATGACCGCATTCCAGAACCAGATCCAGCCAGCCGCCAAGGTCGCGTGTCTGGGAATCCCATTTTGTTCCTGCCAGCAGAGCCTTGCGTACAAATGCGGAGAGCGCCGCATCGCGCTCTCCCAGCCTGGCTGCATGAGTTTTATAGGCGCACAGGCCCTTTAAGCCAAACAGCAGCATCTGCATTGCGCTATCCACATCGGCATCGCGGCTGAAGGTGCCCAACCCCACCACGGTCTCTGGCAGGCGTGCCAGAAACTCGTCCAGAGTGAGCTCAAGATCATCTGGCACTTCGCCAGTCTGCGCGGCCAGAGTGCGGCAGTCATTAAATGCGGTCAACTGCAGGGCATGGATTGCGGCGGGATCGAAATTGACATTTGTGAGGGTGGCAAACAGGGCTTCGGCAATAAAATCGTCATATTGAGTGGTATCCAGGGCCCTGCCCTGAGCCTCATTAACCAGATTGGCAAGCATGCGCAGCTGATAGACAAGCTGGTCCTGCTCCAGCGCGACCTCGCCATCCTTGCCGCAAACGCCCCTGACGGTGCATCCTACGCCTTTGGCGGTCTGTTCACATTGATCGCAAAACATTTGTTGCTCCTTTTTCCCCCCTGTTCCCTCATGGAGAATAAGGCAAAACGCGCAGCTTGCCGATCTGGCC
Source organism: uncultured Desulfovibrio sp. (assembly GCA_910587035.1). Taxonomy (GTDB): domain Bacteria; phylum Desulfobacterota; class Desulfovibrionia; order Desulfovibrionales; family Desulfovibrionaceae; genus Desulfovibrio. The sequence goes on along the minus strand of CAJUMQ010000007.1, from coordinate 30,175 downwards.
CCGCGAAAAAGCGAGACATCCCCATGCCGGCAAAGGCATGGCGCCTCCCCCTGGCTGCCTCCTCCGGTCGCAAATCTACATCAGATATCTTTTAAATGCAAAATCCACGCCCAGGCGTGGATTTTGATGGAAATCGGCCTGATATGACTATTTGCCATCGTAATAATTCAGGCGCCCCTCCATATGACTCACGCATTTTGAAAGAATCAGGGTGATTATGAGATAAATGAGCGCCACAACAGTATAGGTCTCAAAATAAAGATATGTGGTGCCGACAAAACTGCGCGCCCTTTGCATTATGTCCGGCACAGCCAGAATGGATACAAGGGACGTATCCTTGAGCATGGCGATGCACTCATTGCCAACAGGCGGCAGTATGGTGCGCCAGGCCTGCGGCAATACGACATAGAACATGGTCTGGAAGCGGTTGAACCCCAAAGATCTGGCTGCCTCTGTCTGGCCTTTGGGTATGGCCATGATGCCCGCGCGGAAAACCTCTCCCATATAGGCGCCATAACAGATGCTGATGGCTGTGACGGCAGAGGTTATGCCGCTGACCTGGACAAAGCGCGAAAGCGCGTAATAGATGTAAAAGAGCTGCACCAGCAGGGGAATGCCGCGGATAACCTCCACATATGTGGAAGCAAGCAGATTTATGAACCTGTTGCGCGAGATACGGCCCAGCCCTGTGATGAGGCCCAGGGGCACCGCGAAACATATGGAGAGGATCGTGATCTCAAAGGTTATCAGAATGCCGTCTGGCAGATAGAAAAGAATGCGCCTGTACGGCTCTGGCCAGATAAGACAAAGAGCCAGAAGGGATCCGATTGCGCCCACAAGGGAGATCGACCAAGCATTGACCAGACGCCATTCACGCGGGTTGGGAATGGATGCGCCATCGGTGACCATCACTATATTGGCGCTGCTCTCCTGCTCGGCCTTTGGGGGCTGTATGCGCCTGCCCTTGTGAAAAAAGGCGCGATGACGACTGCCATCCGCCGGTGCTTTCTCTCGTATTAGACGCCTGAGCTTGAACATCTAGCCTCCCTGGCCATGCCATGGATTTCTGCGCGGTCATGCCATACAGTAAAACGCATATCCGGCGACAGCAAAATGCAGCCCCCGGGCTATGTGCCCAGGGGCTGCATGGACACCCAACTAGTGAGATGTCATGTTTTTACTGCCGTAAAAATACGAAGATAGCAAGGCAAAAAACGTGATGTTTGATTTGCTTTCTCCGCCGCTGGCGGCGCGCAATCCCATATGGATTGCGACAATTGTCGCCTGATGCGACACTAGTCTCCCATCCACTTTTTCTTCAATTCGGCCTCCTGGCCAGATTCCTTCACGGCCTTGATGCCCTGGTTTATCTTGTCCACCAGATCCTTGCGCCCTTTGCGCACTGTAAAGCCATAGTATTCCGGCTCGTCTGTCTTGAAGGAAAGATTGAGCTTGCCGGCTGTGTCCGGCTTTTTGTTTACATAGTACATGGCAACGGGATCATCGCAGATGACGGCATCAAGACGGCCGCCAACAAGATCCTGTATGGCCAGGCCAACATCGTCATATTCCTTGAGCTCGGCGCCAGTGTCGGCCTTGCGCATAACAAAGATGCCGGTGGTGCCGATCTGGCCGCCCACCTTCTTGCCCTTGAGATCCGCAAGCTTGCTTATGCTCTGGCCAGCGGGCAGCACGACAGCCTGCACCACTTCATAATATGGATCGCTGAAATCAAACTGTTTTTGCCGCTCGGGGGTGATGGTGGTGGAGCTGGCAACAATGTCATATTTTCCGGTTGCCACGCCACCAAAAATGCCATCCCAGGCAATATTCTGGACATCGACATCAAAGCCAGCCGCCTTGGCAACAGCCTTGATATATTCCGGAGAGTAGCCCGTGGGCTGTTTCTGGTCGTCCAGCATCTCCATTGGCGGCCATGTGCAGTCGCTTGCAACTTTGTATTTTTCGGCCGCGCTGGCCACTGAAACCATCATCAAGGCTGCCAGAAGCGCGCCGGTGAATGAACGAAGCATGCATCCTCCATAAAAAATGTTACAATTTGCCAAAAAAGTGGCAATTTTCGCCTGTACGCAAATTCATAGCCATCACGGGGGCCCACGTCAAGGCGGCCATGGTCGCTCATGGCCGGTCCTGTCTCAAAAAGACAGCATTCCATGTGGAGCCATCGGCATTTTTGCCCTTGCAAACAGTGGCATGGCCCTGGGCATTGGCGCATTCAATCTCCACACTTTCATAAACATTTCCTGACTTCGCGCACTTTTGCGGTCCAAGGCCAATGTGCAATGTGCCATCCTTGAGTGTGGCCGTGGCATTGCCATGACACTGGTCATTTTTTTCCAGCACGGTGCCAGAGCCCTTGCCATCCGCCCCAAAGGAGAAGGCAAACTGAACCCTGGAGCCTGTCCTGCGGCTTGCAAGGCCGGTTTCGCACATCCATGAGCCTTCAAGAAAAGAGGCGTCCCTGGCTTTTTGGGGTATTTCAAGTGTTTTATCCTGTTTGGGAGCATCGGCAGCCACCGTAGGCGGCACGCAGAGCGCCACATGCGCATCAAGCTTTTGGCGCAGGGTGGCGATTTCCTTTTCCAGAGACGCATTTTCCGGCTCATGCTCCGCCAGAGGCTCAAGAAATGGAGGCAAGGGCAGATGGAAAAACGCTTTGCCACCCAATGGCGGCAGGGCGCCAAAGGAAGTAAAAAGCAGCCAGAACAGCAGCAGTGATGCAAGCGCTGGCGCAAGCCACCAAAGGATACAAGTGCGGGAAGCGCCAGCCACATGGGCAGATCCCGCGGGTTGGGGCATGGGGCCTGTCCCCTGTGCGCACCCCCAGCAGGTGAGAACGGGCTGATCACCGGCTGCGAAAATCGCCTTGCTGTCGGGATAATTCAAGGCGAGCTTGAGAATATTGCCGCGCGTCACGCGGAGGGGATCGCCAGAGTTTACGAGCTCATCGCCATATGCGCCAATATCCGCGCAGATGGCCCGCAAACGGCCCAGGACCAGCTTTCGCCCCTCATCATCCAGCTCGTCAACGGGCGTGACGCTGCTATCATAAGGGGCATACCAGTCAATTTTGCCTGTGGCAGCCTCTTCCACAGGCCTGGAAAAAATCAGCGCATGTTCCTCGTCAAATCTGCGAAGAACCATGTCATGTATCTGGGGGAAGCAGGACCACACCAGAATGCCCTTAAAGGCCAGGGACCGGATAGAGTCCCTTGAGGTGGTGGCAAGGGGCTGAATTGCCATCACTTGCCTCCAGTCACCGGCTTGATTTGTTCCGGCGGGATGGATTCTGACTGCCTTTTGGCTTCGCATGGCTCAAGGGCAAGGAGTTGCAGGAGCTGATCCCGCTCCGCCACCAGGGCGGCCTGGCGTGAGCCGGCAGCATGCGCCGAGGCCCTTAATTCCTGATAATGGCTGAACAGAAGCCAGCAGCACATCAGGCAGGCCGCCGCCAGCACCCCGGCGATCGCCAGTGGCCACACGCGCGGGCAGACGGTGCGCGGTTTTCGGTCAAATGCGGGCATCTATGGCATTCTCGTATATTTTGCCAAGTTCGGCATTCATTTCCCGATTCTGCTTCGCGGTGTTGCTCTGCGCTGCCACTATCTCCTCATCCATGCTCTTGGCCTTGTGCTGGAGTACACGCTGGCGGCTTTTGGCAGCATCCACAGTCTGCCTGGCCTTGCGGGTGGCGCCGGATTTCTTGACGCCTCTTGCGCCGGGAGCCTGCTCCTCCTGGGCAAAGGCGTCCTCATACTGCTGGGCCATGTTGCGGCCATATGCGGCAGTATGCCCCAGAATGGAGATGGCCTCCTCCCTGCCGCTGGAAATCTCTGCAAAGCGCAAGGAGGCCTCCTGGCGCGTGATTGTTCTTGCCCTGATCTGCTTTAGAAGCACATCAAACTGCCTGTCATAGCATTGCAGCGAATTGCGCGCTGCAGCGCCGGCCAGATCAAGATTGCTGATGTCTCCGTCTATGTTCTCAAGATATGCGGCCATATGGCGATTATCATCGATCTGCTGCTGTCTCTGGGCATAGGCATTGCCCATCATGGTGCCTGTGACAGCTCCGGTGGCAGCGCCCACAGCCGCCCCCTGCCATTTGCCGCCCCCTGCCAAAAGGCCAAGAAGGGCACCGCCCATGGCGCCCAGAAACGCGCCGGTGGCCGTGCCCTCACCAACATTATGCTCCCGCGCGCGCAAATCCGATATGGGCGCATAGCAGGCCGGATAATAGTTGACCATGGTGTTCTGGGTGCCATATTTGCTCGCGCACCCGGGCAGGATGGAAAATACAAGCATCAGGCCTGTTATTATTGATATGGTGGATCTCATGATCATTCCGTGATTATTTTAATCCGCCGGCATCGCATTGCATCATAAATAAAAAAGAGCCTGCGGCTTTAGCTTCGATGTTATGTGCGTAAACTGGTTATTGTCAATTGTGAAATTACGTTTAAAATGTCTCCGGGGGATATTATTGCCAAAATCCGCAAAACGGTTTACCCCAAAAAAGCCGCAGCCCATCATCGGTCCCGGCAATTGGTCCCTGATATACGTTCCGGCAGGAGGAATTATGAAGATGCGCCTCTCCAAATCCATAGTTGGCAATGCGGAGGCCGAGGCCGTAAGCAAGGTGATATGCGAGGACGGCTATCTTGGCATGGGCGCCACCACAAGGGAGTTCGAGGCCGATCTGGCCATGTATCTGGGAGTGGAGACATGGCAGGTGGTTAGCGTCAACTCCGGCACGGCTGCGCTGCAGCTTGCCGTGCAGGCCGCAATGGTCGCAGCCGGGAAAAAGGCTTCGGATCTCCCGGAGATTCTAGTGCCATCCCTTACATTTGTGGCCTCTTTTCAGGCTGTCAGCGCCATGGGTTGCGTGCCTGTGCCCTGCGATGTTCTGGAAAACACGGGGACCCTGGATCTTGAGGATGCCGCCAGAAGACTCACAGACAAAACCATTGCCGTAATGCATGTGGATTATGCCAGCAATCCCTGGAAAATAGACCGGGTCTATGATTTTGCCAAAAGCCATGGCCTGCGTGTGATTGATGATGCGGCCCATGCCTTCGGCTGCCGCCATCATGGCCACAAGATCGGATCATTCGGCGACCTTGTGTGCTTCAGTTTTGATGGCATAAAAAATATCACCTGTGGCGAAGGTGGCTGCCTGGTGGCCTTTGACGAGGCCAGCGCAGCCATTGCTGCGGACAGCAGGCTGCTTGGGGTGCGTGGCGATACCGCCAAGCGCTTTTCCGGCGCCCGTTCCTGGGATCCGGATGTAACTCTGCAGGGCTTCCGTTTTCACTTAAGCAATATAATGGCGGCCATTGGCCGGGTGCAGCTGGGTCGTCTGGAAGGCGAGTTTATACCTGCAAGGCGCGCTCTCTATGAGCAATACAGGCGCCATCTCGAGCAAATGCCCGCTGTGAGGATGCTGGAGACCGATCCGGCGGATTTCATAGTGCCCCACATCATGCCTGTGCGCGTGCCCGCAGCCAGAAGGGATGAAATTGTGACCAGACTGGATGCGGGCGGCATACCAACTGGAATGCACTATAAACCCAACCATTTGCTGACCCTGTTTGCCAGTGGCGCGCCATCTCTGCCCCATGCGGAAAAACTTTATGACGAACTCGTGACGCTGCCGCTCCATCCAGGCCTCTCGGCTAATGATGTGGGCCTCGTCTGCGGCCAGCTCCAAAAAGCAATGGATAGTTGATATGCAAACCCTGCGCGAAGCCCCCTTTTTGATCCTGGTGGTGCCCTGCTACAATGAAAGTGAAGTCCTTCCCTCTACCCTGGACACCATTGCCGCCATGCTTGACAGACTTAAGAGTGAAGGCCTGGCGCGGGCGGAGAGCTGTGCCTGCTATGTGGATGATGGCAGCCGTGACGATACCTGGCAAATCCTCGCCCGAAGACATGAGACGGACAAATATTGCCGGGCCGTCAAATTTGCAGGCAATGCCGGCCATCAGAATGCCGTATGGGCCGGAATGGAGCAGGCAAGGGCCTGGGGCGCGGACTGCATAATCAGTCTCGATGCCGATCTGCAGGATGACATAGGGGTCATCCCCGAGATGCTCGCCCGCTATCAGGAAGGCTGCGACATAGTTTATGGCGTGCGTGACAGCCGCGCGTCCGACACACCATTCAAGCGCAACACTGCCAAATGCTTTTACGCGCTCATGCGCAAGCTGAATCTTGCCGTAATTCCGGATCACGCCGATTATCGGCTTGTGGCAAAACCCGTGCTCGAGGCGTTAAAAGGCTTTGAGGAGCACAACCTTTTTTTACGCGGTCTCTTTCCGGTTCTCGGCTTTCAAACCGCAAAGGTCTATTATTCCAGAAAACCGCGCTCTGCCGGGGAGAGCAAATATCCCCTCAAAAAAATGATCGCCTTTGCCTGGGAGGGCATCACCTCCTGCAGCGCGGCGCCCCTGCGCATTGCCGGCCTGATGAGCTTTGTATGCATGCTGGTGGCGCTTCTGGTGCTGATTGTCACAGTCTTTAAATATGCCTCTGGCGAAGTTATCCTGGGCTGGACATCACAGATCATCACAACCCTGTTCATTGGTTCGGTTCAACTGTTCTGTCTGGCTGTGATCGGCGAATATCTGGCAAAAATCTTTTCGGAAGTGCGACATAGGCCCCGATACATTGTCGAAAAAATCCTCGAATAGCCATGCCAGCATTAAATTGTGCCCTACTCCGCGCCCAGGCCTGGCGTCTGCTGCAAATGGCATGGCGCGATCCGGCAGGTTTCACAAGATACATATTTGGCCAGCGCTGGATGCGTTTTGGCCTGGTGGGGGTTGCCGCAACTCTCGTCTACTTTCTGCTTGGCCTTTTCTTTGTCTACATCATGGATTTGCCCGTGCTTGTGGGCAACACCCTGGCCTATGTGCTCAGCTTTGCCATATCGTACATTGGCCAGAGCAAATGGACCTTCCAGGCCAGTGGCAGCCATGCGCGCATGCTGCCCCGATTCGCTGCCACCCAGCTTTTTGGGCTTGGCCTCAACTCCCTGATAGTTGAAGGCCTTGTCCGCCTTGGGCTGCCATATGCCATTGACATGTTCATTGCGGCCGCCACAGTGCCTGTGGCTGTATACCTCATTTGCAAAATCTGGGTGTTCCGCCCGGAAAAAGCCGGAGTGGAAACGAAAAAATGAAAGCCGACCATTGCCTGGTTTCCATAATCATGAATTGCCTGAACAGCGCCGCGCACCTGCCGGAAGCCCTGGCCAGCGTCCATGCCCAGACATTTGATGATTATGAAATAATATTCTGGGATAATGGCTCCACAGACCAGAGCGCGGCAATTGCCAGGGGTTTTGGCCCCAAACTCAGATATTTTCTTGCCGAACAGACAACCCCGCTCGGCACGGCCAGAAATCTGGCCATAGCCCAGGCCAGGGGGAAATTCATAGCCTTTCTGGATTGCGATGATCTCTGGCGCCCCACAAAGCTGCAAAAACAGGTTGACGCATTCATGGCATCCGCGCGTGTTGGCCTGGTTTGCACAGACACCGAGATCTTCAATGGCAGGCGAACTCTTTACAGGCTGTTTTCCCAATCCAGACCGGAGAGAGGGCAGGTCTATGCCTCGCTGCTGGCAAGGCAATGGATCTCCATGTCCTCAGCGATGATCCGCAGGACCGCGCTTGATGAACTGGCGGATCTGAAAGGAAAATGCCCGGAACACTGGTTTGATGAATCCCTCAATGTCTGCGAAGAGGCCGATGTGTTTTACCGCATAGCCCATGACTGGGATCTGGATTTCATAGATGAGCCGCTGACCGTGTGGCGGGTGCATGGCGCCAATACGACTTTTCGCAAATTTGGCCAGTTTGCGGCAGAAACGCGCCTGATCCTGGCCAAGCATAAAAAACTTTACCCGGATCTATACAGTCAAAAGCCAGAGCTGGCGGAGATGCTGGAGCAAAGAGCGGCCTTTCAGGAGGCCGTGGCCTGCTGGCAGCAGGGCGATGGCGGTCATGCCAGGGAGATTATAAAGCCATACCTGGCAAAATCGACCAAAAACAGGCTTTTTTGGGGTGCGAGTTTTTTGCCTGGGGCATTCTTCAATCTTCTTGCCAGGCTGTATTTTGCCCTGCCGAGGGGTGTGCGGCGGCAGGCCTGAAACATAAGATTGTCCTGTATGGCGTCAAAAATTGGCTGGCATGCCACAGGCCGCCTCGGCAATCTCCCGCAGGGCGGCCAGACTGTCCTCGGCCTCTGCATCCGTAAGTGTATGCAGACAAAAACCGGCGTGCACAATGACATAGTCTCCAGCCTTGGCCGGTTCTGGCAAAAGCATTGTGGAGGCTGTGATATAGGTGGAGCTTTCGCCTATGCGCACCTTTGCCATATCGGCGGGCAATATTTCAACAATTCTAGCTGGAATCGCAAGACACATGGGATCCTCCTTGAATAGAATTCATAAAATAATGCATCCAGCCCTAAAAGCAAGGATAAAATGCACGCCGGGTGCAAAGATTCCTCATCCAAAGCTCGATGAGTCGCTCAGCGCGGTGGTATTGCGCCCGCTTTTTCTGCCTGCTGTGGGAATGCCCCACTCCTTAAGCCTTGCGTAAAGGGTTGATCTGCTCATGCCAAGCAGGGCGGCGGCTCCCCTGGGCCCGTCAATCCTGCCTGCAGTCTTTTCCATTACATATGCCAGATAACGCCGCTCAAGGCTGGCCATATCAGGCATGTCGGCAAACATGCCCAGTGGATCGATATCCGGCGCCTTTGTCTTGTGCTGGTCTGGCACTCCGGCGGCTATGGATTTGTCGATATCGGTTGAAAGTATCACCGCCCGTTCCACCGCGTTTTTTAATTCTCTGATATTGCCTGGCCATGGATGGCTTTTCAGGCGTTCAAGGGCTGCTGTATCCAGGCTGGGCATTTTTTTGTCATAGCGGCTGGCAAAATGCGCGGCATAGGCCAGGTATAATGTTTCGATGTCCTCCAGCCTTTCGCGCAAGGGGGGGATATGGATGGGAAAAACCGCAATGCGGTAGTACAAATCCTCCCTGAACAAACCAGCGCGCACAGCCTCCTCCAGCTTCCGGTTGGTGGCCGCAAGCAGGCGAAAGGACGAATTTATCTCCCTTGTGCCCCCTACTCTCGTGAACCTGCGCTCCTGCAGCACACGCAGAAGCTTGCCCTGCATGGCCAGGGGAATCTCCCCGGCCTCGTCAATAAAAAGGGTGCCATTGTGGGCCAGCTCGCAAAAACCGACTTTTCTGCCGCTTGCCCCCGTGAAAGCGCCCTTTTCGTGGCCAAAAAATTCGTTTTCAAAGAGGCTTTCAGTCATGGCGGCCGGGTGAACGCAGACAAGCGGCCCGCTTCTGCCACTTTGTTCATGGATATATCTGGCCAGCACCTCCTTGCCCACGCCAGTCTCGCCAAGCAGGAGAACTGCGGCCTCCGTGCCAGCCACTAGCTCGGCCCTTTTCAGGCAAAGGGAGAAGGCCCGACTTCGGCCCCGGATCAGATTGTCCGGCGCAGGCGTGGATGGAGGCAATTCATGGCGGCGACCTGCCTTTTCCACACGGGCGGCCAGGCGCAGTTGCGCCGCGCAAAACACAGCAAGACTGGCAAGACCATCCTCATGGTACACGTGGGCGCAATCGGCTCCCCCTTCAAGGTAAATCAGCCAGAGATCCGTGGTGGACAGGGCAAAGGGCACCAGCACAATTACAGAGTTGGCATATAGCCTGATGGCTGCGCTTTTCTTTTTAATATGCGCAGCCACAAGCGCCAGCATGCCCGCAAAGTTGCGATGCTCCAGCTCGAGGCGGGTGATGTTGCATAGGCCCAGGCTTGCCGGCTGCCCTCCGGTCTGCCTGAAAATGATGACCCGGCCTGCGCGAAAATGCTTGCGCAGGATAGCTGCGGCGCCATTGCAGTATTCCTCGAGACTTTCCCAGTCTTCAAAGGAGCCCAGCTCCGCGCAAATGCGTCTGAAAAGACAGGCATCGTTTTCATTGCCGCCGCCATGTGAACTTTCATCACCAAGACTGCCGGCAGCATTTACAAGTCTGCTCAAGCCCAGAAAGCCCAGTTTTACCCTGGCCTGCATGGCCGCATGCTCTGCTGCGGTGTAATCTGCGCACCTCTCGAGAATCATGCTTTTAAAACGCCAGGCCAGTCCCTCATCCAGAATGGCTCCTGCCTCATTGAGACGCACAACAGCCTTTTGCGCCAGCTTGAGGATGGCCTTATGACTGCGGCCCATCTGCAACTGCCTCTCAGCCAGAAAACGCAGGGCGCAGCCATGCGCAAAAGGATTTTTGCTGCGCATCAGCAAATTGAGATGTTTTTGAAAATCCAGCTCCGGCAGCGCTGGCAGCCCGGCGCCTTCATACAGCACTGCCAGCTCCAGCAGCCAGGGATAATTCCAGGTCAGCCTCTCACCGAGGTCATGACGGGAGCTGGCGAATGTCTGGGCAAGCAGGGAATGTGACTTTTTAATTCTGCCGGCCCTGGCATGACAAAAGGCCACCCCCATCCAGGCCCTGAACAGCACTTTTGGCAACCCCTGGATCAGGGGAGCAGCCAGAACCTTTTGCAGAGTTTTCATGGCCGCGCCATGTTTGCACATATAGGCCTGGAGGATGCCAAGATGCTGCCTGTACAGTAGGGCATCGGCGCCGGCCTGTTCTATTTCGGCGGTATCCGCCGCAGAATTGAGCATGGCGGCGGCATCCGCAAAATTGCCGCTGTAGGCTGCAGCCGAAGATGCCAGAATTATTGTCTGGGCATCCAGAAGGGGCCACGGGGTTTTGCGCGCCCCGCTGCGGCGGATTGCCTCAAACACCTCCATCACCTGCTGGTATTCGCCTGCCAGAAAATGTCTGAGCAGTATGAACGGGCGGCAGAGAGCATGCAATTCGGCATCATCCAGACGATTGAGAAGAGCCTGCGCCTCGCTGCAAATGGTGTGGGCTTCGCCAAGATTTGCCGAATGCATGAAAAAGGCCACCGCACCTCGGCCGAATGTCAACTGGCAGAGCAGGTGGCTGTTGCCAGCCAGGCGCGCCATGGAAGAGACCCTGGCCAGGGCGATGTTGACCCGCTCTGTGCAGCGCAAATAATAGATGGCCGCGCCAGTGGCATCCATCACGAACCTGGCCAGATTATGGGTTTCGTCCACCAGGCCTGTGGGCCACGCCATGATGCTGGAGAGCAGCAGATCAAGCCAGCCGGCGGCAGCGACACCTCTGGCATGGCCATGGCTTTCATATAGCAGTTTAAGGCAGTGTTCACAGGCCAGGGGCATGTCGCCATTTTCAAAGGCGCCCATGAGGGCGGCAGTTTCATTGCCTTTTTCCCGTGGTCCAGCAATGGAGTGGAGCATGGCGCGACCGCTTGCGCTGGCCACGCAATCGCCACCTGCCAAGTGAATCAGGCCGGATTCCGACAGGCTATCCACAATGGCTTTTGTCTCCCCAGGCTCAATACCGAGCATGGCTGTGGCGGTTTCCAGCCTGTTGCCTTCATTGAGATTTGCCAGCAGCCAGAGGAACTGCAGCTGGCGCCCTTTGCAGTCATTATTCATCACATTTCCCTCTCCAGTATTTGTCCATAATCCGGATTTTGGATTTTTGGAAGAGCCGAAATCCGGTTTTCGGACAATAGAGGCTGCCCATTATGCTCCATCTGCAGGACTATCAATATTTCCATCACATAATTTGTTATATTTATTGTATGTTTTTTTGAACATCTTCAGTCAGGCATTTGCGCTCTTCCGGGCATGTTTATTGCTTTATATTTTCCACGAGATAACAGATATCGCCAAACCCATGCCAAGGGAGGGAAAATGTCCCGGATTCGCATTTATCATAATGGCCACATTCTCACCATGGATGCAGCAGCAAGCGTGGCCAGCGCAGTGGCTGAAAAGGACGGTCGAATTGTGGCGGTTGGCCCTGCCGCGGAAGCCCTGTCGGACCAGAACGCGGAAAAAATCGATCTTAATGGCAAGACCATGCTGCCAGGCTTTATAGATGGCCACAGCCACTTTACCACAGCCGGGCTGATGGAGGCCACACAGATCAATCTGGCCTCGCCGCCTGTGGGCACTGTAAAAAATTTTAGTGAAATCGGGGATCTGCTGCGCCGCAAGGCCGCCAGCACTCCAAAAGGCGGCTGGATTCTCTGTTATGGCTATGATGACACAGCCCTGGATGAGCGCAGGCACCCCACGGCCGCCGATCTGGATAAGGCGGCACCGGACCACAATGTGGTCTTGAGGCATGTTTCCGGACATTTGAGCGTATGCAACTCCCTGGCCCTGAAAACATCCGGTTACACCCGGGAAATGGCTGACCCGCCAGGAGGCATCATCAGGCGCGATGCTTCCGGCAACCCCAATGGCGTGCTGGAGGAGCCGCCGGCAAGGGAGCTTCTCTTCGCCCACATTCCCCCTGTCACAAAGGAGGATTGGGAGGCAGCCATCACCACGGCCTGCGACATGTATGCCGCAAAGGGGGTGACGACTGCCCAGGATGGTTTTACAGATCAGGCCATATGGGATGCCCTGTTTGCAACCCACGAAGCAGGGAATTTAAAAATTAGGGTCCAGGTGCTGCCGGGCATTGGCAGAATGTCTTTTGACTGCATTCCGGCGGTCAAATCCGGCACGCCACTCACCGCTGACGATATGCTGATCCTGGGGCCTGCCAAAATGCTGGCCGATGGCAGCCTGCAATGCTACACCGGCTATTTGAGCAATCCTTATCACAAGATACTGCCTGGAGTGCCCTATGATTCCCTGTGGCGCGGCTACCCAATCCATCAGGAAGGCGATTTCAGCAGGACTGTCAGCGAGTATCACCGCAAGGGTTGGCAGCTGGCCATCCATGGCAATGGCGATGATGCCATACAAATGATCATAAATGCCTATGCCAGGGCCCAGGCGGAGCATCCCAGGGAGGACGCCAGGCATTTTGTGATTCATTGCCAGACAGTGAGGGAGGATCAGCTGGATCGCATGGCCGCCAACGGCATCAGCGCCTCCTTTTTTGTTGTGCATACATATTTTTGGGGAGACAGGCACAGGGACATTTTCCTGGGTGAAGACAGGGCAAGGCGTATCGACCCGCTCCGCAGCGCCGTGAACAGGGGCATACGTTTCAGCCTGCACAATGACACCTTTGTCACACCCATTGATCCGCTGCTTTCCGTATGGTCGGCAGCCACGCGCAGGACCGGGAGCGGAGCCGTTCTTGGCGCCGACCAGACCATATCTGTGGCCGAGGGTCTGCGGGCCGTCACCAGCGATGCGGCCTGGCTTGCGCATATGGAAGATCGCATCGGCAGCATAGAAGTCGGCAAGATGGCGGATTTTGCCATTCTCAATGCCAACCCTCTGGCAATGCCGGTGGAGGAGGTGCGCGACATTGAAGTAGTGGCCACCATCGCAGGCGGCCAGGTGGTGCATGGAAATCCGGAACAATAATCTATAATTTTATAATAATAAGAACTTGCCATAAGGCGGAATAAATATGGAAAGCTCATTTTTCCCTTATATAGGCGCATTTTGCTGGATAGGCATACTGCTGATGCTGGGCACCTTCCTGCGGGCCAGGGTCAAATTTTTGCAGACCCTTCTCTTTCCCGCATCCCTGATTGGCGGCATAATCGGCTTCTTCCTCATTAATGTGGGCCTCATAGGCCTGCCATCCTCCGCTGGCTGGAAGGTTCTCTCGCCCAAGGTCTTCAGCATGCTGACCTTTCATTTGTTCGCCTTTGGCTTTGTGGGCATTGGCCTCCTGGAGAACAAAAACAAAAAGGAAGGCCAGAGCAAGGAAATAATGCGCGGCGCCCTGTGGATCGCCCTGCTCTTTGGCTTTCTTTTCTCCATTCAGGCCCTTGTGGGCAAGGGCATTTTCGATGTCTGGAAGCTGCTGGTGGGCGGAGAGTTTTACACAGGAAATGGCTATCTGCTTGGGGCGGGCTTCACCCAGGGCCCGGGCCAGACCCAGGCCTACGCCACCATATGGGAGCAGACCTATCATATCGCCAACTCCATCAACATAGGCCTGGCCTTTGCTGCAGTGGGCTTTCTCGTGGCAGGCCTGATGGGCGTGCCCTTTGCCTATTATGGCATAAAAAAGGGCTGGGTTCGCATTGAAGGCCACAAGGGCGAATTTCCCAAAAACTTTCTGACAGGCATAATGGACAGGGACGCCCAGCCCTCCTGCGGCAATGCCACGACCCATCCGGCAAACATAGACACCCTGTCCTTCCACCTGGGGCTGATGTTCGCCATCTATGGAGCGGCCTACTGCTTTGGGGTTGCCTGGTTCGTTTACATGCCCAAGGGGATAAGCGGCCTTGGCTTTGGCTTTCTCTTCATGTGGGGCATGCTTTTCGCCATGCTCACCCGCATAATAATGCGCAAGCTCAATATCATCCATCTGATAGATGGGGAGAGCATACGGCGCCTGACAGGTGTTACAGTGGATTTCATGATCTGCGCGGTTTTCATGGGCATCCATGTGGTTGCCCTGCACGAGGTGGCTGTTCCATTTATCGTGTCCCTCATCATTGCCACCATCGCCACACTCATTGTCTGCCTCTGGTTTGGCCGGCGCGCGCCCAGCTATGGTTTTGAAAGGGGGCTTACCCTCTTTGGCTATTGCACCGGCACGGCCGCATCCGGGCTGCTGCTTCTGCGGGTGGTTGATCCGGACTTTGACACACCTGTGGCAGTTGAAGTGGGCTTGATGAATGTTTTCGCCTTTGTCATATTCAAGCCAATATCCTTCTCGATGCCTTTTGTGCCTGTGGAAGGATTTCCCATGACCTGGATTTTTGTGGGCATGATCATAGTTACTCCGATTGTCATGTATTTCCTCAAGATGATCCGCAAGCCGGCTTTTTGATTGTCGGCCACAAATGGCTCCAGTCCGTCCACAGGCAAACATGGCCTGTGGACGGAAAAAAGAGGTGGATATCAATTGAAAGTCAACAATGCCGAAAGCTGCGCGCAGTCCGCATCCCCACAGAAGGGGGCCTTGCGCGAGCTGTTTTCACGCGATTTCATTCTGGTTGCGGTGATCAATTTCTTCATGCTTGTGGCGTATTATATTGTCTATGTCATCTCCGCGCCCTACGCCATACAGGAGTTTGCCGCAAGCCCAAGCCAGGCCGGCCTTGTGGCGGGCATCATAGTCATCGGCTGTCTGGTAGGCCGTTTTTTTACAGGCTATTTCATCAGCAGTCTCGGCTGCCGGCTGGTTCTGCTCTCCGGCCTGCTGGTTTTTAATGCCAGCACGGCGCTTTACCTGCTGGTGGATTCCCTCACCGGCCTCTTCATCACCCGTTTTATCTGCGGCATAGGCGTGGGGCTCATCGGCACCGCCACGGGCACAATTGTGGCATATGTCGTTCCAAGGCGCCTGCATGGCCGCGGCGTGAGCTTTTTCAGCCTGAGTGTGGCTCTTGCTCTGGCAGTGGGCCCCTTTTTGGGTGTGTCCCTCATCAGAATTATCGATTATGGCCAGCTCTTCACCATCTGCCTGGCCATTGGCTGCCTGAGTTGCCTCATCTATTTTTTTCTGGGCATCCCCAACAATCTGGTGCCCAAATCGCAACAGAAAACCCGCCTTTTAAATTTGCGCAATTATGTGGCCTATCGCGTCATCCCCTTTGGCCATGTGGTGATGGTGGCCTCCTTCTGCTGGGGAGCCGTGCAGGCCTTTGTGGCCTTTTACGCGGCAGAGCTGAAGATGCCGGAAGCCGCAAGCATGTTTTTTCTGGTGTACGCCATTACCATAATGGTAAGCCGGCCCCTTTCCGGGCATATCTACGATCTGCGTGGCGAGAACATGGTCATTGTGCCCTGCCTGCTTTTGCTGGCCGCCGGGCTTTGGGTTCTGGGCAGCGCCACAAATCCCGGCATTCTCATTGCCGCCAGCCTTCTGCTGGGGTTGGGCTTTGGCAATTTCCAGTCCGCAGCCCAGGCTTTTTCCCTCTCCAGAGTGGAAAGCGCGCGATTTGCCCAGGCTACTTCCACATATTTCATGTTTTTTGATTTTGGCCTTGGCTTTGGCCCCTACCTGTTCGGCTTTATCGTTCCTTTCTGGGGCTATGCGGGCATGTACAAGGTTTTGGCAGTGGTGGCACTGGCGGCATTGCTGCTTTACGCGCTACTTTTCATGCGCCATTCCCATGGAATCAAAAATGCCGGCACAGAGGCCGGCAAATGAGAGCATTGCCACATTTATTTCAGGCATTCATTTTTTGCAGACGGGCCAGCTTTTTGGCATAGCGCTCGTTTTCGCTGAAAATACAGCCGCAATAGGGCTGGCGGTAAAGCTGCCATTCAATGGAAAGATCAATGCCCCGCTGCCAGCCCTCCCGAAAATCGTGGTAGACAAAATCCACAGAGCCATCCGCAGCCAGGGCAAAACCTGCATCCCTGATATGCTCATGCGGCTGATAGCGGGAATATAGCAGGCTGGTGCTGAAATGTTCAAAACCCAGGCGCAGGGCGCTTGCGTGGCAGGCCTCCAGGCGGCTGGCGCAACACCACTGGCATCGCTCCGGGCTTGAAACCACAGGCAGCTGCCGTCTGAGCCATGCGGCCAGATCCCAGGTGGAATCATCAAAAATTATGGGGATGCCAAGTTTTTCCGCAGCCTGGGCCGCCGCATCGCGCCTGCGCAAGTATTCGGCCAGGGGCTGGATGTTGGGATTCATGAACCAGGCAGTGATACTGTAGCCCTGCTCCGCAAGCCACAGGGCCGGAACAAGCGAGCATGGCCCGCAACAAACATGAAGCAGTAGAGAACCCAAAGAAATGCCTTTTTAAATCTGTATCCTGATCTCGAGGGTTTTGCCAAAATCCTTCTCAATGGCCTGGAGCGTCTCCCTTTTATAATTGAGCAGATACATGCCCAGCTCACGCGGGGAGTCATATACATATTTGGGACCAGGGCAGGATTTGAGCCTGTGCCGCAAATCCCGCAATGCCTGCAGTGCCTGCCATTCGATATTGCGCCTTAAGCCTGTGCCACCACAGGCGGTGCAGGTTTCCATGGTTATGGACAGAGCGGATGAGCCCATGCGCTGGCGCACCAGCTCCAGCAGGCCAAAGGAGCTCATGCGGGCCACATCATGCTTGGCCCTGTCGCTTTTCATGGCCTGGCGCAAGGTTTTTTCCACCTCCAGCACATGTTTTTTATCCCGCATCTCAATAAAATCTATGACCACCTGGCCCCCGATGTCGCGCAGACGCAGCTGCCGCGCTATGGCCTCGGAAGCCTCCATGTTGGTCTTGAAGGCCATGGCCTCAAAGTTGCCCTTGCCAGAGATCTTGCCGGAATTTATGTCAATGGCCATGAGCGCCTCAGTCTGGTCGAACACCAGCCTGCCGCCTGAGGGCAGAATAACCTCCCGCGCGTAGATCTGATCCAGCTGTTTTTCAAGATTGAAGTGTTCCCAGATGGTTTGGCCCACATCCGAATAAAGCTTCACCAGCTCCTTTTTGCGCGGAAAAAGCAGATTGACAATGGCGCTGACGTTTTTTGCCTCCGCATCATTGTCGACCCATATTTCCCTGACATCCTCCGTGAGGTAGTCGCGCACAGCCCGTTCCGACAGGCCTGGCTCCTGATGGATCAGGGACGGCGCGCGGACTTCCGTGGCCTTTTTGCGAATATCCCGCCAAAGCCTTTTTAAATATTGCAAGTCTGTCTTAAGGGTGGTCTTGGTTGCCCCCTCGCCAACAGTGCGCACAATCACACCCAGCCCATTGCCTGGCTCTATGCCGTTCATCAGCTCGCGCAAACGCACGCGCTCTTCATGATCCGTAACCTTGCGGGAGACGCCAATCTGCTCCTGCCCCGGGGTGAGCACAAGAAAACGGCCAGCCAGGGACAACCATGTGGTGAGAAATGCGCCCTTGCTGCCGGCCGGCTCCTTCACCACCTGCACCAGTATCTCCTGGCCGGTTTTCAGCACTTTCTGTATGGGCGGAAATTTTCTCTCGCCGCTGTCATGGGGGGCCTGCCAGTACTCGGGATGAACTTCATCAATCTGCAAAAAGCCGTTCTTTTCACCCCCATAATCCACAAAAGCCGCCTGCAGGTTGGTATCTATATTGTGGACTATGCCTTTATAGATATTACCCTTGATTTTGCGCTGATGCAGCATGTCGAGATAATATTCAAGCACTGTGCCATCCTCGGCCAGGGCCACCTCCACCTGCTCGCCGGGCAACACGCTTATGAACATGCGTTTCAGGGTCTGTCTGGCGGCCTGAGGCTTTTTCTCCCGCCCCTTTTTCTTCCTCTCGCCCTCCTGCCTCTGTGTCTTTGCCTCCGGAGCGCTGGATTCTGGAGCATTGGCCGGAGGCAATGCCGGCAAAAGCGATATTGCCCGCGCTGTTTCAAGGGGAGCGGTGAAGGTTATGGGGGATGTGGTCACGGATTCCGCGCCAGCGACTGGCTGTTCAGAAGCCTTTGACCTGGGTAGCCGCGTGGTCCGCTTTTTCCTGGCCTGGGCTTTGGATTGCGGTTTGGCGGCTGTATCCCTGCTGTCATTGTCCATTGCCTCGCCATTCGCGGCTTCAGCATTGTCTGTCACATCAGGCTGCTGGCCTTCCAAGCCTGTTTGGGCTGCAGGGGCCTGCTGGCCGCTGGCCGCTGCGTCCTGGCGCCCGGTCTTGCGGCGCGGGGCTCTGCGTTTTTTTGCGGCGGCATTTTCGCCTGGAGACTGTTCAGCATCAGAACTGGCGGTCTTTGCCGCCTGCGCCCTGCGCTGGCCGCGCCCATATTTTCTGGATTGACCTGAAGCTGTATTATTCTCACCGCCGGTATTTTTGGAGGATTCTGTGGTGGTTTCATCCGCTCCAGCGGCTGCGGAATTAAAACCATTGTTCTCGGAGGAACCATCAGGGGTGCTCATGCGCATCTCACAATAGCGCCAGCGGCAAAGCCGGCGCATGAAATTTGAGGAACAACGCCAAATATTGGAAATTCACGGATTCCATGCCATAATCACCACGGCCCAAGAAATTGTCAGGCGGCAGGGATGGCTTTAAAAACTTGCGGAAAATGGCGCATTTTATAGCATTATGAAATACGCTATAATGTTCCTTCGCAAGAATACGTAGATTTGTAAATTATGCAAGGGCGGCCAGTGTCTCCTGTCCAAAGGTTTACAGAAAACAATGCAAAAACATCTGGACTGGTTTAATGACTATACACACTCCAAGCTGCGGGAATGCGCCGGCGACCCGTCTCCGCTGCTGCTAAAAATCAAACACAGCCGGAATGTGCTGCAGAATGCCATCCATATAACCAGTAATGCCGGCCTGCCCCCGCATCTGGCCCATATCTGCCATGTGGCAGCAATTTATCACGACCTTGGCCGCTTTGACCAATACCTGCAATATGGCACCTTCAAGGATAGGGATTCGGTAAATCATGGCCGTCTTTCTGTAAAAATCATCAAACATCAGAGCAGGCTTGACGGCATGGACCGGCCCGCGGCCCATGCCGTCATGGCCGCTGTGGGGCTGCATAACCGCTATAGCCTGCCAGCCGGGCTGCCAGAGCCAATTCTTCTGGCATCGCGCGTGGTTCGCGATGCGGACAAGCTTGACATCCTGCGGGTCATGGATGAGCACCTTTCCGGCCCGGGACCATACAACCCCACCGTGGTGCTCAGCCTGCCCGATGATCCGGCCATCCACTCCCCTGCTGTGATCGCGGCCGCCCTGCGCCGGCAAATCGCCGCCTACACGGACCTGCTTAGCGTCAATGACTTTCGTCTTCTGCTGGGCACATGGTTTTTTGAAATGAATTTCGCAGCCAGCAGACGCCTCTTTCTGGAGGCCGGACATGGCCAGAGGGTGCTGGAAAAACTGCCGGCCTCCGGCCCCTATGCCCAGGCCCGGGCCTTTGTTCTTGGGGAGTTTGAGCGGGGCTATGCCAACCCTTGACGCCGCAAATGATTGCCGTTGCGCCTTTGCGCCATCCCCATGCTGTACCTTGGGGGGCGTTTATGCTAGGCTCGTCTCATGCCTGATTACGCAAAAGCGCTCAACGAAGCGCAATATATGGCGGTCACCAGCACTGACAGCTCGGTTCTGGTTGTTGCCGGAGCTGGCAGCGGCAAGACACGCACCATAGTCTACAGGCTTGCTTGGCTTGCCGAACAGGGTTTTGCGCCGGCGTCCATTCTGCTGCTGACCTTCACGCGCAAGGCCGCCCACGAGATGCTCACCCGCGCCCAGGGGCTTCTTGGCCATGGCCTGGAGGGCATTCCCGGAGGCACATTCCACTCCTTCGCTTTTGGCGTCCTGAGGCGCCATCCGCCAGAATGGCTGGGCAACAGGCCATTTACTCTCATGGATTCCGCTGACATTACCCAGGCACTGCGCCAGTGCAAGGATAATCTGAAGCTTGGCAAAAAGGACACCTCCTTTCCCAAACTCCCCACCATTGCCGCAATCATCAGCAAATCCCGCAACAAGGAGCTGGCCATTGAAGAGATCATGCGCAGGGACTCCTTCCACATGCTCCCCCATGCGCAGGCAGTGGCCGATCTGGCAACGGCCTATGCCGAATTCAAAAAAAATCAGGGGCTTCTGGATTACGACGATCTGCTTTTTGAACTGCATGACCTGCTGGCCCGGGGAGACTGGCGCGCGGAGTCAATCAGGAGCAGCCTGAGCAATATTCTGGTGGATGAATATCAGGATACAAACCTGGTGCAGGCCCGCATCGTGCGCCTTCTTGCGGCTGGCGAGGGCTCACGTGTCATGGCTGTGGGCGATGAGGCGCAATCCATTTATGCCTTCCGCGGCGCCAATGTGCGCAACATCCTCGATTTTCCCAAACTGTTTCCTGGCGCGAGCGTAATCCGTCTTGAGGAGAACTACCGTTCCACGCAGCCCATTCTGGCTGTGGCCAACAGCATTCTCGCCAATGCGCCCGAATCCTACAAAAAGACCCTCTTTACGCGCAGGGAGGGCGGCGAGCCGGTGCGTAAAATAAGAACACTGTCTGATGCCAGCGAGGCAGCCCTGATTGTGGAGCGCATACGCGAGCTTTTGCAGTCCCATCTGCCCCATGAAATCGCTGTGCTATTTCGCGCCGGTTTTCACTCCTATCCTCTGGAAAACGCCTTGCGCAAGGCGGAAATTCCCTTCCGCAAATATGGAGGCCTGCGGTTCATTGAAGCCTCCCACATCAAGGATGTTCTCTCCTTTGCCCGTCTGGTTATCAATCCTCTGGATGCGCCGGCATTTTCCCGGGTGGCAGCCATGCACAAGGGAGTTGGCGCCAAAACAGCCGCAAAGTTGCACACCCTTTTGCAAAAAAATGACACCAGGGCGCTTTGCAGGGCCCTGGCGCGTTTTCCTGAGCTGAAGACGGATCTGGATTTTCTGGATGCCGCGCGCCTGCGCAACGACATGCCTGAAGAGTTCTTTGAAAGGCTGCTCGATCACTACCGCCCGCGCATGGAGGAGCTTTACCCGGAGGACTGGCCTTCAAGATTGCCCGGCCTTGAGGAAATTCTGCAGATTGCCGGCGGTTATGACAGTCTGGATCTGTTTGTTGCGGACATGGCCCTGGAAAATCCGGATGATGGCGCAGGCGGCGACGCGGAAAACTGCATCACCCTGTCCACCATCCACTCCGCCAAGGGGCTGGAATGGAACGCGGTGCTTCTGCTTGATCTGGTGGAGGATCGCTTTCCCTCGCGCCATGCCCAGGCCAGGCCGGAGGATTTTGAAGAGGAAAGACGCCTCTTTTATGTGGCCTGCACCAGGGCCAGGCAAATCCTCGAGCTGTATGTGCCGGCAACGGTATTCAGCATGTCGGACCGTTCAAGCGTGCCTGTTCTCCAAAGCCCTTTTCTGCGCGAGCTGGCCCCAGGCTGCACCACAGACTATGTCGAAAAATTCGGCGCCACCCTGGCGCCCATGAGCCATGCCCGGTCCTTGCCTGAAAAGACTGTTCCCGGGCTCACGCCGAAGGCAGCCGCAGGGGACGCTACGCAAAAAGATTTCGCAACTTCCGGATATTGCCGCCACCGGATATTTGGCCGGGGCAAAATCATCAAAAAGATTGATGATGAAAAAATGCAGGTGAATTTTCCGGGATTTGGCCTGAAAGTCATTCTTTCTGATTATCTTATTATGGAGGATTGAAATGGCTGCATCCAGCGGGAGGGATGGCGCTGTTCTTTCTGAGGATTCAATTCTCGAATGCATCTCAAGGCATTTTGAAAATTCGCATCCCCGCCTCATGCTGGGCCGGGGGGATGACTGCGCCATCTTCAAATCCGGGAGCAGCCTCTGTGTAAGCAGCGATCTTTTTCTGGAGGAGGCGCACTTCCGGCGCTCATACTTCACGCCATGGGAGATAGGCTACAAGTCCCTTGCTGTAAATGTCAGCGACATAGCCGGCTGCGGCGCCAAACCTGTGGCTTTTACCCTCTGTCTGGGGCTTCCAGCCTGGGTGGATATGCCCTGGCTCGAGGAATTTTTCGCCGGCATGTCCTCCCTTGCCGGCAGACAGCGCATGGTGCTGGCAGGCGGGGATCTTTCAAGATCTGCCTCCCTTCATGTTTCCATTACCATATTTGGCGAAAATCTCGATAATTGCGGCTTTCTCATCAGGGGAGGCAGCATGCCCGGAGACTGCATCTTCATGGCCGGCCAGATCGGCCTTGCCAGGATTGGACTGGCCGAGCTGGAAAAACATGGCCGCAGCGCCCTGGAGCGCTGGCCGGCCGCATGCGCGGCGCACCTGAAGCCGGAACCACAGGTGGGAGCAGGCCTGATGCTGGCCAGGGCCGGCTTTAATTCACGCCCCCCCGCGCTGATGGACATATCCGACGGCATAGCCAGGGATCTGCCAAGACTTCTGGGCCAGAATGGGGAGCTGGGCAGCCACTCCACCACTCTTGGGGCGGAGCTGGAAATCCCGCTCAACCTGCTGCATGCAGAAGTGATCGCCCATGCCCATGCCCATGGCCTGGACCCGGTGCAGGAGGCAGTCGCCGGCGGCGAGGACTATGCCCTCCTCGGATCCTGCGCGCCAGACCTGCTCGCCCCACTGCAAACCGCCATACCCCAACTGCGCAAAATCGGCACCGTGACAGACAGCGGCCGCATTTGCTGCAATGGAGTGGAATTGAAGGAAAAAGCGGGGTTTGATCATTTTGAAGAGTGAAGGGAGAAACAAGTTTGCGGCAAAAGTGATTGAAAAAGGTTTTCATTGTGAGAATAACTTGTCGCATAGATCTCATCAGTGAGATTATATTTTGTAAATTATTATCACAAGAATACAAAATATCAATTATTCCAAGGTCTCTGGTTGATGGTAACCATTTTTTTTCAGCAATGCGTCGCGCATTGCAAATTTTAAATCCTCAGTCACCATGTCAGCGCACATTTGTTCAAGACTGGTCTCAGGTTTCCATCCGAGTTTATCATGTGCCTTTGCCGGATCTCCAAGCAGGGTTTCCACTTCAGCAGGTCTGAAATAACGTGGATTTACATCGACCATACAGCTTCCAGGCTTGATAGCTATCATATCTTGAGGTAAGGCAAATTTCTCCATGAGCAGATTATAATCCACGCCGCTCACATAACCTTTCTCCTGCAAACCTGTGCCTTTAAATTCCAACTGGATGCCCAGAACGGCCGCTGCCATATTTATAAAATCCCGAACAGATATTTGCCGGCCAGTTGCAATCACAAAATCATCAGGTTTGTCCTGTTGAAGCATAAGCCATTGCATATAGACATAATCCCGCGCATGGCCCCAATCCCGCATAGCATCCAGATTGCCAAGGCTTAATCTGTCGGAAAGCCCAAGCAGATTTCGACATAGTCCGCGGGTTATTTTACGAGTGACGAAAGTTTCGCCTCGCCGTGGCGATTCATGGTTGAACAAAATCCCATTACAGGCATACATTCCATAAGCTTCACGATAATTGACGCAAATCCAGTAGGCATAGAGTTTGGCGCAAGCATATGGTGATCTGGGGTAAAATGGCGTATTTTCGGTTTGGGGAGTTTCCCTTACCTTACCGAAAAGTTCTGATGTGGATGCCTGATAAAACCTTGTTTTGTGCCCAAGGTTAAGAAGGCGGATTGCCTCAAGAATGCGCAAAGCTCCCAACCCGTCCACATCGGCAGTATATTCAGGACTTTCAAATGACACTTTGACGTGGCTTTGCGCGCCCAGATTGTATATTTCATCCGGCTGAATGTTCTGAATCAGACGAATTATATTACCGCTGTCATTCAGCTCGCCATAATGCAAAAAAAGTCTGCGATCCCTGATCTCTTGACTATTGAAAAGGTGATCAATCCTCTGGGTGTTGAAGGATGAGGCCCTGCGCTTCATGCCATGCACCTCATACCCTTTTTCAAGTAACAGTTCGGCCAGATACGAGCCATCCTGTCCAACGCCTGTGATAAGCGCTTTTTTCATGAACGACACCCCCTCGCCTCTGCATCAAGAATGTCTTTCACATAAAGCAAATCATCTTTGTGATCATGGTGATCATTGCCAATAAAAAAGCCATGTGTGTCTATATATCCCGCATTATGCAAACTGCCATGTATGGAATAATCAAAATGGCGCATTACTTCTTTGGCCGCAAAATTTCCAGCTACTATTGGACGACATTCGACACCATTTCTGATCAGGGCAGAGGTTGCCCTGTCTCTGGTCAATACAGAATCTGGAGAGATGATTAACGAAAAACCGAACCAGGAAGATTTCCCGATCTCCCTCTGGATGATGAAATTGGCATCCTCCCCAAAAATAGCCTGGAAGCAGGCAGCGTTCTCCCTACGCGACGCAAGAAAATTCGGCAGTTTCCTCAACTGTTCAAGACCAGTTGCTCCAGCCATTTCCAAAGGTCGCACATTGTAGCCGGGCAAGAGGAACCTAAAAGATTCCTCAAATGGATTATCTGATTTTTCACATAGGGTATTATGTTTTGACAGGTTGCGTGTCCAGCCATGCGCGCGTATGCATAATAGTATATCATGCAGATGGTCATCATCTGTCACAATCATGCCACCTTCCATGGTGCAGATATGATGGGAAAAAAAGAATGAATAGGTGCCCATAAGGCCAAAAGTGCCAGTTTGGCGACCTGTGAATGTCGCTCCCAGAGCCTCGCAGTTGTCTTCCAGCAGAATAATGGATCGCGAGCCTGTTATCTCGCTTATTTTGGTAAAATCATTTGGATTGCCCAAAAGATTTACCGCAATGATTGCACTGGTTTCAGGTGTTACAGCCGCAGCCAATGCGGATAGATCATAATTGAGGGTATGCAAATCCACATCGACAAATTTTATACGTAAGCCATATTGCAATAATGGATAGTAGGTGGTTGGCCACGATATGGCGGGCACAATCACCTCATCCCCAGGCATCAGGAGTGGTCTTGGCTGCGTATAAAACAGGGAGGCCACCATAAGCAGATTTGCTGAAGAGCCTGAATTTACCATTACTGCATATTTGGCGCCCACAAGTGCAGCAAATTCTTTTTCAAAAGCGGCAACAGCCGAACCCATAGTGTAATTTTGGGTATCTATACACTTTAAAACAGCTTTTTCCTCTGCCAAATCCCAATTGGGGCTTGCAAGGCTATAATGTCTTGTACCATTCATATGTTTCTCTAATGCCGGCTTCCAGAGAATGTTCAGGCATAAAGCCAAATTTTAACTGCAAACTCACATCAAGCAGTATGCGACGCATTCCACTAGGTTTGGATAAATTGTGTGTAAATTTGCCCTTGTATCCAAAAAGCCTGCCTATGATTTGATAATACTCATCCACGGTATAATCATGGCCTATTCCTGCATTCATGACTGGTGGCAAGTCGTCAAAATTTTCAACGGCCATGCGCACAAGCTGAGCCAGATCACCAGCATACATGAACTCGCGCCTGGCCTGACCATCACCCCAGATTTCTACTTCTGGAATACGAAACTTAATAGCCTCATCAATTTTGCGGATAATGGATGCAATCATATGTGATCGGGCAGGATCAAATTTGTCATATTTCCCATAGAGATTGCAGGGGATTATTGTCTTGTAATGGAATCCAGAAAACTGTCTGCTTATATAGCTGCAGAGCCTCGTTATGGCGCATTTTGCTATTGCATACCCCTCATTTGTGGTTTCAAGACTTCCAGAGAGAATCATGTCTTCTGTCAGGAGGCCTTGAGAGTGAGCAGGATACATGCAACTGGAGCCAAGATTTAAAAAATATCGTATATTGTTTTTTTGGGCAGCTTCAGCAAGATTTAATCCCATGCGCATGTTGTCTATGAGAAAATATGCAGGCTCGGCTATATTGGCATGAATACCTCCCACTTTACCAGCACAGTGGATTACAATATCGGGTTTATGAAATTGAAAATAAGTATCTACGGCATTTTTATCGAGCAAATCAAGCTCTGTTCTGCCAGGATGAAACAAATTGTACGAACTTCCATTAAAGGCATCCAGGATATTATGTCCAACCATGCCAAATGAACCACTGAGAAAAATATTTTTCATTATAAATCAAATCTAATTTAGATAAAATTCTTGATATGCTTCGGTTACGATATTAATAAAATCATTAATATTATAGTCATATGGTGAAAAGTTTATAAATATTTCTAGCTCTTCATTTGAATCAACAGGGAGTGAAATTCGAAATGAATTATCATGTGATAATCCATATAAATTTTCGTACTCCTTTAAAACAACTTTTTTAGATAGAGATTTAATCAATATTTTATGATAATCAATTTTTAGTTGAAGTTCCTTATTTATATTATACTTTTTATCCATTGCCCTAAATGCAACCTTAAGCGTTCCAGTCAAATTCGTTTTAAATCTAAAAACGCTACTGTATGGTTTACATTCCAAAACTATACCTTGACCTAATTTTGACATAAACCACTTTGGAGAATCCAGCTTCATCAGTTTGTGATCATAATATATTGGCATTATCCTGCTATCACTCGCAGACTCATTTATCAAATCTATTCTTGCGGTTGAAATATTATTAATAAGCTCATAGATACAATATTTTTTAAAATATTTATTGTTGTTTCTAAAAAATGGAGAGTCGCCTTGCAATATATAATTTAAAATAAAAAGGGAAACCAATTTGATTATAAACCTATCAGGAACAAAGCTATTTTTTTCATAATATTGCATTGCGAATCTGTATAATTTATAATTATATTTATTTGCGATAAATTTTTTCATCAATTCGCTTCGATACATATTAAAAATATATTGCCGCGGATTACATTCATCTACAAAACGACTACTATCTATTGAATTATTCTTTATATATATTGTACATTTTTTATCATCAATATTTTCATCAATAGGCAAATTTTTATTGTATTCTTTGACATAAGCTAATGTATTTTTTTCTATATACCTTTTGCCTTCAAATCCTAAATTTGATATTTCTGGCAAATATCTTTCAAACAGAAATGCTAGAAATGATTTTGCATCATGCGTTGTACTTTTTGTCATATCAAGTTTAAGTAATATTGGATCAAGTAGGGGCATAATATATATCTTGTTTGCCAGAAATGATTCAATACCAGATCTCAAAAAATGATTCTTAATTCTTGTATGGATATATATTTTCTGTGCTTCATCTATATTTTCATGATAATCTTTTTTTAAAGATGATATCATACGAGATAATATCCGCTTTGCTCCCGAATCAAACTCCAAATCTAATATATTATTATAATTTACAATATTGGATATATAGTCATCATATGATCCAGTCCAATAGTCACGCATACTCTCTCCACCTGCTCCTGAGATACAAAAGATTGGAGATTTATATATGCAACCTTTATAGTACATTTCATCATGAGAAAAAAACATTGGATAAAAACACATCAACAATGATTCAATTGAATCAATTTTAATTGATGGTACGTTGGCCAAATTATTCAATTTGAAATTATATATATCAGCTATTTTTGTAGCAATTTGTAAATCCTCCGGGTGACAGGATAAGCCATCTGTACTGGTATGGATAGCAATATTAAATTTTTGATCCAATAACTCTTTATAGATGCACAAACATGCGCGTGTATCAAATCCTCCAGACAAATCAGCAGTTACTATATAATCATTGATTAAAAGAGATTTTATAATATTGATGTATCTATTTCGCCATTTTTTAATTAATTCAAAGCCTTCACGACTAAAAATATCTACGGAATATTTTTCGATATTGGACTTTATTACATTTAATTCACAACGTTCCTTATTTATTGATATATATTCACCTTGCTTCAATTCATTTATTTCTTTTATAATTGTTTCTGTTTCCGATGGTGGAATAACATCTTTGACCATATAAAGATCAAAAAAATCACTATTAATTGTCAAATCACTTTTTGTTGATAAATAATTTATCAACATGTATAGCGAATTTGAAACAGCCCAATAATCATTATATCTATATATATATAGACCAAAACCACAATAATAATCCTGCTTTATTACTATTGTATTATTATCAATAGCAATATTTACATATATACCAGGACTATATATGTCTATGTCTATATTGTCTGGGTTTTCACGAATTAAAATTTTTTCTTCAGTAAAAACATACCCATAGAAAGCCGCTTGCATTTTTTTATAATTTTCTGACGTTACGATAAAGAAGTTATCTTCAATATAACCAACAACTTGAGACTTCATGCTTTCACCTAATGATATATTCAAATTAAAGCGATAGATGTCAGAAATGAAAAATGTTTAATATGCTTATTTATGTAATATATCATAAAAACTGCCTATATATATATCTGGTAATGATTGTAAATTGGGATAATCCAATGCTGTAGGAAATATTTCGGAAGTCTCATCAAAACGATAAAGTTTTTTATTTGCAAAAGAAATTTGGAAGACATCACATACTATAAAGTTTCTGAAGGCGTAGACTTTAGAAATATTATGAAAATGAATATGTATTGGATTATAAAATCTTAATATTTTTTTTAATATCTGGATTATCTGAAAATATTTTTTACTTTGCAATAACCCATGAAATTCTATATGTATCTGACTAAACTTAGAAAGAGTATCATCATCTAAACGTTCTAAGATCTCAAGCTCTCTTCCTTCAACATCCATAACAAGTATAGGATTGCTGTCTTGAATATTATTATTGGTTATCACATCTGATATTGATATTATTGATTTATCATAATCAGTCATATATCCAATATCTAAATTATGTTTATTTATATTTTCAAATTCTATATCGCTATTTATATTTTTATCAAACTGATATACTATACATCCTAATTGTGTAAAATCGCAATCTCTGTCATATGCCCCGCTCTTACTTGTGAGACCAGCACTGATTACAACATCTGTTTGTTCAGGTTGTAAAAGTACACATCCTCCATCCATATTTCCACCAACACGTATTTTATTTTTATCATTAACTCTATAAGGCTTGATAATATTATAAAAATCTAAGTATCTTGTTTCTAAATTAGCATCGTCTACAAAGGTAACTGTATTTCTTAAAAACGAGATAGCACTAATATTCGCCAGCATTTTCTCATGATGAAGCGATAACTCGCCATAAAATTTTGATATATATGACTTATATGTGGATGAAAGATTTATAATCTCCACATTATCATTTCTAGAAAATATTTTATTATATTGAGGCGTAAGTGACTTATGCACATATAACAAATCATCCAAATTTGGAATCTGTGTTTTACAATGATAATTTACTAATTCTTTATAACCATTATTCCAAAAAGAGTTAATTAATTTATTAAAGTAATGATATGGTTGTATATCACAACCATTACACACTCTATATCTATGGTAATTAATACCTTTTTCTATAATATGTAATATAAATTTATCAACACATGGTTTTTCGTAATTTTGGTTCATTGCTGGAGATTTAAGCATATCCATATATGCTTCATTGTCATTATCAAGAAACTTTATATAGTCAATTACTTCCTCAAAACTGTTAAAATCACAACAATTTATAAAGGCTTTTGTATTATAATCAATAGAGATGTCTGGATCTCCAAAATATATCGGAATAGAATTGGCTGTAAAAGGATT
>CAJUMQ010000006.1:97507-98029 GCA_910587035.1 uncultured Desulfovibrio sp. | reverse complement strand
AATAGTCAAACTTTCTTTATATATTTTTACTGGTATTATATTAAAATTATATTTATTTTTATTTATAAAAATAAGATTTTCATCAAATATAAATGAGCCAATTACATCTCCTTTGCCATTTAAAAAGTTGTAAACATTAAATCCTTTGGCATATTTAATTTCTTCTTTATTTGTTACTATTCTATAGAGTGCCTGCTCGTTTTCAAAATTTTTACTTAGATGATTTACGTTTGCTATTTCATAGGCATATGAAAGTTGAAACATTTTTGCCGCAAAATCTGGGCTAAGATTTGACCCATAAACCTTTATTCTAAAGCCACTATTAATCGCTTTATCAATGGTCGAATATATGTCTGTATTCAAGTTGAATTCATAGAGGCCAAGATTTTCAGCATATCCAGAAGTTGTTGTAAAAAGTAAAGGTAATACAGCCAGGAAAATTATCTTAAATAGATTTTTCATTTTGCATTTCCTTATTTATAAAATGTTCATCTAATTTGCCCACCAATGAAGATCATATTA